>NZ_AWQP01000039.1:0-16696 GCF_000972175.1 Pseudomonas syringae pv. coryli str. NCPPB 4273 | reverse complement strand
GACGTAATCGTCGAGACTCTCGGGAAGCAAGGTACTTTGACCTCGGTGTTCACCTTGAATGAAGCGTTTCATGGGCAACCCTTGCAATGAAATCCTGGGGAATCATAGCAAAGGTTTACCTTGGGTTTTTACACAGTCTGGGCCGCCACTCGCTCCTTGCCATCACGATCGGCCAGCGGGCCGCTGTAGATGATTTTCCGGCCGGCCAGTAGTTCGGCGCGCTCGGCCTCGATCTTCTTGCGGTCCGCATCGGAAATGATCGTGTCCGCAGTCAGCTTGATATCGGTGCCGCCCTGCTGCATCGAGAGCAGCGCGCCGTTGGCGGGCGGCGTCCAGTTGCCGGCAATGATTTTCTTCAGCTCCGGCCCCAGGAAGCGATCCCAGACCCACAGCGACGAGCAGACCGTCGCCTTGGGGGCGAACTCGCTCAGGTCGCGATGGTGGCCGGTGCCGTGAATGCCGCGCTCCTGTGCGACGATCTGCGGTGTCGGGCTGTCGACGTGCTGACCGACCACATCGGCACCGTTGTCGATCAGCGCCATGGTTGCTGCGCGTTCCTTGACCGGGTCGTTCCATGCACCGGTATAGACCACGTTGACGGTGGCCTTCGGATTGATCTGCCGGGCGCCCAGCTCGTAGGCGTTGATGGTCCAGTTGACCTGGCCGAACGGGTTGGCGGCGACAAACCCCAGCTTGCCGGTCTTCGAGGCCGCACCTGCGGCCATGCCGCACAGGTACTGGCTTTCGTAGGTACGCCCGTAAAACGATTCGAGGTTGGGCGCATTGGTAGTACCCGAGCCATTCAGGAACGCGACTTTCGGGTATTTCCTGGCCAGTGCAAGAAAGGTGTCGGAGTAACCGAATGCAGTGCCGACGATGATGTTGGCACCGCGTGCGATGAGTCGGTCGACCACCGGCGTAATGGCTGCAGCGTTCTCGGGCACGCTCTCGACGTACTGGATTTTTGTGTCCAGATCCTTTTCCAGCTTCACGCGTGCTTCGTCGAAGGCCTGAGTCCAGCCGCCGTCATTGCGCGGGCTGATATACACCATGGCGATTTTCGGCTTCCCTTCGAGGGTCAATCCTTCAGCCTGAGCAAGGCTGACCGCTCCCAACGCTACGGCCGCACACAATGTCCCGGGCAACAGTTTCTTGTACATAGACGTTTTCCTGAGGGTAATGGCCATGAGGACCGCACAGGCAGGCATTAGCAGCATCCATGCCATTACAGGAAAAGCGCTATGGAACAACGACCTGACGCCATCGAGACGAATAAAACAGATCAAATGGTCTGAATCGGAGCACTTGGTTTGTGCAGGACGCCCGCGCACTGCGCGAGCGGGGTGCGCGGGTCAGGTCCGCCGAAGCCCGGTCACGCCTTGCGCGGCAGGATCCCGTCCAGAACCATGCTGCGCAGGCTCGCCAGCACCTCTTCGAAAAACGCCGGATCATCCAGGGTCTTGCCGGTCACGGCCTCGACCTGAGTGCGGAAGTCGGCGTAATGCTGGGTGGTCGCCCACAGGGTGAAAATCAGGTGGTGCGGGTTGATGGGGGCCAGCTGACCGCTGTCGATCCAGTGCTGAATCACCGCCACCTTGGCCTGCACCGTGTCACGCAAAGGGTGCTGCAACTCGCCCTGAATCAGCGGTGCGCCCTGCATCACTTCCATGCAGAACAGCCGGGATTCGGCCGGGTGATCGCGGGACATTTCCAGCTTGGCCTTGATGTAGGCGCTGATCGCCTGCACCGGGTCCTTGTCGGCGGTGAAGTGCAGCAGCGGGCTCAGCCATACCTCGAGCAACTGACGCAGCACATTCAGGTACAGGTCGTCCTTGCTGCTGAAGTAATACAGCAGGTTGGTCTTGGAGACGTCCGCCAGGCTCGCGACCTGATCCAGGCTGCTGCCGTGCACGCCATAGCGGGAAAATATCTCCAGCGCCGCATCGAGAATCAGCGTGCGCTTGCCTTCCATCAGGCGCATGCGCCGCTTCAGGGACGTCGCACTGGGTTCGCGGGTCGTCTTGACCACGGTCTCTGGCTTGGCCTTGCGTACGCGCTTGTTCGCCGGGTCAGCCAGGGGAGGTTTCTTGTTCACGCACATCCATCCAGTGATGCCGAAATGAGCGGGCATCTTAACGGGCGCAGCTGTTTTGTCGATACGGATTGCCTGCGCCGTCTGCCCTGCCCCATCTGCGTGCGCCCTGCACAAACCAAGTGCTCTGATTCAGACCAAATGGTCTGAAATAAACCATGAAAACTTTCAAGCCTTTGAATAAAAACAACAAAATTTTCTGGCCCGCTTAATGCAAAAGATGATCGAGAGACGATTGAAAGACGATTCAAGTGCCGCCAGTCGCGCTTTGGCACGCATCGACCCATGCAGAGAGGCCTCATATGGACATTGGTATCTTCATCCCCATCGGCAATAACGGCTGGCTGATTTCCAGCAATGCTCCGCAGTACATGCCGACCTTCGAGCTGAACAAACAGATCGTGCAGAAGGCCGAGGGCTACGGCTTCGACTTTGCGCTGTCGATGATCAAATTGCGTGGCTTCGGCGGCAAGACGCAGTTCTGGGAACACAACCTGGAGTCGTTCACGCTGATGGCCGGCCTGGCCGCAGTCACCAGCCGGATCCAGCTGTTCGCCACCGTTGCCACCCTGACCATCCCGCCGGCCATTGCCGCGCGCATGGCCTCGACCATCGATTCGATCTCCAATGGCCGCTTCGGGATCAACCTCGTCACCGGCTGGCAGAAGCTGGAATACGAGCAAATGGGGCTGTGGCCGGGCGACGAGTTCTTCCACACCCGCTACGAATACCTGGCCGAGTACGCTCAGGTTCTGCGCGACCTGTGGGCCACCGGCAGCAGCGACTTCAAGGGCGAGCATTTCAGCATGCAGGACTGCCGCGTCAGCCCTCGCCCACAGGCCGACATGAAGCTGATCTGCGCCGGTCAAAGTGAAGCGGGCATGGCGTTCTCGGCGCAATACGCCGACTACAACTTCTGCTTCGGCAAAGGCGTCAACACCCCCACAGCCTTTGCGCCGACCGCACAGAAACTGCTCGAAGCCAACGAAAAAACCGGCCGCAATGTCACTTCCTGCGTGCTGTTCATGATCATTGCTGACGATACCGACGAAGCCGCACGCGCTCGCTGGGAGCACATCAAGGACGGTGCCGACGAAGAGGCCATCGCCTGGCTGAGCGAAAAAGGTTCGGCAGATAAAAGCGCCGGCTCAAACCTGCGGCAGATGGCCGACCCGACCTCGGCGGTTAACATCAACATGGGCACGCTGGTGGGGTCGTGGGCCACAGTGGCGAGAATGCTCGACGAGGTCGCCAGTGTGCCGGGGACTCAAGGCGTGATGCTGACGTTCGATGATTTCGTCAAAGGCGTCGAAGATTTCGGCGAGAAGATCCAGCCATTGATGACCAGCCGCAAGCACATTGCGCAACTCAAGGAGGTGGTCTGATGGCAACCCCGACAACCGTCGCAGGCGTTGACCTGCCGGATGTGCAGCCCGCTCGCGAGCTGCCCGCCCGTCCCGAGCCGCTGCGCATGAAACCCGGCGAAACCGCGCTGGTGGTAGTCGACATGCAGAACGCCTACGCGTCGCTCGGCGGGTATCTGGACCTCGCCGGGTTCGATGTGAGCAGCACCGGGCCGGTCATCGCCAATATCAACAAGGCCTGTGCCGCAGCGCGTGCGGCGGGCATTCCGGTGATTTTTTTCCAGAATGGCTGGGACTCGGCCTATGTCGAGGCCGGTGGTCCCGGCTCACCGAACTGGCACAAGTCCAACGCCCTGAAAACCATGCGCAAGCGCCCTGAACTCGAAGGGCAGCTGCTGGCCAAGGGTGGTTGGGACTACCAGCTGGTCGACGAGCTGACGCCACTGCCTGGCGACATCGTGGTGCCGAAAATCCGCTACAGCGGTTTCTTCAATTCCAGCTTCGACAGCGTGCTGCGCAGCCGCGGCATTCGCAACCTGGTGTTCACCGGCATCGCCACCAATGTCTGTGTCGAATCGACCCTGCGTGACGGTTTTCACCTGGAATATTTCGGCGTGGTACTGGCTGACGCAACCCATCAGGCCGGCCCCGAATTCGCTCAGCAAGCCGCGCTGTTCAACATCGAAACCTTCTTTGGCTGGGTTTCCAGCGTCGATGACTTCTGCACCACTTTCAGCCCTGTCGGGCAACTTTCGTGAGGACACCAGCATGACCAAGAAAGCGATCATCCCTGCCGGCACCAGCAAACCCATCGCGCCGTTCGTACCGGGCTCCATGGCCGACGGCGTGCTCTATGTCTCGGGCACGCTGCCGTTCGACAAGGACAACAACGTGGTACACGTCGGCGACGCCACCGCGCAGACCCGTCACGTGCTGGAAGCCATCAAAAGTGTGGTCGAGACCGCGGGCGGAACGATGGACGATGTCACGTTCAACATGATCATGATCCGGGACTGGGCCGACTACGCGAAGGTCAACGAAGTGTATGCCGAGTATTTCGCCGGCGAGAAACCGGCCCGTTACTGCATCCAGTGCGGCCTGGTCAAACCCGAGGCGCTGATCGAAATCGCCAGCATCGCCCACATCGGCTGAATCGCGACCGTGGGCAGCTGACGCCCACCCGGAGCAAACCCATGTTCCATGAGTTTCATGCCTGCCAGCATGCCGACGCACCGACCCTGGTGCTCAGTTCCGGGCTGGGCGGGTCTGGCCGCTACTGGGCGGATGACCTGGCACTGCTGACCCGCGACTACCGCGTGCTCGTCTATGACCATGCCGGAACCGGGCGTAGCCCTGCGGTGCTGCCGGCGGATTATTCGATCCGGCACATGGCTGTCGAGTTGCTGGCCCTGCTTGATTCACTCGATATCCAGCGCTGCCATTTCATGGGCCATGCGCTGGGCGGTCTGGTGGGTCTGGAACTGGCCCTGCTGCGCCCGGAACTGCTGCAAAGTCAGGTACTGATCAATGCCTGGAGCAGTCCGAACCCGCACAGCGCGCGCTGCTTTTCAGTGCGCAAGAAACTGCTGTTGAACAGCGGGCCGGAGGCCTACGTACAGGCTCAGGCGCTGTTTCTCTACCCGGCGGACTGGATCGCCGCCAACGGCCCGCGGCTGGCCGACGATGAAGCCCACGCGCTGGCGCACTTTCCCGACACCGACAACCTGCTGCGGCGTATCCATGCGCTGGAAACCTTTGACGTGGAGGCCGATCTTTCACGCATCCACACCCCGACCCTGCTGATTGCCAACCGCGACGACATGCTGGTGCCCTGGCAGCAATCCCGGCACCTGACCAATGCGCTGCCGAATGCAACGCTGGTACTGCTGGAATACGGCGGCCATGCCTCGAACATTACCGATCCACTGCCCTTCCAACGCGCCCTGCGCGATTTTCTCAGCACACAACCCTGACACTCAACCCTGAAAGGACTCATCCCATGCCTACTTCCTCTGCAGCTCCCGCCATTCAGCCCATCGCTGCTGTCAGCCAGCTGGCCTTTCGCGATGCGATGTCCGGCCTGGCCGCCGCCGTCAACGTCATCACCACCGATGGCCCTGGCGGACGTGCCGGCTTTACCGCGACCGCCGTGTGCAGCGTGACGGATCAACCGCCGACGCTGCTGGTGTGTATCAACCGCAGTGCGTCGGTGTATGACGCCTTCATCGAAAACGGCACGTTGTGTGTCAATACGCTGGGCAACGGTCAGCAGGACTTGTCCAACCTGTTCGGCGGCAAGAGCTCACAGCAGGAGCGCTTTGCCTGCGGCCAGTGGGAAGCCGGAGTGACCGGCGCGCCGATCCTCGACACTGCCAGGCTGTCGCTCGACTGCAAGGTGAGCCAGTCAGTCAGCGTCGGCACGCATGACATTCTGTTCTGCGAGGTGGTGGATATCAGGCATCAGAGCGGTGCAGATGCATTGGTCTACTTCGCCCGTGGCTACCATCACCTGCCAAGCGAAACACCGGTGGCCTGAAGGCTTTGCGGGCTGACTGGCGGATTACCGGAATGGAATAAATAGGCATGATTTTTTATGACAGCTCCGTATACTGGCTTTTTGAGATCAGGATGATCCTTGCGGTCAACGAGGTGAAGTCATGTCGATCAATAGCGCCGGCAGTCTGCTGATACCCGCCAGCAGCCCATCGTATACTCGTCGCGCTTACCCGCCGCCTGGCATGCCTATGCACGCAGGTGGCTGAGCATGCTGAAGAAAATACCTGTGGCTGAGCGTGCGCTGGGCATGTACATCCACAAAATCTGCCGCCGCTGGACCAATGATCCATTCTGGATAGGCCTGGTCGAAGTCATGCTCGATGACGTTGAAGTGCTCAAGCGCATTCAGCAATCGGGCACCAGGGAAGTCTGGATCGAAACCGGTAAAAGCCGTGTAGTGACACCCCAACCCTCAGCCGCATCCACAGCGCCATCGGCCAGCGACGATACAACGCCGGCCAGTCTCGAAAAGGAAGTTCTACGCGCCAGGGTGATCTGCGGACGGGCCAGGGATGCGGTCATGTCCATGTTTACCGAAGCGCGCATGGGCCGGGCCATGGACGTCGGCAATGTGCAGTTGCTGGTGGAAGAAATCTCCAATTCGATCCTGCGCCATCCGCACGCGCTGATCAGCCTGTCACGCCTGAAGACCTCCGACGAGTACACCTACATGCACTCGGTGGCGGTCTGCGCATTGATGGTCGCGCTGGCCAAACGCATGGGCATGCCTGACGATCAGGTGCGTGAGGCGGGTGTGGCCGGGCTGATGCACGATGTCGGCAAAATGATGATTGCCCCTGCGGTGCTCAACAAACCGGGTCGCCTGACCCGCGACGAATTCGAGATCATGAAGGCCCACCCCGAGCTGGGCGTGAAGATCCTCATGGAGACGCAGCCCGTGGCGGCGTCGGTGATTGACGTCTGCCTGCATCACCATGAAAAGGTCGACGGCTCGGGCTACCCGCACGGCCTGAAAGGCGACCAGATCAGCATCTTTGCGCGCATGGGCGCGGTCTGCGACGTGTATGACGCCATCACCTCCGACCGCCCCTACAAAAAGGGCTGGGGCGTTGCCCATTCGATTCGCGAGATGGCGTCGTGGAAGGGACATTTTGACGAGTTGGTCTTTCAAAGCTTCGTCAAAACCGTGGGCATTTACCCGATCGGCACACTGGTACGCCTGGAAAGCGGGCGCCTCGGCGTGGTGGTCGAACAAGGTCAGGCATCGCTGCTGAAACCGAAAGTGAAGGTTTTCATGTCAGCGCGCACCGGCAAGACGTTCGCCGCACAAGTCATCGACCTGACTTGCCCTTCCGACCCGGACGGAATCCTCAGAATCGAGAAACCCACCGACTGGGGGCTGGAAGAAGTCGATACGCTGTGGGCGGGCAGTCCGGCCTGAGAAGCCCGGTGAACAACATCGCCGTCAACCCAGCAAGCCAAGTGTCTTGGCCCGCGCCACCGCTTGAGTGCGACGCTCGACCCCCAGTTTGCTGTTGATGTGGCTGGCGTGGGTCTTGACGGTGTGCAGGGAGATGAACAACTGCTCGCTGATCTCCTGATTGGAACAGCCCTGTGCAATCAGTTGCAGCACACCCAGTTCGCGCACGCTGAGGCAATCGCCGCCATGTGCCGGCTCGGGCGTCGGCGTGCAACAGGCCGGGAGCTTTTCCAGCAATGCAGCTTGAACCCGACAGGGTGGCAGTTGCAGAAGTTGCTCATGCAGCCACCGGGGGTGCTCGGCAAGCAGCGCCTTGAACGGTATCAGTGCGCCACCGGACGCTGCGGGCAGGCTGCGCAGCAACAATGCCCGCGCCTCGTCGCGTCGCGCCTGGCTCAGCAGCAGGCCGATCTGCTGGGTCATGGCGATCAGTCCAAGCAGTTTCGCCCCCACCTCCTGAGCGCGCCGTTCGAGCGCCTGCAAGCGCTGCTCGCAGGCAACGCCGTCACCCTGCAATCGTTCGAGTACGGCACGCTGCAACTCGATGTGTTGTGGCAATTGTGGATGGCATTCCGGGGCAGCAGCGCCGAGGCCGCCGTTGTAGGTCTGCGTCAGGCGCAGCAGCCACGCTTCGGCAAGGTCCATGCGCCCCTGCAACAACCACAGCTCGCATTTGGCCAGGGTAATCATCGCCAGGTAGTAGATCGGCGGCACGTCCCAGATGTGCATCAACCGTTCGGCCTCGGCGAGTTCGGCGAAGGCTTCGGCAAAGCGGCCGGCGCAGCCTTCCATGGTGGCGATCACGCAGTGACCGATCAGCACGCTGATGTCGCGACAGGCGCGCGCCTCGGCCAGGCCGGCCAGCAACAACACCCGCCCCTCGTCTACCTGCAGGCGCAGGGTCAGCAAGTAGCCCTCATACAGCGTCAGACGCGCGCGGACCGCGTACAGCCGAACGGTGGACAAGCCTTTGAGGCGTTGCTGCCCCTGCCGTACTTCCTCGAGCGCGCGGAGAATTTCGCCCCGGGCCTGCAGGACTCGGGCGCGGTCGTAATGCGCCAGCGCCTCGAACAACGGATTGGCGACCCGCTGAGCCAGCTCCAGCGCATCACGATTCAACACGCGGGCGCGCCACAGATCACCGTTGGCGACCGCGAGGTTGGCCAGTGTCGACAGGCACACCAGCCGCTGCCCATAGCGTTTTTCCGGCAGGCTCAGCAGGGCTTCGGTGCAATAGCGCTGAGTCTTGTCACTGTCTCCGCGGCCGCGGGCGATGATGCCGCTGAGCGCCAGCCATTGGGCGAGCATGGATTTCTGAGCGGTGGCCGAGGGCGCCGGCAGAAACCGGCTCAGCTGATTGGCCAGCTCTTCGGCGGCATCCAGCTGGCAGGCCAGCCCCAGCGCCCAGGCGTAGAGCACGATCAAGCGGGGTGTGCTGGTCAGCAGGTCATCCGGCAAATCCATCTTCCAGCGCAGCAGCATGCCGACATTCTGTTCGGCCAGCAGCTGTTCTTCGGAGAGGTTCTGCACCAGATTGGCTGCCACATCTAGGTGCCCGGCGCGCAACGCCTGCTCGACCGCTTCGTCCAGTTGGCCCTGAGCGCTGAACCAGCGACAGGCATTGAGGTGCAGGCGGGTCGGTGGTGCGCCGGCCGCCTGACGAGCGCGCAACAGATCGGAAAACAGATGGTGATAGCGAAACCAGTGGCCCTGCTCGTCCAGCGGCACCAGAAAAACCTGATGCGCCTGCAGATAACCCAGCATCCCGGCGCTGTCATGACCATCCCGCGCGGCATCGCACAGCTCGGCGCAAAAGCGTTCCAGGCAGGCGGTGTCGTAGAGAAACGCCTGAACGTCGGCAGGCAGGCAGTCGATCACTTCTTCCAGCAGGTACTCGCGAATCAGCACCTCACTGCCGCGCAGCGCCTGGGATAAGGCGCTTTCATCACCGGCCTCGGACGCCGCCAGCAACCAGAAGCGCAACCCGGCGACCCAGCCTTCGCTGCGCTGAATCAGGCTTTGCAACGCCTCGCTGTCGAGCGAGCCGCTGTGCCGCTCCAGCACTGCCATGGATTCGGCGTGCGTGAGGCGCAGGTCCTGTTCGTTGATTTCCAGCAGTTGCCGCGTCAGACGCAAGCGCGCCAGATGCCAGTCCGGGCGCTGTCGGCTGGTCACCATGACCACCAGCCCGGCCGGCAGATGATTGAGAAGGAACTGCAGGCAGCGATCGAGTACCGGCCCCTGGGCCAGATGATAGTCATCGAGCACCAGCAACAGCGGCTTGCTCAGTATCAGGTGCATGGCCAGTTCGTCGAGCAGGCCGTCGAGCCACTCCTCGAAGGCAAACGGCCGGTGGCGTTGGCGCATCTTCAGCAGGCTCATCGCCTGCACGCCCAGTTGCGGGAAGAACTGTTGAAGGCTGGCCAGCAAACGCTCGAGAAAACGGCCCGGGTCACTGTCCCGCGCGCTCAGACCCAGCCATACGTTTTGCCAGTTGTCCGGCAACCCCTGACAGAACTCGACAGCCAGCGAACTCTTGCCGAACCCGGCCGGGGCGCAGATCAGCAGCAGTCGGCCGCCAAGCCCTGCATCGAGACGCTGACACAGGCGCGCACGGGGAACATAACCCTCAGGCAGAGGTGGACGGAAAAACCGCCCTTCCAACGCAGGAATCGCGCCGCCTGCAAACCCTTGCATTCGGGACAGATCAGTCATGGCCGGCTCGTGTAGGAATCGTTGTTTCGGCATCGCGGTGTTCGGAGACTAGCGGGTAAATCGCTACTTTTGAAAGGCCATCACCGAAAAGACTGTAACAAAATTCCTACAGCTTATAAGGCCAATTCCCACAGCTGAAAAAGCCCCGATCAAGGGGCTTTTCAGGCGCACCAGGCAGGCGCTGAGTTACAGCGTGTATCGGTCAGGTATCAACGAACCCCTTCCTGACGCAGCGCGTTGGGGGTGAAGTCGCTGGTGCCGGCTGTGAAGCCGAACTCGTAGGCCTTCTTCTCTTCGTTCTTCATGCCCAGCGCGACGTAGCGACCCGATTGCAGGTCGTACAGCGTTTCTACCGCGTACCACGGCACTTGCTTGTCGTAGTAGTTTTCCGAGTGCGCCTCGGCCACGCGCCACAGCTGACCACGTCCGTCGTAATGGTCGATGACCGCGGCCTGCCAGGTGTCTTCGTCGATGAAGAAGTCACGCTTGGCATAGATATGGCGCTGCCCTTCCTTGAGGGTGGCGGTCACGTGCCAGACGCGGCGCAGTTCGTAGCGGGTCAGGTCCTGGTTGATATGGCCGGCCTTGATGATGTCGGCGTACTTGAGCGTCGGATCGTCCAGCTTGTGGCTGTTGGAGGCGATGTACATTTCCTGCTTGCCGATCAGTTTCCAGTCATAGCGGTCCGGCGCGCCGTTGTACATGTCGAGGTTGTCGGAGGTGCGCAGCCCGTCGGACGCGGTACCCGGTCCGTCATAGGACACCTGCGGCGCACGACGGACGCGGCGCTGACCGGCGTTGTACAGCCACGCCGAACGCGGCTCCTTCACCTGATCGAGGGTTTCATGCACCAGCAGCACGCCACCGGCCAGACGCGCCGGGGCAGTGACTTCCTGCTTGAAATAGAACAGCACGTTGCCCGGATTTTTCGGGTCGAAATCCCTCATCTTGTCGCGAAACACGAACTGATCGGAGAAATACACCAGGCTGTAGGAGCCGTTGGGCTGTGGCGTGGCCTGGGTGACCAGACGCTTGACGCTGCCGCCCCGGTAGCGGGTGATGTGGTTCCAGATGACCTCGACACCGCTGGCCGGGATCGGGAACGGGATGGCCGTATCGAAGTTTTCCAGACCACTGCCGCCACCGACCAGTTTGGTGGTGGTGGCATTCTTTTTGATCGCGGCGAACACGTCATCCGGCACGGTAGCACCGCGATGGGTCGGGTAGACCGGAATCCGGTAGCTGTCCGGGTAACGCTTGAACATCGCGTATTGGCCCGGCGCCAGCTTGTCCTTGTACTGCTCGACATTGGCCGCGGTGATGATGAACAGCGGTTTTTCACTGGCGTACGGGTTGGCAAGGAAACCCTTGCTGTCCACCGCGCCGGCGTTTTTCGGCATCGGGCTCCAGGCCGGAATGGTGTTGGCCGCATTACCGGCCTTTTCCGCGCCCATCGGCGTCAGCGAGGTGCCCAGCTTTGCCGCTTCGGACTCGGACACCGCCGCCATCACACCGGTCGCCAGCAGCGACATCCCCAGAACCCCGGCCTGCAACAGACTTTTTGTTATTTTCATGTTCATCGTCATCCTGAAAACCATGTTCTTAGAAGTTCATGCCGAAGCTCAGCGCCACGAAGTCCCGGTCATCGACCGTGGTGTACTTGCCATCAAAGAAGTTGGTGTAGGAAAGGTTCGCGGTGTAGGTGTTCTGGTACTCGGCATCGAGCCCCAGGCTGACGGCCTTGCGCCCCTCTTCGAAGTTGCCGCCTGGGCCGGGTGAATAGCCTTTGACGTCATGCGACCAGGCCACGCTCGGCTTGAGGTTGACCCCGGCGAACACGCTGTTGTAATCCCAGATGGCACGGGCGCGGTAGCCCCAGGAGTTGGCGGTGGTAAAGCCGTCGTCTTCGCAATAGCGGGTCAGGTTGTTCTGCTCGGCACCGGTCAGCGTGCCGGCGTTCAAGGTTGCGCATTGACCGCCAGGCAGCGGCCCCGGGCCGTACACCGGATCGCGTCCGTAACGGATTTTGGAGGTGCTTTCGAGCCCACCCACATGGGTCCAGCCCACTTCACCGACCACCGTCAGACGCTCGGCGCCCATGACCTGATCGAAGAACTGGGTAAATGTGGTCTGCATCTGGGTGATTTCTTTGCGGCGATAACCGGCTTGATCCGTATTGGGTTGCCCGCTGAGCAGCGACACGTTGGGGTTGAGCGGCGAAATGCCCGAATAGAGGATGTCGGTGGTATTGACCTGAATCGGCGCATTGGGGCGGTAGCTGATCTCGCCGCTCCACGCCGTACCGGTGGGCAGCGTGGTCGAGAAGCTCAGGCCGTACAGACGAATGTCTTCGGGGTATTCGACATAGTAACTGGAGTTGCCTGCCACCACCACCGGCAACAGGCTGGGGGCCAGCGCGGCGGCAGTGCTGGCAGGAATGCCGTTGCGGACCAGCGAACCGACCAGCCCTTGCGGACTGAACGAAGCGGCCGAGCCGCCGCGCCCGCTGAAAATCGGTGCACGGCTGTGGTAATTCATCATGTACGCGCCGAACTCGGTGTCCAGCGGTTCGAAGTTGTAACGCAAGGCGAAACCGAACTGGCCGCTGTCACGCGCATCGCGGTCAGGGCCTCGGCGCACCACCGCGCCCTCATCCGGGTTGCCGAACACCACGCCCTGCTGCGACAGCGAATTGAACACCGCACCGCGCGCCCCGGCAGGCAGACCGGCCGCCGTCAGCGAACTGTTCAGGCCGCTGCGGCTGCGCAATACCGCGAGGTTGTTGTTGCAGCCATCGGCAATCACGTCGGGTTGCGAGAAGAAGGTGCCACAGTTGTCGACGACCGTCTGGTCCCATTCCAGCTGGTAGAAACCTTCGGCAGACAGGTTGTCGGTCAGGCTCTGCGACAGGTAGAACATGTTGACCGGAATCAGGCCTTCCTTGATTTCCGAACCGGGTCGCCGGAAGGCCGAGACATCGACCGGGTTGACGCTGTTGATGCCGCCCTGAATGAAGGTACTTTCCCCCCAACTGATGACCTGCTTGCCGAAGCGCACCGCGCCCGGCTGATCGGCAATCGAATAGTTGTGATAGACGAAGGCGTCGAGCAACTGGAACCCGGACGACTTGGCGCCCTCCTTGCGGCCCGAGTCGCTGATGTCCTTGAACTCGCGGTTTTCATCCTTGAGTTCGAAGTCGTACCAGTATTTGCCGCGCAGGAAAACACCGGTATCGCCGTACTTCAGCTCCAGATCATGAATGCCCTTGAAGATCTTCGAAAACGTCTCCCCACGCTTGAAGTTCAAGTGACCGTCATCGGACGTCTGCGACAGACCACGCCCGCCGTTGTTGGCGCCGATCAGGTTCTTGTTGGGATTGGCCGTCGACCAGCTCGCGCCCACCGACAGCGACGAGTCGAAACTGCCTTCGATCTCGCCAACGTTGAAGGTCACGGCAAAGGCCGGGCTGGCGAGCGATGAGGCAAGGCTGACAGCCAGAGGCAGCCTGGCCCGACGCCAGAAGGGGGATGTGCTTGTCATCGACGCTACTCCTTGTGTTTTATTGTTATGGCGGTGGGGAAATCCAGAAACGAATCAGTCATCGAATCAACACACGCGCCAGGTCCGTTCTTGCCATTCCCGGTGCTGACTATAGCCAGCACGCTCCGACGCTAGATCCCTCTAAAGTGTGATTTGCACGACCAACGCCTCTGGACCGCCCGTTTCCGGGAAGCCGCCAAAAAACATGTGGCGGGGAGGATGGCGTAATTTGCAAATTTGGCAAGTCACAGAGCAGGACCTGCAGCGCAGACACGTGCCGTCGCCGACCGATCGGCACGCCCGAGGTGTCAGAGGGTCGAGAGAAAGGCACTGTTGCTGCTTTGCCACTCCACGATGTCCAGGCGCATGCGCTTCTTGTCCAGCTTGCCGACGCTGGTCTTGGGAATTTCGGTAACAAGCGCGATCTGGCTGGGAATGGCCCACTTATTGATGTGACCTTGCTCGACAAACGGCTTGAGGTGTTCCTTCAAACCCTTGGCGTCGAGCTGGTGGCCATCGCGAATCACCAGCAAGGCAAACGGTCGTTCGCCCCATTGCGGATCGGCGATGCCGACCACTGCCACTTCGCGCACTGCCGGGTGGCGACTGCACAAGTCTTCGAGTGCCAGCGAGGACACCCATTCGCCACCGGTCTTGATCACGTCCTTGATGCGGTCGCGAATGTCGATGAAGCCCATGCCGTCCAGCGTCGCCACGTCGCCGGTGTGCAGCCAGCCCCCTGCCCACAGCTCGGCGCCTTTTTCGGGCTCGCGAAAGTAGCTTCCGGTCAGCCAGGGCGCACGCAACACCAGCTCGCCTTGGGTTTCGCCGTCGGCCGGGAGAAAGTTGCCCTGTTGATCGATGATGGCGGCCTCCACCAGCATCCCCGGCACGCCGGCCTTGATCCGGTAGGTGATGCGCTCGTCTTCACTGCCGGCTTTCAGTTCTTCGTTGATGTGCGCTACGGAAATGAGCGGTCCGGTTTCGGACATGCCGTAAGCGGCAGTGAGCTGGATGCCACGGGATTTGGCGGCCTGATACAGGCTACGAGTCAGGGAGCTGCCGCCAATGATGATCTTCCAGCCGCCGAAATCGACGTCCTGAGCAGACTTGGCGTTCAGGAGCATTTGCAGGATGGTCGGCACGCAATGGGAGAAGGTGACGTTCTCTCTGCGCCACAGCTCTATCAGCAACTCGGGATCGTAGCGGCCGGGATACACCTGTTTCAGACCGAGCATGGTTGCCGCATAGGGAATGCCCCAGGCGTGCACGTGAAACATCGGCGTGATCGGCATGTAGACGTCATCGGTGCCCAGCAGCCGGGTGCTGTCGATACAGCCCATGATGGTCGCCACGCCCATGGTGTGCAGCACCAGTTGGCGGTGGGTGAAATACACCCCCTTGGGGTTGCCTGTGGTGCCGGTGGTGTAAAACGTGGTGGCGACCGAGTTTTCGTCGAAATCCTCGAACACGTACTCGGGGCTGGCCGCCGCCAGCAGGGTCTCGTAATCGCCCACCAGGTTGGGCAGCTCGGCGCTCTTGTCTGGCAAGTCGGTCAGCAGCAGGGTCTTTTCGACCGTGTTCAGGTGTCCGGACATGGCCTGATACAGCGCCGTGAACTCGCTGTTCACCAGCACCAGACGGTCATCGGCGTGGTTGATGGTGTAGGCGATCTGCTCGGGAGAAAGCCGCACATTGACGGTGTGGATGACCGCACCAATCATCGGGATGGCGAACATGCACTCCAGGTAGCGGTGGCTGTCCCAGTCCATCACCGCCACGGTGTCGCCGGCCTTCACGCCTACCGCCGTCAGCACGTTGGCCAGGCGGCAGATGCGTTCGTTGAGGGTCGCGTAGGTATAGCGGACCGAATCACGGTAGATGATTTCGCGCGTCTTTTCATAACGACCGCCCGACAACAGCAGGCGCTTGATCAACAGAGGGCACTGATACGCGCCATCGGCGGGCGCAAGAACGCGAGTCTGTAACATATGAAGCCCTTTTCAAAGTCCATAGGCGTGCTGAAAATATGCACTCTAGGGCCTCGGGCTGCCAGTGAAATCAGTAAAAGGGATGATTTGCCGAGACGCCCCGCGCTGTCTGCAAGGGGCGTCCGGACTGCTGCATATGCAGGGCCTGAATTCAGCGTTCAGCGGACCTCGGTCAGCGCCAGCTTGATGCCCAGCGCGATCAGCACGCCGCCCATGGCCCGGTCGAACCAGTGCCCCATGCGCGCGAATCCTGCGCGTACCCGGGCCTGGCTGAACAGTCGCGCCACCAGACAGAACCACGCCGCCGTCGCCACTGCGAGGTACACGCCGTAACCGCCCTGCACCAGCAATGGCGTGTGTGGATTGATCACCACGGTGAACAGCGAGAGGAAGAACAGCGTCGCCTTGGGGTTCAGGCCATTGGTGACGAAACCGCTGATGTAGGCACCGCGCGCCATGCGCTCGCCGGGAGCGGCCTTGATGGCGGCATCGCCCGTCGCAGCGGCCGGTTTGGCGCGCAACGCCTTGATGCCGATGTACAGCAGATAAGCAGCGGCTGCCCATTTCAGCGCGTTGAACAGCACGATGGACTGGGAAACGATAATCCCGATCCCCAGCAGCGAATAGCCCACATGCAGAAAGATCGCCGAGCCGACGCCCAACGCCGCCCAGGTCCCGGCCTTGCGCCCATGAGCGACACTTTCACGCACCACCACCGCGAAATCCGGACCGGGACTGGCAACCGCCAGCAGGTGAATCAGCGCAACGGTAAGAAATTCTGTCAAGTACATGCGGGACCTCCTGGAGGATTGACGTCTGACCCGGCAGATTACGCTGTCTGGTGTCCTCGCAACAGGTGCCGG
This sequence comes from Pseudomonas syringae pv. coryli str. NCPPB 4273, assembly GCF_000972175.1. Classification (NCBI taxonomy): domain Bacteria; kingdom Pseudomonadati; phylum Pseudomonadota; class Gammaproteobacteria; order Pseudomonadales; family Pseudomonadaceae; genus Pseudomonas; species Pseudomonas syringae pv. coryli. Next base: position 134 of record NZ_AWQP01000039.1, on the reverse strand, counting down.
CGTTGATGCGGCGCAGGGCTTGCACTAACTATCGTGCGACGCTGGAACATGCGGAACGATCGCAACTATCGTGCGACGCTCCGCGTCGCATGCCGTTCTGGACGCTCTGCGTCCTCTTGACGACGCAGAGCGTC
>NZ_AWQP01000038.1:0-44889 GCF_000972175.1 Pseudomonas syringae pv. coryli str. NCPPB 4273 | reverse complement strand
CGTCCTCCCTTGAGCTGGTGGCGCGGCGTAGATCTGTGACGCAGAGCGTCACCCACTGCATTCCCACGCTGGAGCGTGAGGAACGATAGTCGCCCGCAAGATCACCATCGTGCCCATGCTCCGCGTGGGTATGCCGTTCTGAACGCTCTGCGTCCGGTCTTCTTTGTTGCAGCCGGGTATCAGGACTGAATCGCGGGTTTTTCCGATGCGGCCGGCGTAGAAGGCTTGGGAGCAGGTTTGGCGGCCGGCTTTCTTGCCGCTGGTTTTTTCGCAGCGGCAGGCTTTTTGGCAGCCTCGACGGGCTTGGCCGCCGCCTTGACCAACGGTTTCGCCGCGCTTTTCGGCGCTGCAGGTTTGGCCGCCACAGTGCGAGAAGCAGCCGGTTTGGTTTTCGCGCCCACCAACAGCTCGATCTGCCGGGTCAGCTGGTCGACCTTGCTGTGCAGCGCCTGTACTTCACTGCGGCTCGGTACACCCAGACGCGCAATGGCGCCATTCAGACGCTTGTCGAAAGCCTCTTCCAGCTCGTTCCACTTGCCAACCGCGAGGTCTTTCACGTCGTCTACGCGGGACTTGGCCGACTTGCTGGTGTTCTTGACGTCATCGAGCTGCTTCTGCGCTTCGACCTTGGTCAGCTTCTCGGCCTTCTCGCCGTCCTTCACCAGGCTCTCGAAAAGCTTGCTGCCGTCATTGCTGACCTTGGAATACGCGCCCAAACCCGCCAGCCAGATCTGACGAGAGTACTTCTCAACCTCGCCCATCCAGGAGCTGCCATCTTTGTCGGTTTTTTTCTTGCCAGCCATCCCGTTCTCCTTATCGTCCAGACTTGGAACGCCCGAGTCGTTTCGGCACGCAGCGTTCGAGCTTTTATCGGCCCGACACGCTCAAGCAACGCCGTCAGCTCATCGAGCCTGGCAAAGAGCGTGTCTACATCATGTTTAGACGGGATACCGACCCGGTTCAAGGCCTTTGCGACTCGAAGGTCGAAAGCACGCTCGATTCTGTCGATTTGCGCGCATAAAAGAGCGCATGGGCACACGGCGGCGAAGAAAAATCAGCAGGTCTGCATACGGCGTTCAGGCAGCGAGCGCCTTGTCCAGAACGCGCTCGACTTCTGTCTTGATCGAACCGCTCATGGCCGACAGGATGAAGTTCAGCTCGATGTTGACGCGGATCAAAGCCTCTTCGACCTCGACCTCACCCTTGGCGCCCTTGCCCTCCAGTTTTACGGTATCGCCAGCCCATTCGTGAGCCAGTCCGTATCGGGTGGAGAGCTTCTCGACCAGTTGCTCGGCCTTTTCGCGAGCCTTCTCGAGGCCCAGGGCGTGCGGGCGTTCAACGGTTATCTTGGCCATCGGAGGCTTCCTTGATCGTCATATGAAATGCGGCGCAACTATATACACCCGCCCGCATCCAAGAAAGCGTTGCAGGTGAGCCTTGTCAAGACAAAGCCGGCCTTGGCGATTAGAATGACCCGCACTCTATTCCGGTGAAGCGATATGAACGATCAGCGCAAAGGCAGCGATGCCGAACCTACGACTCACTTCGGTTACAAAAATGTACCGGAAAGCCAGAAGGCAGAAAAAGTCGCTGAGGTTTTCCATTCGGTGGCGGCCAAGTACGACCTGATGAACGACCTGCTGTCCGGCGGCATGCATCGCCTGTGGAAGCGTTTTGCGATCGAGCTGTCCGGCGTCCGCACCGGTAACCGCGTGCTGGACATTGCTGGCGGCACGGGCGACCTGACCCGCAAATTCTCCAACCTGGTCGGCCCGACCGGCCAGGTGGTACTGGCCGACATCAACGCCTCCATGCTCAAGGTCGGCCGTGATCGCCTGCTGGACCTGGGTGTGGCGGGCAACGTCGAGTTCGTCCAGGCAGACGCCGAAAAACTGCCATTCCCGGACAATCATTTCGACTGCGTGACCATCGCGTTCGGCCTGCGCAACGTGACCCACAAGGAAGACGCCCTGCGTTCCATGCTGCGCGTGCTCAAGCCGGGTGGTCGTCTGCTGGTGCTGGAGTTCTCCAAGCCGACCAACAAGCTGATGTCCAAGGCCTACGACGCCTACTCGTTCGCGTTCATGCCGTTGATGGGCAAGCTGGTCACCAATGACTCGGAAAGCTACCGTTATCTGGCCGAATCGATCCGCATGCACCCCAACCAGGAAACCCTCAAGTCGATGATGGTAGAAGCCGGTTTTGACCGCGTGACCTATCACAACATGACTGCCGGCGTCGTGGCCCTGCATCGTGGTATCAAACCCTGATGTTGCTCCGGGGGCTGCTCGCCAGTATCGAGCACGGCATCAATCGGGTGCTGCGCCTGGACAGCACCGCGCTGCCACGCATGGCGCGTCTGTCCGGGCGTGTCATTGCGGTGGACTGTCGCGATCCGTCCCTGAAGCTGTTCATCCTGCCCAGCGACGAAGGCTTGCTGCTCGCCGCTGACTGGGCTGCCGAAGCTGACTGCACCCTGCGCGCGCCGGCTTCCAGCCTGGTGCGCCTGGCCCTGAGCAAGGACAAGACCGCTGTGCTGCACGGCCCGGACGTCGAACTCGACGGTGACAGCGGCGCGCTGCTGGAACTGGTCGGCATTCTTCAGGACCTGGAGCTGGACTGGGAGCACGAACTGTCCAACTGGATCGGCCCGGTGGCCAGCCAGTTGTTCAGCAGCCACCTGCGCAACAGTGGGCGCTGGACCCGGGAAAGCTTCAACAGCCTCAGCCAGAACGTTGCCGACTACCTCAGCGAAGAGTCGCGCACCCTTGTAGGCAAGCACGAAGCCGAAGCACGATTTGCCGAACTCGATCAGATCAAGCTCGATCTGGAACGCCTCGAGGCGCGCTTTGCCCGCCTTGCCCACTCCCTCAATACCAGCGATAACGCATGAAGCTGCTTGCCGTCCGCCGTCTGTTTCGCATTCAACGTGTCGTTATCCGCTATCGCCTTGATGACCTGTTGTTCGCCCTGCCCCTGCCGTGGTGGATGCTCGCGCTGCGTTTCGTGCTGCCCTGGCGCTGGCTGCCACGGCGCAAATCCGAGCTGAGCCGGGGCGTACGCTTTCGTCTGGCGCTCCAGGACCTGGGGCCGATTTTCATCAAGTTCGGGCAATTGCTGTCTACACGGCGCGATCTGCTGCCCGAGGACATCGCCGACGAACTGATGCTGCTGCAGGACCGCGTGCCGCCGTTCGATCAGCAACTGGCGATCAAGCTGATCGAAGAACAGCTCGGCGCTCGCATCTGCGACGTGTTCAGCCGCTTCGACGAGAAGCCGCTGGCGTCCGCTTCGGTCGCTCAGGTGCATGCCGCCTGCCTGAAGACCGGCGAAGAAGTCGTGGTCAAAGTGGTACGCCCCGGCCTCAAGCCGATCATCGGTCAGGACCTGGCGTGGCTGTTCATTCTGGCCCGCACCGCCGAGCGCGTGTCTGCCGATGCCCGCCTGCTGCACCCGGTGCAGGTGGTGATGGATTATGAAAAGACCATCTACGACGAACTCGACCTGCTGCGTGAAGCGGCCAACGCCAGCCAGTTGCGACGCAACTTCGAAGGCTCGGACCTGCTTTACGTGCCACAAGTCTACTGGGACTGGTGCCGCCCGAAAGTGCTGGTCATGGAGCGTATCTACGGCCTGCAGGTCACTGACATGGCCGGGCTGGCGGATCAGCGCACCGACATGAAACTGCTCGCCGAGCGCGGCGTGGAAATCTTCTTCACGCAGATTTTTCGCGACAGCTTCTTCCATGCCGACATGCACCCCGGCAACATTTTCGTCAGCACGGTCAACCCGTGGGCGCCGAAGTACATTGCCATCGACTGCGGCATCGTCGGCAGCCTGACCCCGGAAGATCAGGATTATCTGGCGCGTAACCTGTTTGCCTTTTTCAAACGTGATTATCGTCGCGTTGCGCAACTGCACATCGATTCGGGCTGGGTGCCGGCAGAGACCAAGCTCAATGAATTCGAAGCGGCCATCCGTACGGTCTGCGAGCCGATTTTCGAGAAGCCGCTCAAGGATATTTCTTTTGGTCAGGTGCTGATGCGCCTGTTCCAGACCGCACGCCGCTTCAATATGGAAGTCCAGCCGCAACTGGTTCTGCTGCAAAAGACCCTGCTCAACATCGAGGGGCTGGGTCGTCAGCTGTACCCTGAACTGGACCTGTGGAGCACCGCGCAGCCTTATCTGGAGCGCTGGATGCGTGAACGGGTCAGCCCGAAAACCCTGCTGGGCAATCTGCAATCACAGGTCGAGCAACTGCCGCACATCGCAGGCATGACCCGTGATCTGCTGGAGCGCATGTCCCGCCCGCACGCCTCTGATCCGCCGCGCCCATGGCACGATCGCAAGGACGAGCCGGTCCTGCGGCTGATCGGTGCGGCATTGCTGGTCGGCGGCGCGATACAGGGCTGGGTGATGAGCGAGGCTGCTACCCAGTTGCTGACGCTCACCGCGTGGCCGGCGGCGATCATGCTCATCGCCGGGCTGTATCTGATCGTTCGCCGATAGCCAGCAGCGGATGGCGCTGGCACACTGTTCAATCCGCCGGGCATGAAAGCCGGCTGCCGGAGTAGATATGAAAGACTGGCTGGACGAGATTCACTGGAACAGCGACGGTCTGGTGCCTGCAATCGCTCAGGATCACAAGACCGGCCGGGTGTTGATGATGGCCTGGATGAACCGCGAGGCCCTGAGCCTGACGGCGTCCGAGAACCGTGCCATCTATTGGTCGCGTTCGCGTGGCAAACTCTGGCGCAAAGGTGAAGAATCGGGTCATGTGCAAAAGCTGCATGAACTGCGCCTGGACTGTGACGCCGACGTCATTATCCTGATGGTCGAGCAGATCGGTGGCATCGCTTGCCATACCGGCCGCGAAAGTTGCTTCTACCGACTGTATGAAAATTCAGGCTGGAAGACCGTAGACCCGGTTCTGAAAGATCCTGATGCTATTTACCAGGCAGGCCATTGAACATGACTGATACGTTGTCCCGTCTGGCCGAAGTGCTGGAATCCCGCAAGGACGCCGCTGCCGACAGCTCCTATGTCGCAAGCCTGTATCACAAGGGCCTGAACAAGATTCTGGAAAAGCTCGGCGAAGAGTCGATCGAGACCATCATCGCTGCCAAGGACGCTGCGGTCAGCGGTGATTGCAGTGACGTGATTTATGAAACCGCTGACCTGTGGTTTCACAGCATGGTGATGCTCGCCGCGCTGGGTCAGCACCCGCAGGCCGTGCTCGATGAACTGGACCGCCGATTCGGCTTGTCCGGCCACGCGGAAAAAGCCGCTCGCACGGCAGAGTAACGCTCTCCCCTTTCAAGCTTGAAATCTTTTACGAGGACTGTTTCATGGGTATTTTTGACTGGAAACACTGGATCGTCATCCTGATCGTCGTTGTACTGGTTTTCGGGACCAAGAAACTCAAGGGCCTGGGCAGCGACGTCGGCGAATCGATCAAAGGCTTTCGCAAGGCAATGAACGACGACGACAAGCCAGCCGAACAGCCTGCACCTCAACCCCAGCAGGCCCAGCCAGCCCCACAGGGCTCGCCGCTGAACCAGCCACACACCATCGACGCTCAGGCGCACAAAGTCGACGAGCCGATCCGCAAAGACCAGGTTTAAGCCCATGTTCGGTATCAGCTTCTCTGAACTGCTGCTCGTTGGCCTGGTTGCCTTGCTGGTACTGGGTCCCGAGCGCCTGCCGGGTGCTGCACGCACCGCAGGCTTATGGATCGGCCGGTTGAAGCGCAGCTTCAATGCGATCAAACAGGAAGTTGAACGTGAAATCGGGGCTGACGAGATTCGTCGGCAGCTGCACAACGAGCACATTCTTTCGATGGAAGACGAAGCGCGCAAAATGTTCGCGCCCAATCAACCGTCCGAGAACAGCTCCGAGCCGGTGAATCCGTCGCCAGCACCGGCAGCGGACCAAGCTGCAAGCCCCGTGCACAACCAAGCCGCGCACCACGAAATAGGCCCTGCCCAACCTGCGGCACCGAAGACCGAGCTGTCGCTGGAGAAAACCGCGAAACCGGCTGACGCCGGCACGCCGGTCCCGACGCCTCCCGCCCACGATTCGTCATTGCCACCGCGAGCACCATGAGCGCTGATACCCCGGAAAACGATCAGCAAATGCCGCTGATCTCGCACCTCACCGAGTTGCGTACACGTCTGTTGCGCTGCGTTGCGGCAGTCTTCCTGATTTTCGCCGGCCTGTTCTACTTCACGCAGAAGATCTACACACTGGTCTCGGCGCCGCTGCGAGTCTATCTGCCTGAAGGCGCAACGATGATCGCCACCGACGTGGCTTCGCCGTTCATCACGCCTTTCAAGCTGACCATGATGGTCGCGCTGTTTCTGTCCATGCCGGTGATCCTGCATCAGATCTGGGGCTTCATCGCGCCAGGCCTGTACAAGCACGAGAAGCGCGTCGCGGTGCCACTGCTGGTGTCGAGCATCATCCTGTTCTACGCAGGCATGGCGTTTGCCTACTTCCTGGTCTTCCCGCTGATTTTCCACTTCTTCGCCAGCGTGACGCCGGAAGGCGTGTCGATGATGACCGACATCGCCAGCTACCTGGACTTCGTGATGACGTTGTTCTTCGCCTTTGGCGTGGCCTTCGAAATCCCGGTGGCCGTGGTGTTGCTGGTGTGGATCGGCATCGTCGACGTCAAGTACCTGAAGAAGATCCGCCCTTACGTGGTCATCGGCTGCTTCGTGGTCGGCATGATCCTCACCCCGCCGGACATCTTCTCGCAGACGCTGCTGGCGGTGCCGATGTGGCTGCTCTTCGAGCTGGGCGTACTGTGCAGCACGATGATCAAGAAGCGTGGCGAACATCCGGACGATGAGACCGAGGACGCTGACAAGCAGGACCAGCCGCCCGCGACCACACCGTGAACTTGCTGCTGCTTGAGGAAGCCGATTTCATTGCGGCTGACCGGGTGGTCCTGCGTGACCGCCGCCTGAAGCACATGCAGGAGGTGCATCGCGCAGAGGTTGGCGACAGTTTGCGTGTGGGCCGGGTCAATGGCCTGCTGGGCAATGCCGAACTGCTGCGCCTTGAACCCCATGAAGCAGAGCTGCATGTCGAGCTGCAGAGTGCGCCGCCGGCCAAACTGCCGCTTACCCTGTTGCTGGCGTTGCCACGCCCGAAGATGTTACGCCGGGTGTTTCAGACCATTGCGACCATGGGCGTGCCGAAAGTCATCCTGCTGAACAGTTACAGGGTGGAAAAAAGCTTCTGGCAGACGCCGTTTCTCGAGCCCGAGGCCATCCGCGAGCAACTGATTCTGGGCCTCGAGCAGGCACGCGATTCGGTGCTGCCTGAAATCGTGATCGAAAAACGCTTCAAGCCTTTCGTTGAAGATCGCTTGCCGCAGATCGCGCTCGATACACTGGGCCTGGTTGGCCATCCCGGTGATTTCCCGGCCTGCCCGCGCGCGGTCACAGAGCAAGTCACACTGGCCATCGGCCCTGAAGGTGGCTGGATACCCTACGAAATCGATCTGTTGCGCCAGTCGGGTTTGCAACCCGTGCAACTGGGCGAACGCATCCTGCGCGTCGAAACCGCTGTAACGGCCCTTCTCGCTCGCTTGTTCTAAGCTGTCAGTGTCGACTCAATCGCTTCAGTTAACCGATAACTGGCCGATGCAGTCGGATACTTAGGACAAAAGACGTCAAGGAGTGATCATGTCTAGTGGGTTATCCAAAAGCCTCGCCAATGCGAGTGTCAGCCTGAAACTGGCGATAGGCTTTGGCCTGGTGCTGTTGATGACGCTGATGATTTCGGCCACCGGCTGGTTCAGCAATCAGGCCCTGATCGATCGTGGGGACCGTGTCACTGCGATTGCAGAGGTCAATGAGCTGACCCTTCAGTTGCGCATCAACCGTATGAGCTACGAGGCGCTGTACAACGCAGAGACCGCCGCGCAGGTCAGAAGTACACTCGATGAGCTCGACGCTGCACTGCAAACCGCCAGAAACCTGCTGCGATCCCCTGAGAACCTGCAATTGCTGGATGTTCAGATTCAGGCGACCCGCGACTACCGCCAGTCGTTCGAGGACATGAGCAAGGCGATCGAAACCCGCGAAGCGAGCCGCAGCCAGATGGGCGAAAACGCCGACAAAGCGGTGGATCAGGCCGACAGGATCGAAGCCGAACTGCTCAAGGAAGATAACATCCTGGCCTTCAATGGCATCGTCGGCGTCAGCAAGCTGATTCAGCAGGCGCGTTTTCAGGTACGTGGTTACACCTACAGCGGCCGTCCCGATTTCGAAAAAGACGCCAATAAGGCCATCGATGACGCGGTGACCGGGATCAACACGCTGGCTGGCGACATTTCTTCCACTTATTCGCCCATGCTGCAGCAGGCCATCGCCGGACTGAATGGCTACCGCGCGGCTGTGGGCAAATACCGCGATGCCCAGGCCGCCTCCAAGGCCGCACTGGATAAAATGACCACGCTGGGCGTCAGCATGCTCGCCACTAGTAACGACCTGATTACCCGACAGAACAAGAGCCGCGATGCAGACAGCGCCAAGTCGGTGACGATGATCGCCGCAGCGACTGCGTTGGCGCTGGTGCTGAGCATTCTCGCGGCGTGGGTCATCACTCGCCAGATCACCACCCCGCTGCAGGAGACCCTTGAGGTCGTAGAGCGGGTGGCCTCGGGCGACCTGAGCCGCAACCTCAAGGTTGATCGCAAGGACGAGCTGGGCAAGCTGCAGGCCACGATTCAGCGTATGACGGTGAGCCTGCGCGAACTGGTGGGCGGGATTCGCGATGGTGTCACCCAGATCGCCAGTGCAGCCGAAGAGCTGTCGGCGGTTACCGAGCAGACCAGCGCCGGGGTCAACAGCCAGAAGGTCGAGACCGATCAGGTCGCCACTGCCATGCATGAAATGACGGCAACCGTTCAGGAGGTCGCACGCAACGCCGAGGAAGCTTCGGAAGCAGCGGTGACGGCAGACCGCCAGGCCCGTGACGGGGAACGGGTGGTCAACGAGGCCATCGCACAAATCGAGCGCCTCGCCTCTGCGGTGGGCAACTCCAGCGAAGCGATGGGCGCGCTGAAACAGGAAAGCGACAAGATTGGCAGCGTGCTGGACGTCATCAAATCGGTCGCCGAGCAGACCAACCTGCTGGCGTTGAACGCCGCTATCGAGGCAGCGCGCGCCGGTGAGGCCGGTCGCGGCTTTGCGGTGGTTGCCGATGAAGTGCGCAGCCTGGCGCAGCGTACGCAAAAATCCACCGAAGAGATCGAAGCGCTGATCGCCCGTCTGCAAAGCGGTACACAGCAGGCCACAACCGTCATGGACAGCAGCCGCGAACTGAGCACCAGCAGCGTGGAGCTGACCCGCAGGGCCGGTGGATCGCTGGAGAGCATCACCAAAACCGTCTCGGCAATCCAGGCGATGAACCAGCAGATTGCCGCTGCCGCCGAAGAACAGAGCGCGACCGCCGAAGAGATCAACCGCAGCATCATCAATGTCCGTGACGTGTCCGAACAGACCTCTGCGGCCAGTGAAGAAACCGCGGCGTCCAGCGTGGAACTGGCCAGACTGGGCAACCACCTTCAGGTCCTGGTGAGCCGCTTCACCGTCTGATCTGTCAGCGCACAGCCCGCGCCAGCAAACGGCGCGGGCCATTTTTTTCGACAAAATGTGACACCTTTCACCCCTCCTTCGTGCTCGGAAATCTCCTACGGCCTTCTCAGGTCACGCAATGAATCGCCACGCCGATGCGCTCACAACGCACGTCCCGACGGGTTCGGAACGTGCTTTTGTTCGCTCATTGCAGGAGATTCAAATGTTCCGACTGATCAATCAAGCGCTCGGCAACATGAACGTCAGATTCAAGCTGTCCCTGGGTTTCGGCCTGGTGCTGCTATTGACGCTGATCATCACACTGACGGGCTGGCATGGCCTGTACACCATGATCGACCGCTCGGAGTCGCTCTCGGACATCGCCCAGCTCAACGGTCTGACCAAAGACCTGCGCGCCGAGCGAATCACCGACCGCGTCCAGAAAACGCCGGAGAGCACGGCGCTGGTTACAGAAAAGCTCAATGAAATGAAAGCCCAGCTCACCCTGCTGCACAAACAGAGTGAGGAGCAGGCAACCATCAAGCTGCTCAACGGCCAGTTCGAGATGCTGAACAGGCTGGAAAAGACCTTTGCGGACGTTCGCGTCAACCGACAAACCCGCAACCAGATACGCGCGCGCCTGGAGCAGACCTCCGAACAGGCCTTGCAGGCCATCGCGCAGGTTGAGGTAGAGGTACTCAAAAGCGTCAGCCAGGAACAGGACAGCAGCGAGCGGATGGAGGAATTCACCAACATTTCCCAACTGAGGCAGCAGGTCCAGACCGCTCGTTATCAGGTGCAGACGTATACCTTCACCACGCGCGACGCGGATGAAAGCGCAGCCATTGCGGCCATCGACGAAGCGCTCAAGGAAATCGGGCAGATCGCGCAGGATCAGGGCAACGAAAGTCTTCAGGGACTGACGCCGGCGACTGCCGCCCTGCAGAGTTATCGGGAACGGCTAGGCGAGTTCAAGCAGATACAGACCAAGGCTGAAGCGGATCAGGAAATCATGGCGGGTCTTGGCGAAACGCTGCTGGACTCCGTCGCGGCGCTGAACCGTCTGCAAACCGCCCAGCGCGACAGCGAGGCGGCCAACGCCAGCGCCATGCTGAGCAGTGTTGCAGGCCTGGCACTGCTGATCGGATTGCTTGCTGCCTGGATCATGACCCGGCAGATCACCGTACCGTTGCAACAGACTCTGGGGGCCGCAGCACGCATCGCTCAGGGCGATCTGAGCCGGGATATATCGGTCACGCGCCGTGACGAAATGGGTCAGTTGCAAGGCAGCATGCAGACCATGACCGTCAGCCTGCGCGAACTGGTTGGCGGCATCAGCGAGGGCGTATCGCAGATCGCCAGCGCGGCCGAGCAGTTGTCCGCGGTGACCAAACAGACCTGCATCGGAGTCACCAGTCAGAAAGACGAAACCGATCAGGTAGCGACGGCCATGAATGAAATGGCCGCAACCGTGCAGGAGGTCGCGCGCAATGCGCAGGAAGCGTCGCAGGCGGCCGCTCAGGCGGATCAACAGGCACGCAGTGGCGATGAAGTGGTCGGGCAGGCGATCATTCAGATCGAGCAACTGGCTCGCGAGGTGTTGAACTCCACGCAGTCGATGAGCGCGCTCAAGCAGGAAAGCAACAAGATCGTCGGCGTTCTCGATGTGATCAAGTCTGTTTCACAGCAGACCAACCTGCTGGCCCTCAATGCGGCCATTGAAGCCGCCCGCGCGGGAGAGGCCGGGCGCGGCTTCGCGGTGGTTGCCGATGAAGTTCGGGGGCTGGCGCAACGCACGCAAAAGTCCACCGAGGAAATCGAAGAGCTGATCGCCGCCTTGCAAACCGGCACCCAACAGGTCGCAACCACGCTGGATAACAGCCGCACACTGACTGATAACACGGTTGAACTGAGCCGTCGTGCGGGAGGCGCACTGGAGCAGATCACCCGCACCGTGGCGACGATCCAGCACATGAACGAACAGATCGCCACCGCCAGCGAGGAGCAGAGTGTGGTCGCCGAACAGATCAACCGTAACGTCATCAGCGTACGCGACATCTCCGAACAGACCGCCGCAGCCAGCGAACAAACCGCCGCCTCCAGCGTCGAACTCGCCAGACTGGGAACGCACCTGCAGACACTGGTGGGGAAATTCAGGGTGGGTTGATAGATCTGCGACGCAAGGATTCCGACGCTGGAACGCTTGGCGTTATACACCAGCCTGCTTTTGATTCTGCCCAACGGGCGTAGGAGCGGACTTGTCCGCGAAGGGGTCGCCAAGCTTTCCGAACATGCATCGCCTGAGCGAGCGTCTTCGCGAACAAGTTCGCTCCTACCCCTCGGGCAGAAGGCCGTTTTTGATTCTGCCCAACGGGCGTAGGAGCGGACTTGTCCGCGAAGGGGTCGCCAAGCCTTCCGAACATGCATCGCCTGAACGACCGTCTTCGCGAACAAGTTCGCTCCTACCCCTCGCTTGCGCGGGTCTTTACCACTAGACGCAATAAAAAAGCCCCCGACGCGCTAAGCGTCGGGGGCTCTTTTCGTAGCCGGGCGGTTTTAGACCGGGACCGGCTCCGATGCTTTACCTGCAGGTTGCAAAGGCAGCAAAGGCGCATGCGGATCGGCTTCGATGGAAGCTCTCCACGCGGCCAGCCACTCTTCGTGACCTTCGCTCCAGACACGCTCGTGCAAGCGGCCAAGGGCGACCGGGTCGCTCAGCAGCATCAGGCGTTCCTGATTGCCGAGTTTTGCCGGACCAACCTTGAGTGCCTGATCGACACGCTCCATACGCACCACTTCAATCGGTTGAGCCTGACGGTGACGCGACGTTGCCAGGGCGCAGGCCAGGGCGTTCTGTCGCGGGTCGACTACTGCGCGGATGAAGCCCTGTTTCAGCGCATGCCAGCGGTTCTCGTAGGTGTACTGATCCGTCGAGATCAGCTCTTGCGGCGGCTCGAACTCTTCAGGAATCAGGAAGAACTTCTCGTCACGCGCCTTGACGCCCAGATTGGTACGGCTGGAAATCACCGACACCGGAATCGACAGCATCAAAGACACCACAATCGGTGCAAGCCACCACAGGAAGCTCGGGTTCAACCAGAACACCAGCAAGGCCCAGCACGCGCCCAACAGGGTTTGCGGACCGTGGCGCTTCACAGCCTCGATCCACGGCGTGGAGTCATCGTCGCGTTGCGGCGAGTTCCAGGTCGCGGCCCAGCCCAGGAAAGCGGCCAGTACGAAGCGGGTGTGGAACAGCATGCGCACCGGAGCCAGCAGCACCGAGAAGAGCATTTCCAGCAGCATCGAAACGGTGACCTTGAACTTGCCACCGAAACCTTTCGCGCCCTTGGCCCAGATCAGAATGACGCTGAGCAGTTTAGGCAGGAACAGCAGGACGATGGTGGTCGAGAACAACGCGACGGCTTTTTCCGGGTGCCATTGTGGCCACAGCGGATACAGCTGACGCGGTTCAAGGAAGTAGGTCGGCTCCATCAGCGTGTTCACTGCCAGCAAGGCCGTGGACAGCACGAGGAAGAAGAACCACAACGGCGCCGAAAGGTATGACATCACACCGGTCAGGAACACCGCACGGTGAACCGGGTGCATGCCCTTGACCAGGAACAGCCTGAAGTTCATCAGGTTGCCGTGGCACCAGCGACGGTCACGCTTGAGTTCGTCCAGCAGGTTGGGCGGCAACTCTTCGTAACTGCCTGGCAGGTCGTAGGCAATCCACACGCCCCAGCCGGCACGGCGCATCAGCGCAGCTTCGACGAAGTCGTGGGAGAGAATCGCACCGGCGAACGCACCTTTGCCGGGCAACGGCGCCAGGGCGCAGTGCTCGATGAAGGGCTTCATGCGGATGATCGCGTTGTGACCCCAATAGTGGGATTCACCCAGCTGCCAGAAGTGCAGACCGGCGGTGAACAGCGGACCATAGACCCGGGTAGCGAACTGCTGCATGCGTGCATACAGCGTGTCCATGCCCGACGCACGGGGCGCGGTCTGGATGATACCGGCGTCCGGCGTGGCTTCCATCAGGCGAACCAGACTGGTCAGACACTCACCGCTCATGACGCTGTCGGCGTCCAGCACGACCATGTAGCGGTAGTCACCGCCCCAGCGACGGCAGAAGTCGTCGAGGTTGCCGCTTTTGCGTTTTACGCGACGGCGGCGGCGACGATAGAAGATCTTGCCGAAGCCTTTGGTTTCGCGGCACACGTCCAGCCACGCCTGTTGCTCGGCAACGGCGATGTCGGTTTCGTTGGTGTCACTGAGCACGAAGAAATCGAAACGATCCAGGTCACCCGTGGCAGCTACCGATTCGAACGTAGCGCGCAGACCGGCGAAAACCCGGGGCACGTCTTCGTTGCAGATCGGCATGACCAGCGCAGTACGTGCGCCCTTTTCGATCGGCTCGTTGCCAGCACTGGCACCCGAGATGCGGTATTTGTCGCGACCGGTGAGCAGCTCCAGGAAGCCCATCAGCGCGGTCCAGAAACCGGCCGACACCCAACAGAACAGAATCCCGAACAGCAACAGAATACTGGTCTGCAAGGCGTAAGGCATGACCTGCATGGCAGTCTGCACGAAGGTCTGACGGGTGATTTCGTCGAGCGAAACCAGCGACCAGCCCTGATACGGCAGGATGCCTTTCATGTACCAGCCAGCCACGATCGTCTGACCCAGCATGAGGATCAGCAGGATGTAGCGACGGATCGAACCGACGGTACGCCAGCGCGCCTTCGGCAGATCCCGCGGCAGATCATCATGCTCGGGCTTGGGCGGATTGCCCTTGCCGGTCAGACGACGCCAGCCGCGCACCAGAATGTTGGTGCGCCATGGCTCTGGCACGACCTTGGTCCGGCGAATCGGCGGTGTAGCCTTCAGGCACAGGCGACCACTGGCGTCGACGCCGAGCATCTCGGCGTCCTCCAGCTGATCTGCGGTGGTCAGCGTCAGACGGCGACCCACCGAAGCCTGAGCGGCCTCGGCAGGGTCATTGACCGGCTGCGCGGACAGTCGCTCATGCAATTCGGCGAAGGTCGTGCAGCCGGCAAGTTCTGCCCGCTGCTCGTCGCTCATCGGTAAATGCGCCAGGTACTCGTTCAGAGACATTGGCACCGGTAGAGAATTACTCATCGCTCGGCAACTGATAGCTCCAGGTCTCGGTCATGACTTGCAACGTCTTGGCCGGTTCCGGATGGGTGGGTGCTGCCTCGGTTTCAGGCTGCTGAATTTCCTTACCGTCCTTGTCCTTGGCTACGTCAGCCTTGGATGCGTCGGCTTTGCCTGCATCGGCCTTGGCGACTTCGCCTTTGCCTTTGGCTGCGTCAGCTTTTGCTGCGTCAGCCTTGCCAGCTTCAGACTTGGCAGTCTCAGGCTTGGCAGCTTCAGGCTTCGGCGCGTCGGCCTTGGCGATTTCTACCTGGTCGTTGGCGGACTCCTTGGCGACTGCCGGCTTGGCAGCTTCCTTGGCGGCGGCCTTCTTCTCTTCGGCTTTGTCAGCCACGAGCAGCGCAGGTTCCTTGCCCGGTTCGGCAGGGATTTCACGCAACAGGTAAGCGCGCATTTCGGTCGGCTTGCTGGAGTCCTTGACCTTCACCCGCAGGGTCAGGCGGTAGCCTTTAGTGACCGGGTTGTAGCGCAGGTTGTTTTCCACCAACTCGACGTTGTCGTCAGTGGTCACCTGGCTGCGAATGGTCTTGTCTTCCGGCAGTGCGGCCAGCACCGGGCCCACGAAGTCGACCAGGAAGGCAAGGCTGCCGTCCGGCTGACGAATCAGGTTGGACTGACGCACGTCACCGATGGAGCGTTGAGTCTGCTTGACCCAGCCCAGATCCGGCGAGTGAATCGAGTTTTCCTGCATGGTCCAGTGCAGACGGTAATCGAACGCCATTTCCTGGCCAGGCTCTGCCAGCGTTTCAGGCTTCCAGTAGGCCACGATGTTGTCGTTGGTCTCGTCGGCAGTCGGAATTTCGACCAGCTCGACAGTCCCTTTGCCCCAATCGCCCTTCGGCTCGATCCAGGCACTTGGACGCTTGTCGTAACGGTCATCCAGGTCTTCGTACTGGCTGAAGTCGCGGCCACGTTGCAGCAGACCGAAACCACGTGGGTTCTCGACCGAGAAGCTGCTGATGGACAGATGTTTAGGGTTGTTCAGCGGACGCCACAGCCATTCACCGTTGGCCGCCTGAATCGACAGACCGCTGGAGTCGTGCAGTTCACGACGGTAGTTAGGCACACGCGACGGCTGGTTGGCGCCGAACAGGAACATGCTGGTCAGAGGAGCAACGCCCAGCTTGTTGACCTTGTCACGCAGGAACATGCGCGACTTCACGTCAACCAAGGTGTTGGTACCCGGACGCAGGGTCAGCTGATAGGCACCGGTGGCACGCGGCGAGTCGAGCAGTGCGAAGATCACCAGATGGTTGTCATCCGGGCCTGGCTTCTCGATCCAGAATTCCTTGAAGCGCGGAAATTCTTCACCGGACGGCGAGGCAGTGTCGATCGCCATGCCGCGCGCGGAAAGGCCATAAACCTGACCCTTGCCGATGACGCGGAAGTAGCTCGCGCCCAGCATGGTCATGATTTCGTCCTGCTTGTCATCCTTGTTGATCGGATACAGGACACGGAAACCGGCATAACCCAGTTTCTCGGTGGACTTTGGGTCGATCTTCAGATCGCCGAAGTCAAAACGATTCGGGTCGTATTTGATCTCGTCGACGCTGGTCGCGGTCACTTCGTTGATCTTGACCGGCGTATCGAAGTGCATGCCCTGGTGGTAGAAAGACACTTTGAACGGAGTCTTTTCACCCGCCCATTCGGCCTTGTCATCACGGAAGCGGATCTTCTGATAATCGGCGAACTTCATGTCGCGCAGCTCGTTCGGCAGATTGCTCCTCGGAGCCTCGAACTTCTGCCCGGCCATTTCTTTGGCCTTAGCCGCTACATCATCAAGGTTGAACGCCCACAGTTGACCTGCACTGAACAGGCATACAAGGGCCGAGCTTGCCAGAAGTGCACTACGCAACCGCTTGACAGGTGTCTTTGGAGCATCACAGGGACTAACAATCACGAGCAACCCTCGCCGAAAAACAGATGAAAAAACCAACGGCCAGCTATCAATGCCGGGTTGGCGAGCATTGTTCCGACTCCGAATGGGCTTAATGATTCCCCAACCAGGTGTCAGAACCGCTTTTGTCATACCAAATGGACCAACTGTGTCGATCCCCGTAGCGCGCGATTATCCAGTAGCGCGCGCCACAACGCATCAGGTATGACAAAGAAATTTATTCCCGCAAGACAGATGAATTCAGGGGGATAAAGTGAAATCGTAGCTTATGTATCAAACAAAAATGTCACGGGGCCATCATTTATCAGATGCACCTGCATGTCTGCACCAAACTGGCCCGCAGCTACCGTGGGATGCGCGATTCTGGCCTGGCTCAACAGATAGTCGAACAACTCGGCACCCAGCGCCGGAGGAGCGGCTTTCGAGAAGCCCGCACGCAACCCGCTTTTGGTGTCCGCAGCCAGCGTGAACTGGGAAACCAGCAACAAGCCGCCACCCACCTCGCGCAAAGACAGATTCATCTTGCCCTCGGCATCGCTGAACACTCGATAATTGAGCAACTTGTGCAGCAACTTATCGGCACTGGCGCGGGTGTCTTGAGGCTCTATTCCCACCAACACCAATATGCCCTGTTCAATGGCACCCACGACCTCGGTACCGACCTCGACGCGCGCACTTCGCACGCGCTGCAACAAACCTTTCATAGATGCCTTTCCAGACTCAAAACCAATACCGGATGGCTGTCACGCTTCTTCGGGCGGCAGGTCGAGCAGGTTGCGTGCAACTTCTGCTGCGGCCCGCACCAGAGCATCGGCGATACCCGGTTCGGCTGCCGAATGCCCGGCCTCGCGAATCACCTGCAGCTCACTGCCAGGCCAGTTCTGGTACAGCTCCCATGCATTATCCAGCGGACAGATGACATCGTAACGACCGTGGACAATGATTGCCGGCAGATGGGCGATCTTCGGCATGTCGCGAATCAACTGGTTGTCTTCGAGGAAGGCGTTGTTCATGAAGTAGTGGCATTCGATGCGCGCGATAGACAGTGCACGGTGCGGCTCGGCGAAGCGATCGACCACTTGCGGATTGGGGCGCAAGGTGGCGCAACGCCCCTCCCAGGTCGACCAGGCCTTGGCGGCGTGCATCTGGGCGATCTGATCCGGACCGGTGAGTCGCTTGTGGAAAGCGGCCAGAATATTGTCACGCTCGTCCAGCGGGATCGGCGCGACATAATCCTGCCAATAGTCGGGGAACAGACGACTGGCGCCCGCCTGATAGAACCAGTCGATTTCCTGCTGACGGGCAAGGAATACGCCCCGCAGGATCATCGCGTGCACGCGGTCTGGATGGGTCTGTGCATAGGCCAGAGCGAGGGTCGAACCCCACGAGCCGCCGAACAATACCCATTTGTCGATGCCGAGGTGCTCGCGAATCGCTTCAAGGTCTTCTACGAGTTTCCAGGTGGTGTTGTTTTCAAGGCTCGCATGCGGTGTGGAACGACCGCAGCCGCGCTGGTCGAAGGTGACGATGCGGTACAGGTTGGGATCGAAATAGCAGCGGCTGTGCGCATCGCATCCCGAACCCGGGCCGCCATGGATGAATACCACTGGCAACCCTTCTGGCGAGCCACTTTCATCGACGTAAAGCACATGCGGTTGTTCCACGGCCAGATCGTGCCGGGCGTAGGGTTTGATCTGCGGGTACAAAGTCTGCATAAGTGCTCCATAAGTCCAGTTCAGAGGCTTCTATTATTCTGCCGTGGGGCATCATAAACCCGAAACGAAGAATCAGCATGCTGCACGTCATTGATCAGGATGGAACGAACGATGCAAGCGTTTTGCCAATTTCACCGGTGCGCGAACCAGAGCCGTCGCGCTGGGTCGAAGCGAGAGCTATGCCATGAATTATTTCGCTTTTTTTCAGGAAATAATTGACGACACGCCTACAGTCTAAGAATCCCGCTTTCCATTCGTCAGACTACTTGAGGTTTTACCGATGTCTCAGGAACCACTTGTTCGTGACGCTGATGTGGCCGCTTTTCGCGCCGCTGTGCTCGCCAAACTCACCTACTCGGTGGGCAAGGACCCCGACCATGCGTTTGAGCATGACTGGTTTGAAGCTGTCGCCCTTGCCGCCCGCGACCATATGGTCGAACACTGGATGGACCATACGCGGCAGATCTATCGCAAGGTTCAGAAACGCGTTTACTACCTGTCTCTCGAATTCCTGATAGGCAGGCTGCTGTACGACAGCCTGAGTAACCTGGGCCTGCTCGAAGTCGCTCGCGAGGCGCTGACCGAGCTGGGTGTGGACATCGAGCGTATCCGCCTGCTTGAACCGGATGCGGCGCTGGGTAACGGCGGCCTCGGTCGTCTGGCGGCGTGCTTCATGGAAAGCATGTCGACCCTGGGCATCGCGGGTCATGGTTACGGCATTCGTTACGAGCACGGCCTGTTTCGTCAGGGCATCGTCGATGGCTGGCAGCAGGAGCAGACCGAGAACTGGCTGGACTTCGGTAACCCATGGGAATTCGAACGCCCTGAGGTGGTGTACTCCATCGGCTTCGGCGGCAGTGTCGACACCGTTCCGACCGAAGCGGGCGATTCGCGTCAGGTATGGCGTCCGGGCGAGACCGTTCGGGCCATTGCCTACGACACCCCGGTGGTGGGCTGGCGCGGCAAGAGCGTCAACACCCTGCGTTTGTGGCGCGCCCGTGCAGTAGAAGACCTGCACCTGGAACGCTTCAACGCCGGCGATCACTTTGGCGCGGTGGCCGAAGTGGTGCGCGCCGAAAGCATTTCCCGCGTGCTTTACCCGAACGATGCGACCGAAGCCGGTCAGGAACTGCGTCTGCGCCAGGAATACTTTTTCGTTTCCGCATCGCTGCAGGACTTGCTGCGCCGCCATCTGAACCAGCACGCCACACTGACGGATCTGTCCGAGCACGCGGCGATTCAGATGAACGACACGCACCCCTCGATCGCCGTGGCCGAGCTGATGCGTCAGTTGATCGACAACCACAACATCCCATGGGACACCGCCTGGAAAATCACCGTCGGCACCCTCGGCTACACCAACCACACTCTGCTGCCTGAAGCACTGGAAACCTGGTCGGTCGGCCTGATGGAGCGGATGCTGCCGCGTCACATGCAGATCATCTACCTGATCAACGCGCAGCACATCGACACACTGCGCGCCAAGGGCGTCGACGACGTCAACGTGCTGCGTGCCGTGTCGCTGATCGAAGAAGACAACGGTCGTCGGGTACGCATGGGCAACCTGGCATTCCTCGGCTCGCACAGCGTCAACGGCGTTTCGGCGCTGCACACGCAACTGATGCGCAAGACCGTGTTCGCCGAGCTGCACAAGATCTATCCGGAGCGGATCAACAACAAGACCAACGGCATCACCTTCCGCCGCTGGCTGTTCCAGGCCAACCCGAAACTGACCGAGATGCTTGTCGAGTCGCTCGGCGAGGATGTTCTGGACAACGCCGAGACGCGCCTCAAGGAGCTCGAGCCGTTCGCCGAGAAATCGTCGTTCCGCAAGCAGATGGCCGATCAACGCCTGCACAGCAAGCGTGCGCTGGCGGCAATCATTCATGAACGCCTGGGCATCGCCGTCAATCCTGCCGCGATGTTCGACGTTCAGGTCAAGCGGATCCACGAGTACAAGCGCCAGCTGCTGAACTTGTTCCACACCGTCGCCCTGTATCAGGCCATTCGGGCCGAGCCGGGGACCGATTGGGTGCCACGGGTGAAGATCTTCGCCGGCAAGGCGGCGGCCAGCTATCACTCGGCCAAACTGATCATCAAGCTGACCAACGACATCGCGCGGACCGTGAACAACGATCCGACCGTACGCGGTCTGCTGAAAGTGGTGTTCATGCCCAACTACAACGTCAGCCTGGCGGAGAGCATCATTCCGGCGGCCGACCTGTCCGAGCAGATTTCCACCGCAGGCCTGGAAGCATCCGGGACCAGCAACATGAAGTTCGGCCTCAACGGCGCACTGACCATCGGTACGCTGGACGGTGCCAACGTAGAAATGAGCGAGCAGGTCGGGCTGGAGCACATGTTCATCTTCGGCATGTCTTCGCAACAGGTCGAAGCCCGCAAGCAGGCAGGTGAATTCAGCGCGCATGACGACGTGGCCGCTTCCGGACGCTTGAACGATGTGCTGCAGGCGATCCGTGGCGGTGTGTTCTCGCCGGATGATCCGAACCGTTATGTGGGTCTGATCGATCAGCTGCTGGCGTATGACCGGTTCCTGGTCTGCGCTGACTTCGACTCGTACTGGGCAGCCCAGGCCAAGGTCGAAGAGCGCTGGCACGACTCCAAGGAATGGTGGCGCTCGGCGGTCCTCAACACCGCACGCATGGGCTGGTTCTCCTCGGACCGGACCATCCGCGAGTACGCCGGAGACATCTGGAAGGCGCTGGAGTGACGTCATAGCCTGAAAAGACTCACAACCCCAGTGGGAGCGAGCTTGCTCGCGAAGAGGCCAGTAATGCCTCCGCAAAGAAGGCGCTCGAAACGACGCCTTCGTGAGCAAGCTCACTCCCACAAGCGCCACAAGGATCTGTCTCAGTCCTGCAGAGACTCTGGTGCCCCCGGCTCAAAACATTACAAGCGATGTCCGCCCGCCCCTATATACTGCGCCTGATGAACCTTCACACATCGAAAAGGATGTCGTCGCGTGCTTTGGATTTGTCTGGTGGTGGGCGGTGCGCTATTGGGCTACTCGCTCAGTTATGACGAGTGGGCCGGTACGCTGATGGGTGCAGTCATTGGCTGGGTTTTCTGGGCCGGCATTCGCGTGCGTCTGCTTGGCAGGCAATCCGCTGATCAGCTGCAGCAACTGCTCGCAACCCGCGAATCCCTCGATGCCCTTCAGCAGCGCCTGAGCGCACTCGAACGTCAGTCCGCGCCCGGCGTGCCGCCTGCGCAGGCCCCTGCGCCGCTTCCACTCGACGCGATCATTGTCGACGCACCCACCGACGGCCCCGAACTGATCTGGGATCTGCCGGACGAAGCGCCACAGGCAGCAGCGCCTGTCGAGCCCGCCCCGCAGAACCTGCAGCCAACCAGAGCAGCAAAAGCCAATCCGCTGGACAGCGCGATCAACGCCGCAAAAGACTGGCTGCTGGGCGGTAATACTGTGCTGCGCGTGGGTGTCGTGGTGCTGTTCCTCGGCCTGGCGTTTCTGCTGCGCTATGCCACCGAAGGCATGGTCGTACCGATTGAAGCGCGCTACGCCGCAGTGGCCGCGAGCGCCATGGCTTTGCTCGGTCTGGGCTGGTGGCTGCGGATGCGCAACGGTCCTTACGCCCTGATGCTGCAAGGCGCAGGCGTGGGGGTGTTGTACCTGACTGTCTTCGCCGCGATGAAACTGCACACCCTGCTGGACCCGACGCTGGGCTTCACGCTGCTGGTGGCGATCACCAGTTTCTCGGCCATTCTGGCGCTGACGCAGAATTCACTGGCCCTCGCCTGCGCCGGAGCGCTGGGCGGCTTCGCGGCACCGTTGCTGGCCTCGACCGGGCAAGGCAGCCATATCTCGCTGTTCAGTTATTTTGCCCTGCTCAATGCAGGCATCATCGCCATCGCCTGGTTCAAGGCCTGGCGCATTCTCAACCTGATCGGCTTCTTCGGCACCTTCGGCATCGGCTTCGCCTGGGGCCTGCAGGCTTACACACCGGCATTGTTCTGGAGCACCGAGCCCTTTCTGATGGTGTTCTTCCTGATGTATCTGGCCATCGGCCTGCTGTTTGCCCGCCGCAAACTGCTGGAGCTGGACAGCGCGCCATCCGACCACACTCGCGACGCCATGCTGCGCTGGGCTGCACGCCAGGGCGATTACGTCGACGGCACGTTGTTGCTGGGCACGCCGATAGTCGGGTTCGGCCTGCAATATGCGCTGGTCGAGCATCTGGAATTCGGCGCTGCGTTCAGCGCGCTTGCGTTGGGCTTGATCTACATGGCGCTGGCACGCTGGCTGGCAGCACGTGCGCCAGGCCAAACCGCTTTGCTGATGGAAACCTGCCTGGCGCTGGGCGTGGTGTTTGCCACGCTGGCGATCCCGCTGGGCCTGGGTTCGCAGTGGACAACCAGCGCGTGGGCCGTGGAAGGCGCGGCGATTTTCTGGCTGGGCTTGCGCCAACAGCGCAGGCTGGCACAGGCTTTCGGCCTGCTGCTGCAACTGGGCGCCAGCGCGATTCTGATCAGCGGCGGCACCGACAGCTCGCCGCAGGCCTTTGCCAATGATTACTGGACGCCGATGATCCTGGCCATCGCAGCCATGGTCAGTGCCTGGTGCGTGTTCCGCCTCAATTCGCTGACCCTCATCGATCAGCGCACCGCTCGAACACTGCTGATCATCTGGGGCGCGTTCTGGTGGCTGGTCTCGCTGACCAGCGCTGTGATGCTGCACGCGCCAGAGGCCTATCTGGCTGCAGCGTTTTTGCTAGCCCTTGCGCTCAGCGTGGCGCTCTGGGCGGCAATCGCCATCCGTTTGCGCTGGTCGGATCTCGCCGCGCTGTGCAGCGCACTGACGCCGATCAGCGCCGCCTTGCTGATGATCTCGATGGACCTGCGAAACAATCCGGCAGGCGACCTGGGCTGGCTGGCCTGGATGGCGGTGTTCGCCGTGCATCTGCTGACCCTGCGCCATTTGACCGGCATGCAATCCATCCTCGCCCGACGCGTCGCTCACACCGTGGGCTGCCTGCTGATCATCGCCGTGCTGGCACTGGAACTGCGCTTCGGCCTGCTGCAACTGTCCGAACATTACAACGCCTGGCGCTGGCTGGGCTGGGCGATTGTGCCGAGCCTGTTCCTCCTGGCGATGAGCTCGACGCACCAACGGCCGTGGCCGGTAAAAGCCTGCCCCGAGGCCTATCACCTCGGGGCCGCTGCGCCGCTGGCGATGTTGATGCTGGCGTGGTTCTGGCTGGCGAATACCTTCAGCGACGGCGCGGCGGATCCACTGCCGTATATTCCGCTGCTCAACCCGCTGGAAATCGGTTTGCTGTTGTCACTGGCCGGGGTCTGCCTGTGGCTGCGCAAACACGTCATGCGCCTTGGTGACGCTGCCTTGCTGGTGGCTGGCGCGTCACTCTTCGCGCTGGTTACGGCAATGGTCATGCGCACGGCGCATCATTGGGCTGATGTGCCATGGAACACCGGGGCGCTGCTCGACTCGATGCGCGTCCAGGCCGGGTTGTCGATAGTCTGGACGCTGATGGCACTGGCCTTGATGATCGGCGGTCACATGCGCTCCAACCGCCAGCTGTGGCTGGGCGGCGCAGCGTTGATCGGGGTCGTGGTGGTCAAGCTGTTCTTCGTCGAGCTGAGCAACCGCGGCGGCATGGAGCGCATCGTCTCGTTCATCGGTGTTGGCATTTTGCTATTAGTGGTGGGATATTTCGCACCTTTACCGCCGAAACACTCTGTCACAGAGGTCGGCGAAGAACCCGGCCCAGGCTCGACTGCCGCGCCGGACACGCTATGAGGAAACCGTTCTTGAGTCATCCTGCCATGAAGATCGCCGTGCTTGGCCTAGCCTTGTGCACGGCGATAACCGCCCTCGCCCAGGACAAACCGGCGGACTTCGCCAGCCAGACGCCGCTGAGCCTGAGCGGCAAAGGACCGTGGTATCGCATCGAGTTGCCGCTTGCCGTCCAGTTGAATGCCCGGCAGACCGATCTGAGCGATGTACGCGTGTTCAATGCCGAGGGCCAGCCGCAGGCTTACTCGATCACGCCGCGCCAGCCCGCGCCCGAACAAGAGCCGACGCCGATCGAGGTCAACTGGTTTGCCCTGTACAGCACACAGGAGGCAGGCGACACCGCACCGGTCATCCGTATCGAGCGCTCCAGCAACGGCAGCGTGATCGAGGTCCAGCCACAAAGCGATATCGAAGCAGGCGAAGAAGTGCTGCGCGGCTGGTTGCTGGACACCAGCGCAATCAAGGCACCGCTGGAACAACTGGTCATCGACTGGAGCACCGAGCGGGAGGGCTTCCAGAACTTCAGCATCGAAGCCAGTGACGACCTGCAGCACTGGCGCAACTGGGGCGAGGGGCAGGTTGCACGGCTGTCGTTTGCCGACGAAGTGGTCGAACAGCGCGAAGTCGGCCTGCCCGGCCAGAGCGCGCGCTATCTGCGCCTGCTGTGGCGCTCCCCGCACAGTGCGCCGCTGCTGATCTCTGCGCACCTGCTGAGTGCCAGCAGCGACACTCCGGCCACGCCGCTGACCTGGTCGCCACCGGTCAAGGGCAGCGTCGAAAGCCCCAACGAGTATGTCTGGCAACTGCCCACCGGCTTGCCGATAGGCCGCGTCAGGATCGACATCACCCAGCCCAACAGCCTGGCACCGGCGACGCTCTACGGCCGGCTCGATGCCGGGAAGCCCTGGCAGCCGATCAGCAGCGGCCTGCTGTATCGCTTGTCGCAGAACAACAGCGACGTTTTGCAGGACCAGCTGCAACTGTCCGGACGCATCGTTCAGCAGCTCAAGCTGGTGGTGGATGATCGTGGCGGCGGACTGGGCAGTGAAGCGCCGCAGTTGAGTGTCGCCGTGCCTGCCACGGAGGTGGTGTTCCTGGCGCGCGGTAACGGGCCATTCACCCTGGCAATCGGCAACCCGAGCGTCAAGGCTGCCAACCTGTCGCTGGCCACGCTGATTCCTGACCTGAGTGCGGAAAAGCTCGCGACTCTCGGCACAGCGAGCCCAGCCACAGCGGCTGTGGCCAACATGTCCGCTGCGCCGATCGCCGTGCCACAAAGTACTGACTTCAAACGCCTGGGGCTTTGGGCCGTGCTGCTGCTTGGCGTGGTGTTTCTGGGCTGGATGGCGTTCAGCACGCTGCGCGCTGCAAAACGCTGAAACAGGCGGCCTGTCAGGCGCGGTTCGCCTGACATCTGAACTGAAACAGTCTTAAGCCAGTCTCATAGCAGTATTACGTCGCCACTCGCGTTAAACTGCGCGGGTTTTCATACCCCTATTTTCGGAGCTATCCATGTCCCGCGTCACACTAAGTCGTTACTTGATTGAGCAGACTCGCAGCAACAACACCCCTGCCGATCTGCGCTTCCTGATCGAAGTTGTGGCGCGCGCATGTAAGGAAATCAGTCACGCCGTCTCCAAAGGCGCGCTGGGCGGCGTACTGGGCAGCATGGGCACCGAAAACGTTCAGGGCGAAGTGCAGAAAAAACTCGATGTAATCTCCAACGAGATTCTGCTCGAAGCCAACGAGTGGGGCGGTCACCTGGCCGGCATGGCGTCCGAAGAAATGGACAATGCCTACCAGATCCCGGGCAAATACCCGAAGGGTGCCTACCTGCTGGTTTTCGACCCGCTGGACGGCTCGTCGAACATCGACATCAACGCACCGGTCGGCACCATCTTCTCGGTACTGCGCTGCCCGAACGAATACCTGAGCCAGAACGAAGCGCTGAATGAAAAGGCCTTCCTGCAGCCAGGCACCGAACAGGTCGCCGCCGGTTACGCCATCTATGGCCCGCAAACCATGCTGGTCCTGACCCTGGGCGATGGCGTGAAAGGCTTCACCCTGGACCGCGAGATGGGCAGCTTCGTGCTGACTCACGAAGACATCACCATCCCGGAGTCCACTCAGGAGTTCGCGGTCAACATGTCCAACCAGCGCCACTGGGAAGCCCCGGTACAGCGCTACGTGAGCGAGCTGCTGGCCGGTGAAGACGGTCCGCTGAAAAAGAACTACAACATGCGCTGGGTCGCGGCGATGGTGGCCGACGTGCACCGTATCCTGACCCGTGGCGGCCTGTTCATGTACCCGCGCGACAGCCGCGAGCCTTCCAAGCCGGGCAAACTGCGCCTGATGTACGAAGCCAACCCGATGTCCTTCCTGGTCGAACAGGCTGGCGGTGCGTCCACTGACGGCCATCAGCGCATTCTCGACATTCAGCCTGAAGGCCTGCACCAGCGCGTAGCGGTGTACCTGGGTTCCAAGGAAGAAGTCGAGCGCGCCACCGCGTATCACAAGGCGTAAGACGTCTTCTGCACCGCTGGTGATCGGGCCATGCTCGATCACCAGCGCGTGAGTCAATGCTCGGAAAAACGGGCAGCCCGCCCTTCGCCCAGCCCCTTCTGCGGGCCAACTGTCTGATCCACGGCATAAATCCTTGCGCCGTCCGGGAACCAGATTCCCTTTTTCTCTTCTAAGCTTGCGGTACTGCGCCAGCGCCAGACTGCACCGGCTTGCACTGCGACGCGACCCCCTTCCGTTCAGGAGCTACATCCATGTCCTTGCGTTCTGTCGCGTTAATCTCGTTCTGCGTCCTGCTGGCTGCCTGCAGCAAGATCACTCAGGAAAACTATTCCAAACTGTCCGCTGGTATGCCCAAGGCTCAAGTCGAGTCCTTGTTGGGCAGCCCGACGGAATGTTCCGGTGCGCTGGGCATGTCGAGCTGCACCTGGGGCGACCAGAACACCTTTATCAGCGTGCAGTACGCAGCGGACAAGGTTGTGCTGTTCTCGGGCCAGGGTCTGAAATAACACATGATCAAGGTACTGGTACGTTTTGGAATTTGTGTCATGGCCAGCTTCCTGGCCATCGGTTTTGCCCACTCGGCTGACAACCTCGAGCCAAAGACTGTCGACAGCGTCGACCTCAAGCAGTATCAGGGCACCTGGTACGAGATCGCCCGCCTGCCGATGTTCTTCCAGCGCAAGTGCGCTCAGTCCGAGGCACGCTATACGCTCAAGGACGACGGCAATATCGCGGTGACCAACCGCTGCCGCACGATTGAAGGCAAGTGGGAAGAAGCCACCGGGACCGCCTCGCCGCAGGTTCCGGGCAAGACCGACAAGCTGTGGGTCGTGTTCGACAACTGGTTCTCGCGCCTGCTGCCGAGCGTTGCCAAGGGTGATTACTGGATTCTGGACGTCAGCGAAGGCTACCGCACCGCGGTGGTCGGCAACCCGGATCGCAAATACCTGTGGCTGTTGTCGCGGACACCGACCGTGTCTGCCTCGGTCAGGGAAGACATGCTCAGCAAGGCCCGCCAGCAAGGCTACGACACCTCACGCCTGATCTGGCGCGAGGATGACTCGAAGATCGGCAAGGGCGAGAAGTAACCGAATCGGGATTCTGGCTAAGCCCGGCAGGAGCGAACTTGTTCGCGAAGACGGTCGTTCGAACGATAAATTTCAGAACGCTTTCCGGCCCCTTCGCGAACAAGTTCGCTCCTACGGGTATACGCGGCTTCCTGTAGGAGCGGACTTGTCCGCGAAGACGGTCGTTCGAACGATAAATTTCAGAACGCTTTTCGGCCCCTTCGCGAACAAGTTCGCTCCTACGGGTATACGCGGCTTCCTGTAGGAGCGGACTTGTCCACGAAGAGGGTGTTGCAGTCGATGTATTTTCTGCGTCAGGAATATGGCCTTCGCGAACAAGTTCGCTCCCACGGCCTTCGGCCAGAAGCAGAAGCGGACTCGTGGATAACGCCGAGTGCTCTGCGTCCTCCCTTGCATCAGCCCAGCAACTCCCTCAACACCTGCGCGAACTCGCGGTTGCTTTGTTCTTCTGCGGCGTGTCGCCCTTCACGTATGACCCATCGCCCGTTGACCGCTACGTCGCGGATCTGCCGATCGCTGCCGGCGAACAGCCAGCGGTTGAGGATGGCGTCGTCCGAGGCCGTGGCGATGTACGGGTCGTTGCCATCCAGCACCAGCCAGTCAGCGCGTTGACCCACTTGCAGCGTACCCATCTGCTGCCCCAATGCCTGTGCGCCACCAGCGAGTGCAGCGTCGTATAGCGTGCGGCCAACCATGGGCTGATCGCTGCGATACAGCCGGTTGCGGCGCTGATCGCGCAGACGCTGGCCGTATTCCAGCCAGCGCAGTTCTTCGACCACGCTGAGCGAGACGTGACTGTCCGAACCGATCCCCCAGCGACCGCCCTGAGCAATGTAGTCCACCGCCGGAAAGATCCCGTCGCCGAGGTTGGCTTCAGTGGTCAGGCATAACCCGGCCACCGCGCCGCTTTGTGCCATCAGGGCCACTTCATCCGCCTCGGCATGGGTCGCATGGACCAGGCACCAGCGGTTATCCACAGGCGCGTTTTCGTACAGCCATTGCAGCGGGCGTCGACCACTCCAGCTCAGGCAGTCATCGACTTCCTTCTGTTGCTCCGCGATATGAATATGCACCGGACACTGCCGGTCGCTGGCCGCCAGCACTTCACTGATCTGCTGCGGCGTCACCGCGCGCAATGAGTGGAAGCACAGCCCCAGCTGCTGCGCAGACTGAGCCGCCAGAACCGGACGCAGACGAGTCTGCAGATCCAGATAGCTGTCGGTGCTGTGGATAAAACGCCGCTGACCCTCGTTGGGAGCCTGCCCGCCAAAGCCGGAATGGCTGTACAGCACTGGCAGCAAGGTCAGGCCGATACCGACCGAACCGGCCGCCTGGCTGATCTGCAGCGCGAGCTCGGCAGGGTCGGCATAGGGCTTGCCATCGCTGTCCTGATGCACGTAATGAAATTCGGCAACCGAGGTGTAGCCGCCCTTGAGCATCTCGATGTACAGCTGACGAGCGATAACGCCCAGTTGCTGCGGGCTGATGCGCCCCACCAGGCGATACATCAGGTCGCGCCAGGTCCAGAAACTGTCGTTGGGGTTGCCCGCCACTTCCGCCAGCCCGGCCATTGCACGCTGGAACGCGTGGGAGTGCAGGTTCGGCATGCCAGGCAGCAAAGGCCCGTGAACCTTCTCGGCGCCCTGTTGATCGGCATTGGCCTCGACGCGGGTCAAAATACCGTCCTGACCGACCTCCAGACGCACATTGCTGGCCCAGCCGTCGGGGAGTAACGCGCGCTCGGCAAAGAAGGCTGACATTGACTTCACACCTCATCACTGTAATTTGTATATACATATACAGACGTTTGAGCGACCGGTAAACCGCCTGCAAGCTTGCCGAGCAGCAGGTTAATGGTTAGCGTGAGCGCTTTGCTGCGTCTGAATGCGCTCGAAAACACCGTCTCGAACAACAAGGACTCCCACGTGTCGACTCCGCCCGCCGCTTCTTCCCTGGCAGCCCAGATGGGCGAAAGTCCCGCACCCTTGTACGCCCGCGTGAAACAGATGATCGCTCTGCAGATCCAGAATGGCACCTGGCCGCCGCACCACCGTGTGCCGTCGGAAAGCGAACTGGTGACGCAACTGGGTTTCAGCCGCATGACCATAAACCGGGCACTGCGCGAGCTGACCGCCGAGGGCCTGCTGGTGCGCATGCAGGGCGTCGGCACCTTTGTCGCCGAGCCCAAGAGCCAGTCGGCGCTGTTCGAAGTGCACAACATTGCCGACGAGATCGCCGCGCGTGGCCATCGCCATACCTGCAAGGTCATGGTCCTCAAGGAGGAAGCCGCTGGCTCCGAGCGCGCCCTGGCGCTGGACATGCGCGAAGGCCAGCGGGTCTTCCACTCGTTGATCGTGCATTACGAGAACGACATCCCGGTGCAGATCGAGGACCGCTTCGTGAACGCCCAGGTCGCTCCGGACTACCTCCGGCAGGACTTTACCCTGCAGACGCCTTACGCCTACCTCTCGCAGGTTGCGCCGCTCACCGAAGGCGAGCATGTGGTCGAGGCGATTCTGGCCGAAGCCGATGAATGCAGGCTGTTGCAGATTGAGGCCGGAGAACCCTGCCTGCTGATTCGCCGCCGTACCTGGTCAGGCCGTCAGCCGGTCACCGCCGCGCGCCTGATCCACCCCGGCTCCCGCCATCGCCTGGAAGGACGCTTTACCAAATGAGCCAGACCCGTATTTTGCGCGCCGCCGACTATCCGCGCATGCCGTGGAAGAACGGCGGAGGCAGCACGGAAGAAATCGCTCGCGACGCCGGCCAGGAGCTGGACGGTTTCGGCTGGCGGCTGTCGATTGCCGACATCGAAACCTCGGGCGGCTTTTCGGTGTTCGCCGGTTATCAGCGCATCATCACCGTCCTGCAGGGCGCGGGCATGACGCTGGACGTGGATGGCCTCAGCAGTCGTCCGCTGCTGCCATCGGACCCGTTTGCATTCAGCGGTGACAGCCAGGTCGATTGCACCTTGCTGGACGGGCCGATTCGCGATTTCAACCTGATCTACGCCCCACACCGCTACACTGCACGCCTGCACTGGATAGACGTGCGTCACCCGCAACGCCTGTTCAGTTCAGCCAGCACCCTGGTGCTGTTCAGCATGGCCGAGCAAGTGGCGATCAGCGTCGACAGTCAGCCGTGGGAAATCCTCGGCAAACACGATTGCGCTCAGGTGGACAACGCTGGCGGTCTGCTGGAAGTCGAACTGCAATCGCCCCGCGCCAGCCGTTGCTGTCTGATCGAGCTCACCGCCACAGGCCAGTAAGCGCCTGTCTGCACACTTTATAAAACCTGCTTTTCGTTCAAGGACGACCATGACTCAAGTTCCGAACCGGGAAACGCCCAGAGGCATTGCCATCCTCGCCAGCTTCCTCGCCTCCGAATCAGCCGGCGGCATCGTGTTGATGGCCGCTGCGCTGGCGGCATTGATCGTTGCCAACTCGCCTCTGTCTGCCGGCTATTTCTCGATCCTGCACAGCGTCTGGCTGGGCCTGTCGGTCGAGCTGTGGATCAACGACGGGCTGATGGCGATCTTCTTCCTGATGGTCGGCCTAGAGATCAAACGTGAAGTCCTCGCCGGAGGCCTGGCGACCTGGGGGCAACGTGCCCTGCCCGGCTTTGCAGCGGCCGGCGGCATGCTGGTGCCTGCGCTGATCTACATCGCGATCAATTGGGGCAATCCGCAGACCCTGAGCGGCTGGGCGATCCCGGCAGCCACCGACATCGCCTTTGCCCTCGGCGTGCTGTCGCTGCTGGGCAATCGGGTGCCGACCTCGCTGAAGGTGTTTCTGGCCGCGCTGGCGATCCTCGACGATCTGGGCGCCGTGACGATCATCGCCTTCTTCTACAGCTCCGGTCTGAACCTGCCGATGCTGGCCGCCGCCTTCGTGACGCTGGCGGTGCTGATCGTCATGAATCGTTTGAACGTGCGCCGTCTGCTGCCTTATCTGCTGCTCGGTGCGCTGCTGTGGTTCTTCGTCCTGCAATCGGGTGTGCATGCCACGCTGGCCGGTGTCGCCCTGGCGCTGTGCATCCCGATGGGCAAGCCCGAGGAAGAAGCCCGCTCGCCACTGCTGTTCCTCGAAGAAAAGATGCACTACTGGGTGGCCTTCGCCGTGGTGCCGATCTTTGGTTTTGCCAATGCGGGCGTGTCGCTGGCCGGCATCACCCTGGGCAATCTGGTCGATCCTGTGCCGCTGGGCGTTGCGCTGGGACTGTTCGTGGGCAAGCAGATCGGCGTGTTTCTCGCCGCCGTGCTGGCCATCCGCGCCGGGCTGGCGGTATTGCCGGAGGGCAGCAACTGGGTGCAACTGTACGGCGTGGCTATTCTGTGCGGCATCGGTTTCACCATGAGCCTGTTCATCGGCAACCTGGCGTTCCCCGGCTCGCAACACCTGATCGACGAGGTGAAGGTCGGCGTACTGATCGGCTCGGGTCTGGCCGCAATTGCCGGAATTGTGCTGCTGCGCAGCCGTTTCAGTCGAGCCTGAAAAAATATTTTCAAATCACTGCATCCAGATGGGTTTCTCGCGGGTAGTACATTCAGCAGCCACTTCGAGTTGCTGAGCGCGGTTAAACCTTCTGGAGATTTCTGCATGAACGCAAAACGCTTGCTCTGCCTTGCTGGTACCACTCTGGCCTTCACTTGCCTGTCGTCTGTTGCCATGGCTCAGACCGACCTCCCCGAAAGCGTCCGTGTGCCGGCTGGCAACAAGGTCGGCATGCAAACCACCGGGGTGGGCGAGATCACCTACGAGTGCCGCGCCAAGGCCAACATGCCCAACGAAATGGAGTGGGCGTTCGTCGGCCCCAAAGCAGTGCTCAACGACAAGAGCGGCAAACAGGTCGGCACCTACTACGGCCCGCCCGCTACCTGGGAAGCCAAAGACGGTTCCAAAATAACCGGGACTCAAGTCGCTGTGGCCCCTTCGAGCGCTGGCAACCTGCCGTACCAGCTGGTCAAGGCCAACCCGGCCGAAGGCAAGGGCGCAATGACCGGCGTCACGTACATTCAGCGTGTAGCCCTGAAAGGCGGCGTCGCCCCGGCCAAAGCCTGCGCAGAGAGCAACAAGGGCGCGAAGGAAGTGGTCAAGTATCAGGCCGACTACCTGTTCTGGACCGCAAGCTGATAGCCATCACTTACCGGGTGACCGCTCAACAGTAAGCTATGCTGCTGGGCGGGAGCCTCGTGATGTCAACGAGGCAGTAGTCTTCCATCGATGGCGGATCATCTTGTCTTCGCACGAATCTCTCTTTGATTACGAAGCCACGTTGCAGGCCTGCGCTCGCGGTGAAAAGCAGGCCTTGCAGCGTCTCTATCAACAGGAAAGCGCCCGGTTGCTCGGCGTCGCTCAGCGCTTGGTGCGTGACCGCGCGCTGGCCGAAGACATCGTGCATGACGCGTTCCTGAAAATCTGGTCCCACGCGGCCAGCTTCGATGCCTCGCGTGGTTCGGCACGTGGCTGGATCTTCAGCGTGACCCGCCACCTGGCGCTCAACACGTTGCGCAACACGGCTCGCGAGGTGCATGTCGAAGACGACGGCAGTGAAGATCATCAGGAACAGGCGACACTGGAAGGCTGGCAGGAAATCGGCGATGCCTTCGACTGGCGGGTCAATCCAGGACGGATTACTTCATGCATGGAGCAACTGGAACCAGTAAGACGAAACTGTATTTTTCACGCTTACGTAGACGGTTATTCGCATCAGGAAATCGCGCAGAAAATTGGCGCGCCATTGGGTACGGTCAAAGCCTGGATCAAGCGCAGCCTGACGGCTTTGCGGGAGTGCATGGGATGACCCGGCCTTTAGACGACAACATTCACGAGCTGGCTGGCGAGTATGTACTCGGCACCCTCTCGGCGCAGAAGCGGCTCGACGTACAGCGTCGCCTGTCGCGCGAGCGCGACCTGCAGGCTGCCGTCGATGCCTGGGAGCAGCGTCTGCTGCCCCTGACCGAACTGGCCGAGCCGGTGATGCCCTCGCCTGGCCTGTGGGATCGCATCGAACGTAACCTGCTGGACATGACCGCGCCTGCCAATACGCCG
This sequence comes from Pseudomonas syringae pv. coryli str. NCPPB 4273, assembly GCF_000972175.1. Lineage (NCBI taxonomy): Bacteria > Pseudomonadati > Pseudomonadota > Gammaproteobacteria > Pseudomonadales > Pseudomonadaceae > Pseudomonas > Pseudomonas syringae pv. coryli. Next base: position 11,057 of record NZ_AWQP01000038.1, on the reverse strand, counting down.
CAACGACCGCGCGTGCGCTGGTGGGACAACCTGTCGATCTGGCGTGGCCTCGCCGGGGCAGGCCTGGCTGCTTCGCTGGTACTGGGCATGACGCTGCTGACCCGCGCACCGGCGCAGCCTGCCTACCTGGTGGTGCTGGTCGGGCCGCAGGACAAGGCTCCCGGCTGGGTCGTACAGGCCAGTAACTCGCAGGAAATACAGCTTATCCCGCTGGGCGTGTTCGAGGTTCCGACCGACAAGGCGCTGGAGTTCTGGACCAAGGGTGACGACTGGCAAGGCCCGGTTTCGCTTGGGCTGGTCAAGCCGGGAGAGAGCCTGCATGTGCCGCTGGATAAACTGCCGCCGCTGCAACCCAATCAGTTGTTCGAGCTGACGCTGGAGAAATCCACCGGCTCGCCAATCGGCAAACCCACCGGGCCGATTCAGTTCATCGGCCGGGCGGTGAAAGTGATCTGACGCGAAGGCAGCCTACTTGCGGCTGCAGTCGTCCTGCTGCAACAAGTTGGCCTGAGTCAGGTTGCAGTCTGCCGGTACGCTGCGCGTCAGCCAGACATTGCCGCCGATGGTAGAACCTTTACCGATGGTGATACGCCCCAGAATCGTCGCGCCAGCGTAGATCACCACGTCGTCTTCAACGATCGGATGGCGTGCATGGCCTTTCTGCAGCTGGCCATCCTCGTCCGACGGGAAGCGCTTGGCGCCCAGGGTCACGGCCTGATAGATCCGCACCCGCTCGCCGATGATCGCAGTTTCGCCAATCACCACGCCTGTCCCGTGATCGATAAAGAAGCTCGGGCCGATCTGCGCACCCGGATGAATATCGATACCGGTCGCGGAATGGGCGATCTCCGAGCTGATGCGCGCCAGCAACGGCAAACCGGCGCGATACAGATAATGCGCCAGACGATGGTGGATCACCGCCAGAATGCCGGGATAGCACAGCAGCACTTCATCGACACTGCGCGCCGCAGGGTCGCCGTGATAGGCGGCCAGCACGTCGGTGTCCAGCAACAGACGAATACCCGGCAGGGCCATGGCGAACCCCTGAATCAGCTCGAGCGCCCGCGCGTCGATGCTCTTCAGGTCACCACCCTGCTGATGGGCCACATAGCGCAATTCAAGCCGGGCCTGGGCCAGCAGCGCATTGAGCGCCACATCCAGCGTATGGCCGACATAGAAGTCCTCGCTTTCCTCGCGCAGGTCCACCGGGCCGAGGCGCATCGGGAACAGTGCGCCGCTCAAGGCTTCAAGAATCTCGCCCATGGCCGCACGCGAAGGCAGCTCACGTCCACCGTGCTCACCGCTCACTCGCCTGTTGCGAGCCCGCCAGTCTTCACGCGCGCCGCGCAACTGGCTGACGATGCGCTGCAACTGCCAGTGGCTGGAGCGGCCGTCGGCGGATGCTTCTGGAATATCGCTCACGCTTGACTCTCCTTGATGTGAAGGGTGGCGACCGACAGTTCGGGCCGCTGCTGTTGCCACTCTACGGCAAACATTCAGACGAAAAGAACAACAATTTCTGTCGGAATACGCGAAGAGAGCCGTGCGCACAGATAAGTTGCCGTGCGAGAAACGTCTGCCTATAGTCCGGTGACTCTTTACACGGCTTATCGACCACCATGATCAAACATCAGCTTGCCCGCTTCAATCGCCTGGACCTGATCAGCGCGCCAACGGCTCTGGAAAAGCTCGAACGCCTGTCGATCTGGGCAGACCGTGATATCTACATCAAGCGGGATGACACCACCACGCTGGCGCTGGGCGGCAACAAGGTGCGCAAACTCGAGTACCTGGCCGCCGATGCGTTGGCTCAGGGTGCCGACACACTGATCACCGCCGGGGCCATCCAGTCCAACCATGTCCGCCAGACCGCTGCACTGGCCGCGCGCCTGGGCCTTGGCTGTGTGGCGCTGCTGGAAAACCCTATCGGCACCGAAGACCCCAGTTACCTGAAAAACGGCAATCGCCTGCTGCTGGAGCTGTTCGATGCCAAGGTAGAGCTGGTGGAAAACCTCGACAACGCCGACGAGCAACTGCAAGCCCTGGCTGCACGCCTGCGTTCCAGCGGCAAAAAGCCTTATCTGGTGCCCATCGGTGGCTCAAGCCCGGTGGGGGCGCTGGGTTATGTGCGCGCCGGGCTGGAACTGGCCGAGCAGATCAAGCAGACCGGTATCGAGTTTGCGGCCGTGGTTCTGGCCTCTGGCAGTGCCGGCACGCACAGTGGTCTGGCGTTGGCACTGGCTCACGAACTGCGGCAATTGCCGGTCATCGGCGTGACCGTATCGCGCAGTGAAGAAGCACAACTGCCCAAGGTACAGGGCCTGGCCGAGCGCACCGCAGAGTTGCTCGGCGTTGCGCTGCCTGAGCACTTCAAGGTCGAACTGTGGGATGAGTATTTCGCGCCACGGTACGGCGAACCGAACGCCGGCACGCTGTCAGCTATCAAGCTGGTGGCCAGTCACGAAGGGCTGTTGCTCGACCCGGTCTACACCGGCAAGGCCATGTCCGGTCTGCTCGATGGCATCGGCCGTCAACGTTTCAACGACGGCCCGCTGATCTTCCTGCACACCGGCGGTGCGCCAGCGCTGTTTGCCTATCCGGATGCGTTCGACCAGTGACGTTCCGGCCCACGTGGCTGTTATGCCTTTCCAGAGGGGAAATAACTTTTTTTGTTATTTTTCCTCATAAGCAGATGGCTATATAGTCGCGCCCGGCAGACCACAACGCTTAACCTTACACCTGACGTAACTGCCTGAAAAAAAAGCTGAATAATCAGCACGAAGTTGCTTGAGTCGGGTCAGAAAATGGCCAGACACTTCCATACCAACAAGGGGCTCGCATGAACATTTCCGCTATTCGTCGTACGTTTCTTTTCTCGGCAATGGGCTTGATGCTCAGCGCCGGTATCGCCGGGCAAGCCATGGCTGGCGAGCAACTGCAGAAAATCAAGGACAGCGGTACGCTCAATGTCGGCCTGGAAGGTACTTACCCACCGTTCAGCTTTGTGGATGAGAGCGGCAAGCTCACCGGCTTCGAAGTCGAGTTTTCCGAAGCGCTGGCCAAGGAACTGGGTGTGAAGGCCAAGATCCAGCCGTCGAAATGGGATGGCATCCTGGCAGCTCTGGACTCCAAGCGTCTGGACGTGGTGATCAACCAGGTGACCATCTCCGACGAGCGCAAGAAGAAGTACGACTTCTCCGAACCCTACACCGTGTCCGGCATTCAGGCGCTGGTTCTGAAGAAGAACGAAGACGCGATCAAGTCCGCCAAAGACCTGACGGGTAAAAAGGTCGGTGTAGGTTTGGGCACCAACTACGAAGAATGGCTCAAGGCGAACGTTCCGGGTGCAATCGTCAAAACCTATGACGATGACCCGAGCAAGATCCAGGACCTGAGCGTAGGTCGTATCGATGCGATCCTCGTTGACCGTCTGGCCGCCCTGGAAATGGCTGCCAAGACCAAAGGCACCAGGAAAGAACTTGCGCCGGCAGGCGAAGCTTTCTCCCGCCAGGAATCGGGAATTGCCCTGCGTAAAGGCGAGCCTGAATTGCTGGCGGCCATCGACAAGGCAATCGACAAGATGCGTGCCGACGGTACGCTGAAGAAGTTGTCGGAAAAGTACTTCGACGCTGACGTCACCAAATGATTGAAGAGAGCCTTCAGCTCGCGCTGGACTCCGCGCCCTTCCTGCTCAAGGGCGCGTACTACACCGTCTTCCTCAGTATTGGCGGGATGTTTTTCGGTTTGCTGCTGGGCTTTGGCCTGGCATTGATGCGCCTGTCGCGCTTCAAGCTGGTGAACTGGATAGCACGCATCTACGTGTCGTTCTTTCGCGGCACGCCCTTGCTGGTGCAGCTGTTCGTGATTTATTACGGGCTGCCGGAGCTGGGTATCCAGCTCGAGCCGCTGAGCGCCGCACTGATCGGTTTTTCCCTGAACATGGCCGCCTATGCCTGCGAGATTCTGCGCGCAGCCATTGGCTCTGTGGAGCGTGGGCAGTGGGAAGCCGCTGCCAGTATCGGCATGACCCGCTGGCAGACCATGCGCCGTGCAATCCTCCCGCAGGCCGCACGCACCGCATTGCCGCCACTGGGCAACAGCTTCATCTCGCTGGTCAAAGACACGGCGCTGGCAGCCACTATCCAGGTGCCGGAGCTGTTCCGTCAGGCGCAGTTGATCACCGCACGCACCTTCGAAATTTTTACCATGTACCTGGCCGCTGCACTGATCTACTGGATCCTTGCCACGGCGCTTTCGCACCTGCAAAACAAGCTGGAAGCCAGGGTCAACCGGCACGATCTGGAGACCTGACACATGATAGTGGTTGAAAAACTCACCAAGGCATTCAAGGGCAATGAGGTGCTCAAGGGCATCGATCTGCGTATCGAAGCCGGGGAAGTGGTGGCCATCATCGGGCCCAGCGGCTCGGGCAAGACCACCCTGCTGCGCTGCCTGAATCTGCTGGAAACACCTGACAGTGGCAGGATCAAGGTCGGTGACATCGAGATTGATGGCACCCGTTCCATGAACCAGCAACAGGGGTTGATCCGCCAGTTGCGTCAGCAGGTCGGGTTCGTGTTTCAGAACTTCAATCTGTTTCCGCATCGCACCGCACTGGAAAACGTCATCGAAGGCCCGGTGGTGGTCAAGAAGATTGCCCGCGAAGCCGCCGAGGCGCTGGGCAGAAAGCTGCTCGCCAAGGTCGGCCTGAGCGGCAAGGAAGACGCTTACCCGCGACGCCTCTCCGGCGGGCAGCAACAGCGCGTGGCGATTGCGCGGGCGCTGGCGATGGAGCCGCAAGTGATCCTGTTCGACGAGCCGACCTCGGCCCTGGACCCGGAGCTGGTCGGCGAGGTGCTGACCACCATCCGGGCTCTGGCTGAAGAGAACCGCACCATGGTCATCGTCACTCACGAGATGAGCTTTGCCCGGGACGTCGCCAACCGAGTGATCTTCATCGACAAGGGGGTGATCGTGGAGCAAGGCGAAGCCAAAGCGCTGTTCGCCAACCCGAAAGAAGAACGCACAAGGCAGTTTCTCGAGCGTACCCGCTCCTGATCAGGACGATCAGCCTGCGCAAAAAAGCAGCGTGCATTCCGTGGCGCTGCTTTTTTCTTACATTTCCGGAAGGATTAATCGTTCAATATCCTTGCTGAATTCCCGCGTAATTTTCCGAAAAATCATCGAAATAATAAAATTAGCGTCCGTCCGTTTTGCGCCTGGATTCGTAGCCGGCTGCGCCGCTGTGTGCCCGTCTTGCCAGACTTTCCCTTCCGTGCGTTGTCCTGTCGGTTACGGCCTGCTGCCATTGATACTTTGTGGTAGGACGGTTGTTTAGTGAGGAGTCAACGGTTCCAAACATACAGCGTAGGAAGTCTCCGGTTTTCAAGTAAACAATCCTCAAATGCACTTCGCACATTGACAAGTGCCCGCAAAGCCCATTAGCTCACTGACGTCGCTCATTCCAGTGAGACCGCAAAGTTTCAAGCACGCATTTCATACCGTTTGTAATGTTTGCCATAACTTGGATATTTAAGGTACTTATCCCCCTGTCTGAACCGCACATTTTATTACTTGAACATGACAACTTATGACGAATCTTTACTTGAACTATTGATTATCAGGAGCACCCCCGACATGAGTCAAAACACTTGCAAAGCCAGCCCTATGAGCTTGCCGATCCCTGCTGTTCCGCTGGCCAGCCGACATGGCATAGGCGTGAGGAACGCCTCTCAACTCGTCGTTCATGTGGACCCCTACGGCAGCATGGAAGAAGGCGATCTGATCGAACTGTTTTGGGACGGCTGTTACGTCGCGTCAACAATTTTGAAGGCGTCTGACGTCGGCAAGCCTGTCGTCCTACGTGTGCCGGAAAGCTTTCTGCAGAATGGCAAGGCGAGAACCTACTACCGGGTCATGAAGATCGGCGGAGTGCCCGTCACCTCGCCCTGCCGCAAGCTATGGGTCAAGCTCAACGCACCGGGAGGGCAACTGGTCAGCGCCAATACGGAAGAAAATCAGGGGCTGGCGCCACTCTATGTGGCGCCATCGGTCATACGCCACGGCCTGTCGCGCAGACACCTGGAAGGCGGCTTGCCGATGACCATCGAGCCTTATCTGAACATGGCTGTTCACGACGAGATCACCATACGTTGGGGCGATCTGCGCATGGACCTGCTGCCGCTCACCGCCGACGATATCGGTGAGCCGGTCGATTTGGTTGTACCGCCTGAGTTGATACGCGAAGGCGGAGACGAGCAACGGCTGGAAGTGAGTTACTGTGTGATCGACCGGGTGGGCAACAACTCGCTCTGGGCACCACCCCGTATAATAAGGATCCAACCGCTGGGACATTGAATGCCTGAGGACGGCAAGTCGAATACACCGCTTCGCTAACGATACTGTTTGATAGACAGCACCGCACGGATCACTCTAAAAACGAAGCGTTATTCATTCACGCTCATTACCTGTATTAAACATTGGCCAGGCGTGTAAGAAAGTTCAACGTCGCTCAGGCATTCGTCGTGTTTCATCCGTACTTGGTTCTGCGCGGGCGCCTAACATCCTGCGTGACGCAAGGTGAGTACACGAACGGGCAGTGGCAATTGACAATAACTGTCTATGCTTATTCCAAAAAGCACGTTTTAAAAAATTTTATACACGCTTAGGGTATATACACCGGACCACCGGACATCGTGATGTTTTCCAGCCGCACCAGATGCGGCCTACTGCTACGAGGTTCCGATGGTCCCTTTCACAACTACCCCTGTGGATAAACCCAGGGTCGTATCGATTGACGGTGAGCGACGCGAGTCTGATCCGGCGCCGGTAACGCCCCACAGCGTCGAGGCTCCACAAGAGCCTGACGTTGCACCCCGCCTGCTGAAGGCCACCGTGTTGCAAAACGACGCGCAAGCCATTGCAGCAGCCCACGACCTGGCAGCGGCCGCGCAGGTCAATGCCGCCAATCGCGACAGACAACGCGCCTTGCCATGGGCTGAAATCGAGCAGTTCACCCGTAGCGGACTGGGCAGTATTTCCATCCCGCGCGCGTACGGCGGCCCGCAAGTGTCGTTCGTCACGGTGGCCGAAGTCTTCCGGATCATTTCTGCTGCCGACCCGGCACTGGGACAGATTCCGCAAAACCAGTTCGGCATTCTGCACCTGCTGCAGGGCAGCGCCACCGAGCAGCAGAAGAAAACGCTGTTCCAGAGCGTGCTGGACGGCTGGCGCATCGGCAACGCAGGCCCTGAGCGCGGCACCAAAAACACCCTGGAACTCAAGGCACGGATCACCGCCAATGGCGACCGCCTGAGCATCACCGGGCAGAAGTTCTATTCCACTGGTGCGCTGTTCGCGCACTGGGTTGCGGTCAAGGCGCTGGATGACCAGGGGCGGCAGATCATGGCCTTCGTCCAGCGTGGCACACCGGGCCTGCGCATCGTTGATGACTGGTCGGGCTTTGGTCAGCGCACTACCGCCAGCGGCACGGTGCTGCTCGACAACGTGCCGGTGGACGCCGCGCTGGTGGTCGATAACTGGCGCCTGTCGCTGACGCCGAACATTCAGGGCGCGGTTTCGCAGCTGATCCAGGCCGCGATCGACGCGGGTATCGCGCGCGGCGCCATCGACGACGCGATTGCCTTTGTACGCGAGAAATCCCGTCCGTGGATCGACGCCAACGTCGAGCGCGCCAGCGATGACCTCTACGTGATCGCCGACATCGGCAAGCTGAAACTCGAACTGCACGCGGCAGAAGCCCTGCTGCGCAAGGCGGGCCAGGAGCTCGACGAGATCAGCGCTGCACCTATCGATGAGCACTCGGCAGCCCGCGCCTCCATCGCGGTGGCGCGGGCCAAGGTACTGACCACCGAGATCTCGTTACTGGCCAGCGAGAAGCTGTTCGAACTGGCCGGCAGCCGCGCGACCCTGGCCGAGTTCAATCTCGACCGCCACTGGCGCAACGCGCGCGTCCACACCCTGCATGACCCGGTGCGCTGGAAATACCACGCGGTCGGCACCTGGCATTTGAACGGCACCCTGCCTGCTCGCCATTCCTGGATCTGAACCAGACCACTGGAGAACACCCTTCATGAGTTTCAACCCGAAAGCGCGCGTTAACGCAGCGCTGATCACCAGTGACGCTCAGGCCCTGCACGCAGCCCGCGAACTGGCCCTGCAATTGAAAACCGACAGCGCGCAACGCGATCGCGAACGCCGTTTGCCGCATGCCGAACTCGACCTGTTCAGCCAGTCCGGTCTGTGGGGCATCAGTGTGCCGCAAGCCTTCGGCGGCGCAGGTGTTTCCAATGTCACGCTGGCCAAGGTGATCCAGCTGATTTCCGAAGCCGATGGCTCGCTGGGCCAGATTCCACAAAACCATTTTTACGCCCTGGAAGTGCTGCGTGTGAACGGCAGTCCGCAACAACAGGCGCGCTTGTACGCCGAGGCACTGGCGGGCGTACGCTTCGGCAATGCGCTGGCCGAACTGGGCACCAGAACCGCACATGACCGCACCACTCGCCTGAGCCGCGACGGGGACGGGGACGGTTATCGCATCAACGGCCGCAAGTTCTACGCCACCGGCGCGCTGTACGCGCAACGTATTCCCACCTCGGTCGTTGACGACGAGGGTGTGCAGCAACTGGTGTTCGTGGCGCATGACAGCGAGGGGCTGAGCGTCATCGACGACTGGAGCGGTTTCGGGCAGCGCACCACCGGCAGTGGCTCGGTGGTGTTCGACAATGTGTATGTCAGCACCCGCGATGTCGTGCCATTCCAGAGCGCCTTCCAGCGCCCCACCACGGTCGGGCCGCTGGCGCAGATTCTCCACGCCGCGATCGACACCGGCATTGCCCGTGCTGCCTTCGAGGACGCCCTGACGTTCGTGCGGACACGTACCCGGCCATGGATCGATTCGGGCATCGAAAAGGCTGTGGACGACCCGCTGACGCTGCACAGCTTCGGCAGGTTGGGTATTCGCCTGCATGCCGCCGAAGCACTGCTCGAGCGCGCCGGTGAATTTCTGGATGTCGCTCAGGCCGACAGCAATGCCGAGACTGTCGCCGCCGCGTCGATCGCCGTGGCCGAAGCACGCGCCATCAGCACGGAGATTTCCCTGGCAGCCGGCAGCACACTGTTCGAACTGGCGGGCAGCCAATCGACGCTGGCTGAACACGGTCTGGATCGCCACTGGCGCAATGCGCGCGTTCATACGCTGCACGACCCGGTACGCTGGAAGTTTCACGCCATCGGCAATTACTACCTCAACGACACTCATCCTCCCTTGCGAGGGACGATCTGATGGCGCGTAAGAAAATCCTCCTCAACGCGTTCAACATGAACTGCATCGGCCATATCAACCATGGCCTGTGGACCCATCCACGGGACACCTCGACGCAATTCAACAGCCTGGAATACTGGACTGACCTGGCGAAACTGCTGGAACGCGGACTGTTCGACGGCCTGTTCATCGCCGACATCGTGGGCGTGTATGACGTCTATCAGAACTCGGTGGACGTCACTCTCAAGGAGGCGATCCAGTTGCCGGTCAACGATCCGCTGCTGCTGGTCTCGGCCATGGCCGGGGTCACCCAACATCTGGGCTTCGGCCTGACCGCCAACCTGACCTACGACGCGCCCTACCTGTTCGCCAGGCGCATGTCGACGCTGGATCACCTGAGCCGTGGCCGGGTGGGCTGGAACATCGTCACCGGCTACCTCGACAGCGCGGCGCGGGCCATGGGCCTCAGCGAGCAGAACGAGCATGACCGCCGTTACGATCAGGCCGACGAGTACCTGGAGGTGCTGTACAAGCTCTGGGAAGGCAGCTGGGAAGACGATGCCGTGATCAACGACCGCGAGCAACGCGTCTACGCCCAGCCGGGCAAGGTGCACAAGGTTCGGCACCAGGGCGAGTTCTATCAGGTCGAGGGTTATCACCTGTGCGAACCGTCGCCGCAACGCACGCCGGTGCTGTTTCAGGCCGGCAGTTCGGAGCGCGGCCTGCAGTTTGCCGGACAGAACGCCGAATGCGTGTTCATCAGCGGGCAGAACAAGGCAGCGACCCGCGAGCAGGTCGACAAGGTGCGCGCCAGTGCCGTGCAGGCTGGGCGCAATCCGGAGGACATCAAGGTGTTCATGGGCCTGAACGTGATCGTCGCGGCCACCGAAGCACTGGCTCGGGAGAAGCACGCCGAATACCGCCGCCATGCCAGCGCCGAAGCCGGCGTGGCGCACTTCGCAGCGTCTACAGGCATCGATTTTTCCCAGTACGAACTGGACGAGCCCATTCAGTACGTGAAAAACAACGCCATTCAATCGGCGACCAGGAACCTGAAAAACAACGACTGGACGCGCCAGAAACTGCTCGACCAGCACGCCTTGGGCGGCCGTTACATCACCTTGATCGGCTCGCCCGAACAGGTCGCCGACGAACTGGAGTCCTGGATCGACGAAACTGGCCTGGACGGCTTCAACCTGACCCGCATCGTCACCCCGGAAAGTTACGAGGACTTCATTGACCTGGTGATCCCGGAACTGCAAAGCCGCGGCTCATACAAAACCGCTTACGAAGACGGCACCTTGCGCAAAAAACTGTTTCCGCAAGGCACCGACCGTTTACCGCAACGGCATGCGGGGGCGGCACACCGACATATTTGATGACGACATGCGCCCCAACGCGGAAGCGCTTGGCGTTGTACACAGGTTTTTGTGGGAGCGAGCTTGCTCGCGAAAGCGATTGTCCAGATGCCCTGTTTTCTGTGTCTGCACTGGCCTCTTCGCGAGCAAGCTCGCTCCCACAGGACCGATGCGCTACCGGGGGCGGCACGCCGACATATTTGATGACGACATGCGCCCCAACGCTGAAGCGCTTGGCGTTGTACACAGGTTTTTGTGGGAGCGAGCTTGCTCGCGAAAGCGATTGTCCAGACGCCCTGTTTTCTGTGTCTGCACTGGCCTCTTCGCGAGCAAGCTCGCTCCCACAGGACCGATGTGCTACCTTACCTGAGCTCGGTGCATGCGCAGTTCAACGGTAATCGGGTGCTCGCCTCAGC
>NZ_AWQP01000037.1:0-270469 GCF_000972175.1 Pseudomonas syringae pv. coryli str. NCPPB 4273 | reverse complement strand
GAAGGGTGCGACCAGGATCTGAGTGGCCGCATTGTTTTTTTTTTAATGATACGGCGACCACCGAGATCTACACTCTTTCCCTACACGACGCTCTTCCGATCTTCTGCGTCGTCTGTGCCATCGCGGTTGAAAAGCACTTTAGAGCAATTTGGCTAAAGGCACAGCTCGGAGACTGATGACTATCGTGCCAATCCGAAGTGATTGGCACGTCAGTCGTACGGAGCGCAGACGCTACTGCACTTTCCCTCTCAGCGCTTTCACTTCTTCGCGCACGTCCACGGGGGTTGCCACGTCGGCGGCAATGGGCGAACCCGCAACCAGTACCACGCGCGACCAGAGGCGGCGAAACAGGGTCTTGCTCGGGTCGCGGCTGAAGAAGCTGCCCCACAGGCCTTGCAGTGCCAGTGGAATGACCGGTACCGGGGTTTCCTGGATGATGCGGCTCATGCCGTTCTTGAAGCCGTTGATTTCGCCGTCGGTGGTCAGTTTGCCTTCCGGGAAGATGCACACCAGTTCGCCTTCCGCGAGGTACTGGGCGATGCGCTTGAACGACTTCTCGTAGATGTCCATGTCTTCGTTACGCCCGGCAATGGGGATGGTCCCGGCCGTGCGAAAGATGAAGTTGAGCACGGGCAGCTGGTAGATCTTGTAGTACATGACAAAGCGGATCGGGCGCCTCACTGCACCGGCAATCAGCAATGCATCGACAAAGGACACATGGTTGCAGACCAGCAGCGCCGCGCCTTCGTCCGGGATGCGGTCCAGATTGCGGTGTTCGACGCGGTACATGGAATGGCCAAGCAGCCAGATCATGAAGCGCATGGTGAACTCGGGGACGATCTTGAAGATGTAGATGTTGACCGCGATGTTCATCACCGACACGGCCAGAAACAGCTGCGGAATCGACAGTTTGGCAACGCTCAGCAGCAGGATCGAAACAATCGCCGAGACCACCATGAACAGCGCGTTGAGAATGTTGTTGGCGGCGATGACGCGCGAGCGCTCTTTCAGCGGCGTGCGCGACTGGATCAAGGCGTACAGCGGCACGATGTAAAAGCCACCGAATACGCCGATACCCAGAATATCGAACAGCACCAGCCAGCCCTGCCCTGAGGACAGCACCGCCAGCCAGTCGTTGGCCTGCACGTTCTGCGGGAAACCGCCCGAATGCCACCACAGCAGCAGGCCAAAAATCGTCAGGCCCATCGAGCCGAACGGCACCAGCCCGATCTCGACCTTATGCCCGGACAAGCGCTCGCAGAGTAACGAGCCCAGCGCGATGCCAATCGAGAATACGGCCAGAATCAGCGTAACGACCGTTTCGTCGCCGTACATCCATTCCTTGGCATAGGCAGGGATCTGCGTCAGGTAGATAGCGCCCACGAACCAGAACCACGAGTTGCCGACAATCGAGCGCGAAACCGCGGGCGTCTGCCCCAGTCCCATGCGCAAGGTGGCCCATGACTGGGTAAAGATGTTCCAGTTGAGCTTCATCTCCGGCGAGGCAGCATCGGCGCGCGGGATACCGAAGCTGGCCAGGAACCCCAGGCAGGCGACCAGCACGATGGCAGCCGCCACCACCCAGGCATAGTGCGAAGAAGACATCATCACACCCGCGCTGATGGTGCCGGCCAGAATCGCCAGAAAGGTGCCCATCTCGACCAGCGCGTTGCCGCCGACCAGTTCGCTCTCGCGCAGGTGCTGGGGCAGGATCGAATACTTGACCGGCCCGAACAGCGCCGAGTGCGTACCCATGGCGAACAGCGCGGCCAGCATCAACTCCAGATGATTGAACAGAAAGCCTGCGGCGCCAACCACCATGATGACGATCTCGCCGAACTTGATGATCCGGATCAACTTGTCCTTGGGGTACTTCTCGCCGAACTGCCCGGCCAGCGCCGAGAACAGAAAGAACGGCAGGATGAACAGCAAGGCGCACAGATTGACGTAGATCGAACGATCCCCGTCGATGCTCAGCTTATAAAGGATGGCAAGGATCAACGACTGCTTGAAGATGTTGTCATTGAATGCCCCGAGGGACTGCGTGATGAAAAACGGCAGGAAACGGCGTTTCCCGAGCAGGCTGAATTGTGACTGTTGGCTCATCGTCCGTGGTCCTGAGAGGCTGGGGAGAACTGACGCAGCGGCCAATCCGAGGCACATTGAAGACGTAACGCCGCCGAATGTCGATAGGACATTTTCTTTTACAAAACCTGTGTCGCTATTTTTATCACTTCGGGCTTTGTCGCGGCAGTTGCGACACCGCGCCACGCTCGACCTTGGTCGACAAAGACGAAGCGCGGCCATCGTGCGAGACTGCGCGTTATCGATACGGTGTGGAATTTGATATGTCGCTGTCCAGCGGGCTGATTGCGGCCGTTGCTCTTACCTATATGGCCATCATGTTCGCCATCGCCTTCTACGGCGACCGCTACAGCGCGTCGCTGCGCCCGACCATGCGTGCCTGGGTCTACAGCCTGTCGCTGGCGGTGTACTGCACCAGCTGGACGTTTTTCGGCGCAGTGGGTCAGGCCGCCGAGCAGTTGTGGTCGTTTCTGCCGATTTATCTGGGGCCCATCGTGCTGATGGTACTGGCGCCCTGGGTACTGCAAAAAATGGTGCTGATCAGCAAGCAGGAAAATATCACTTCAATTGCCGACTTCATCGCAGCGCGCTATGGCAAGTCCCAGTCACTGGCGGTGATGGTGGCGCTGATCTGCCTGATCGGCATGCTGCCGTACATCGCGTTGCAGCTCAAAGGCATCGTGCTGGGGGTGAATATCCTGATCGGTGCCGTGGCTGACTCCACCGGCACCCGCGCGCAGGACACCGCGCTGGTGGTGTCGCTGATTCTCGCGCTGTTCACCATCGTCTTCGGCGCACGCAATCTGGATGTCACCGAACACCATCGCGGCATGGTGCTGGCCATTGCTTTCGAGGCGCTGGTCAAGCTGTTTGCGTTCATGGCGGTCGGCGTATTCGTCACGTTCGGCCTGTATGACGGATTCGACGACCTGTTCAATCAGGCCAAACTGGCGCCACGCCTCGAGGAATACTGGAAAGACACGATCAACTGGCCGTCGATGTTCGTGCAGACCGGCGTGGCGATGATGGCGATTGTCTGCCTGCCCCGCCAGTTCCACGTGACTGTGGTCGAGAACATCGAGCCTCAGGACCTGAATCTCGCCAAATGGGTGTTCCCAGCCTATCTGGCGCTGGCTGCGCTGTTCGTGGTGCCGATTGCACTGGCCGGACAAATGCTCCTGCCCGGCTCCATGCTGCCCGACTCGTTCGTGATCAGCCTGCCGCTGGCGCACGCTCACCCGTCACTCGCACTGCTGGCCTTCATCGGCGGAGCATCGGCGGCAACCGGCATGGTGATCGTCGCCTGCGTGGCGCTGTCGACGATGATTTCCAACGATATGCTGCTGCCATGGCTGTTAAGACGCAAAAACACCGAGCGGCCGTTCGAAGCGTTTCGTCACTGGATGCTTTCTGTCAGGCGCATCAGCATTGTGATGATTCTCCTGCTGGCCTACGTCAGCTACCGGATGCTCGGGTCGACGGCCAGTCTGGCGACCATCGGCCAGATCGCCTTTGCCGCGATCACCCAGCTGGCTCCCGCGATGTTCGGTGCGCTGTACTGGAAGCAGGCCAATCGGCGTGGTGTATTTGCAGGTCTGGCGGCGGGCATCTTCATCTGGTTCTACACCCTCGTGCTGCCGGTGGCGGCGCATGGCATGGGCTGGTCTTTGAGCACGTTCCCACTGCTCTCATGGCTGCACAGCAACCCGTTCGACCTGCCTATCTCGCCGATGACCCAGGGCGTGGTGCTGTCGATGGCCGGCAACTGCACATTGTTCGCCTGGGTGTCGATGCTGTCGCGCACGCGAGTGGCCGAGCACTGGCAGGCGGGTCGTTTCATCGGTCAGGAAACCCAGGGACGCGACTTCAGCCGCCCGCTGCTCGCGGTACAGATCGAGGACCTGCTCAGCCTGTCGGCACGCTTTGTCGGTGAGGACCGCGCGCGGCAGAGCTTCATCCGCTTCGCCCAACGACAGGGCAAGGGTTTCAACCCCAGCCTGAATGCCGACGGAGAATGGATCGCGCATACCGAGCGACTGCTGGCCGGCGTGCTCGGCACCTCTTCGACCCGCGCGGTGGTCAAGGCTGCTATCGAAGGTCGCGACATGCAGCTGGAAGACGTCGTACGCATCGCCGACGAAGCCTCCGAAGTCCTGCAGTTCAACCGTGCGCTGCTGCAGGGGGCCATCGAAAACATTACTCAGGGCATCAGCGTGGTCGACCAGTCCTTGCGGCTGGTGGCCTGGAATCGTCGCTACCTTGAGCTGTTCAATTACCCCGAAGGCCTGATCGGCGTTGGCCGGCCGATTGCCGACATCATCCGCTACAACGCCGAGCGCGGACTCTGCGGGCCGGGCGAGGCAGAGGTTCACGTTGCGCGGCGTCTGCACTGGATGCGCCAGGGCCGCGCTCACACCTCGGAGCGGTTGTTTCCCAATGGGCAGGTGATCGAGCTGATTGGCAACCCGATGCCGGGCGGCGGGTTCGTCATGAGTTTCACCGACATCACCGAGTTCCGCGCTGCCGAACACGCCCTCAAAGGCGTCAATGAAAGCCTTGAGCAACGGGTAGCCGCACGTACCCACGAATTGTCCCAGCTCAACCAGGCGCTGACCGAAGCCAAGGGCACCGCTGAAGCTGCCAACGAATCGAAAACCCGTTTCCTGGCCGCGGTGAGTCATGACCTGATGCAGCCTTTGAACGCTGCACGGCTGTTCTCCGCTGCGCTGTCACATCAGCAGGAAGGGATTTCCAGCGACGCCCAGCAACTGGTTCGGCACCTGGACAGCTCGCTGCGCTCTGCGGAAGACCTGATCAGCGACCTGCTGGATATTTCCCGCATCGAAAACGGCAAGATCACCCCGGATCGTCAGCCGTTCCCGCTCAGCGCGCTGTTTGACACCCTGGGTGCCGAATTCAAGGCGCTGGCCCAGGAGCAGGGTCTGAGTTTTCGTGTGAGGGGCAGTTCACTGCGCGTCGACAGTGATATCAAGCTGTTGCGCCGGGTGCTGCAGAACTTTTTGACCAACGCTTTCCGCTATGCCAAAGGCCCTATTCTGCTGGGTGTCAGGCGCTACGGTGACAGCCTGAGCCTGGAAGTCTGGGACCGCGGTCCGGGCATTCCCGAAGACAAGCGCAAGGTGATCTTCGAAGAATTCAAACGCCTCGACAGCCACAAGACTCACGCGGCCAAGGGGCTGGGTCTGGGGCTGGCGATTGCCGATGGTTTGTGCCGCATTCTCGAGCATCCTTTGCAAGTGCGCTCATGGACCGGCAAAGGCAGCGTGTTCAGCGTCCGGGTACCGCTGGCCGCGCCCCAGGCGGCACTCCCCGCGACACTGCCTGAGGTCAGCCGCCCCGCACTGAACGGTACGCAGGTGCTGTGTGTCGACAACGAAGACAGCATCCTGATCGGCATGCACAGTCTGCTGTCACGCTGGGGCTGTCAGGTCTGGACCGCGCGCAATCGCCAGGAATGCGAAGCGCTGCTGAACAATGGCGTCCGGCCGCAGATTGCCCTGGTGGATTACCATCTTGATGAAGGCGAAACCGGTACTGAACTCATGGCCTGGCTGCGCACCCGACTGGGTCAACCGGTGCCGGGCGTGCTTATCAGTGCCGATGGGCGTGCGGAGTTGATCGCTCAGGTGCACGCGGCAGGGCTCGATTACCTGCCCAAGCCGGTCAAGCCTGCAGCGCTGCGCGCGCTGTTGAGCCGGCATGTAAGTCTGGACGGGTAACGGAATGCCGGTTGTTCGCAGAGGCGACGAACAACCGGATCAGTGCGGAGTAACAGAAAGGACTGTCGCTTAACCAAACAACCAGTAGCCCAGCAGCGTCAGTACCGCCACTGCCAGAACAGGGCGCAATATGCGATAAGCCTTGGGGTTGGCGCGCTTGAACTGCTTGACCTTGCCACTGAAGCCATCACTGAAACGCTTGCTGAACGCATACGCCTGGTTGATTCCGCCGACGCGCTCGTCGTCGAGATTCTGCGGGGCGGTGGCGCGGCCCAAAAACGCGCTGACGCTGCGGTTGATACGGGTCATGAAGCGGTTGGTCAGTGGACGCTCGATGTCACAGAACAGAATCACCCGGGTCTGGTCGGTCTCGTTCTTGACCCAGTGAACGTAAGTCTCATCGAACATGACGTCCTGACCGTCACGCCAGGCGTACTCCTTGCCATCGACGAAGATCCGGCAGTCATCGGAGTTGGGCGTGGACAGGCCCAGGTGATAACGCAGCGAGCCGGCAAACGGATCGCGGTGCGGATTGAGGTGACTGCCACCCGGCAACAGCGCGAACATCGCGCCCTTGACGTTGGGAATGCTGTTGACCAGTTCGACAGTTTTCGGGCACAGCGCCTCGGCAGACGGCAAGGCCTTGTCGTACCACTTCAGGTAAAAGCGCTTCCAGCCCTTCTTGAAGAACGAGCCAAAACCGGCGTCGTTGTTCTTCTCCGCCGCACGAATATAGCCTTCGTCGAACAGGTGCATGGCTTCGTCGCGAATGGTTTCCCAGTTGTCCTTGAGGACGTCCAGTTCAGGGAATTTGCTGCGGTCCAGATACGGCTCGGACGGCACGCGGGAAAACAGGTACATCAGTGCGTTGTACGGTGCGAACAATGCCGAATGGTTGACGAACTGCCGCAACAGAGGCAATCGGGCACGACCGCGCAAATGAACGTACAGCGTGCTGCCCAGAAACAGCATCAGGATCGATGCCTTGGCAACAAATGAAAGGGTCATGAAGCTCTCCTTGAAGCGGGCAGATAACGCCAAACGTCACGCGGGCAGTGCTGATGCATGATTCTGAATAATGACTGGAGCGCCGGGCGGACAGCGCTGATCGTCCGGCGAGTCGTAAGCTGGCCATCATAAACCCTTGCGTTGCCCGCATGAAGTGCGCACTTGCGAAGATGTGTTACTGGGAAAGCTCCTGATCGGTAAACAGATCGCTGAACAGCATGCTCGACAGGTAACGTTCGCCGGAGTCCGGCAGCACCACCACGATCGTCTTGCCTTGCATCTCCGGCTTTTCAGCCAGACGGACGGCCGCCGCCATTGCCGCGCCGCAGGAAATACCGCACAGAATGCCCTCCTCCTGCATCAGACGCCGCGCCATGGCCTTGGACTCTTCATCGGTGACACGCTCTACCCGGTCGACAATCGACAGGTCGAGGTTTTTCGGGATGAAGCCGGCGCCGATGCCCTGAATCTTGTGTGGGCTGGGGGTGATCGTTTCACCGGCCATCGCCTGGGTGATGATCGGCGAACCGTCCGGCTCGACCGCGACCGACAGGATCGGTTTGCCTTCGGTGTGCTTGATATACCGGGAGATACCGGTGATAGTCCCGCCAGTCCCTACACCTGCCACCAGAACGTCGATGGCACCGTCGGTGTCTGCCCAGATTTCCGGGCCGGTGGTTTTTTCATGGATGGCCGGGTTGGCCGGGTTCTCGAACTGCGCCGGCATGAAATAGTGCTCGGGGTCGCCTGCCAGCAGTTCTTTGGCCTTGGCAATAGCGCCTTTCATCCCCTTGGCCGCTTCGGTCAGCACCAGTTCTGCGCCCAGTGCCTTGAGTACCTTGCGACGTTCTATGCTCATGGAAGCAGGCATGGTGAGCATCAGTTTGTAGCCACGGGCAGCGGCAACGAAGGCCAGACCGATGCCGGTGTTGCCCGAGGTTGGCTCGACGATGGTCATCCCCGGCTTGAGCCTGCCGCTGCTTTCGGCGTCCCAGATCATGTTGGCGCCGATACGGCATTTGACGGAATAACCCGGATTACGCCCTTCGATCTTGGCCAGAATGGTGACACCGCGTGGCGCGATACGATTGATCTGCACCAGCGGCGTATTACCGATGGAATGGGCGTTATCAGCGTAGATACGGCTCATGAGGGTGTCCTTGTGCACATCGGTTAAAGACCCAAAGCCTATGCCGCCAACTGTGGGGCGTCCAGTCTGACCGAACGGATGACGGCGCGAGCAGTCAATCCATCATTGAAACAGGAGAGTCATGTCATGAAACGTCGCTACAGCTGGCCGCTATGGACCCTGGCCGCTCTGATAGTCCTGCTGGTCGCTGTCAATATCGCCCTGCCATACCTGGTGCGTGACTATCTGAACGACAAACTGGCCGACATGGGTGACTACCGAGGCGAGATCACCGATGTGGACCTGGCACTGTGGCGAGGGGCGTACCGGATCAAGGGGCTGAAGATCGTCAAGACCGACGGCAAGGTCCCGGTGCCCTTCTTCGATGCACCGATGATCGAACTGGCAGTCAGCTGGCATTCACTCTGGTATGACCATGCAGTGGTCGCAAAAGCCCTGTTCACCGGCCCGCAGATCAACTTCGTGGACGGCGGCAGCAAGCAGGACTCGCAGACCGGTCAGGGCACCGACTGGCGTACCCAGATGAACAAGCTGCTGCCTATCACCCTCAACGAGTTGCGCATCGACGACGGGCGCATCACGTTCAATAACTTCAACTCCACGCCCAAGGTAAAAATCGAGGCGGATCAGGTCAATGCCAGCATCTACAACCTGACCAACGTGGTCGACGTGGAAGGCAATCGCGACGCCGAGTTCAAGGGCAAGGCGCGTCTGCTGGGCCACGCCGATCTGGAAAGCTCAGCCAGATTCGACCCGTTCAGCAACTTTGAAGACTTTGACTTCAAACTGCGCGCCACCGGTATCCAGCTCAAGAAACTCAACGACTTCTCCTCGGCCTACGGCAAGTTCGATTTCAACGCTGGCGATGGCGACGTGGTAATTGAAGCGCAGGCCGATAAAGGCCAGCTCAAGGGCTATATAAAGCCGCTGCTGCGCAACGTGGACGTATTCAACTGGCATCAGGATGTGGAAAACAAGGACAAGGGTGTTTTCCGATCGATCTGGGAAGCGCTGGTCGGCACCAGCGAAACCGTATTGAAAAACCAGCGGGAAAACCAGTTCGCCACACGCGTCGACCTCAGCGGCAGTGTCCATCAGCAGGACATCAGCGGCTTCCAGGCGTTTCTGCAGATCCTGCGCAATGCGTTCGTGCAGGCATTCAATGCGCGCTATGAGAGCAGCAAGGGTTCCTAGCGTGTTTTTTTGTCTTTGCCGTAGACGCCCCGCTCTTCGGCGGCATGTGCCTGTTGCTGCAATGCATCCCAGCCCAGGCAAGCCAGCGCCAGGGTGCGTGGTGTAGGCTCGCGGGAGTTGCTGTAGCGGGTGATGCTGCGCGGGCTGACACCCAATGCTTGTGCGGCCTGAGCCAGGGGCAAACCCGTGCGGGCCCGCCACCCGATGAAAATACGCGTGTTTTCATCGGTGGCCGCTTGAGCCTGAGCGTCAAGGTACAAGGTATCGGCACCGATCTGGATATCCGGCTCCGGCCATTCAACCGTCCAGCCATCATCGCCCACCTGGGCCTGGGCAAAGGCATCGGCAGCGATCAAAGGCCGTAACCCAGGAAAAGTCTGCACATCCGCGCTCATGTCGAGCACGAATTGCTGATCGTCGATGAACGTCAAGGCCAGTCGATAACCAGACTGGGCCTGAACCTCCTTGAGCCGTGGGCGTTTCATGGATGCCATCGTTTCCATTCCTCCATCAGTTCGTTGCGGTGAGTTCGTATCCATTCAAGAGCTTCCCTTAACACAACAGCCGGTGCGGTTCCGCGCGTGGGCTCTACAAGCTCAAGGCAAATCAGCACGTCCAGCCCTCCACCGGTCAGGTGAACATGCGGCGGCAGGTGGTCTTTTTCTCTCCGCTGAATCCTGTATTTATCCCCGAATCTGTATTTGGTCGGCATAGCACGCACAGTATCGCCAAATTAGCCATACCAGAAGCAGCGTTACAATTTAGACCCGGTCACAGCGTGACGCGCCATTCAAGAACTGAATGAGGCGTCTTCGTTCACAGCCATCGGGCCGCCACGTTATAGTCAGGGCATTGCTTGCCCCTCTTACGGCGTGCGTGCCGACCGGTTACGCGCGCCCACGCGAAAAGGATGGATCAATGAAGTTCGAAGGTACGCCGGCCTACGTTGCCACTGACGATCTCAAGCTGGCGGTCAACGCGGCCATCACGCTGGAGCGTCCATTGCTGGTCAAGGGCGAGCCCGGCACCGGCAAGACCATGCTCGCCGAGCAACTGGCCGAGTCCTTCGGCGCGAAACTGATTACCTGGCATATCAAGTCCACGACCAAGGCCCATCAGGGTCTGTACGAGTACGATGCGGTGAGTCGTCTGCGCGACTCGCAACTGGGCGTCGACAAGGTCCACGACGTACGCAACTACCTGAAAAAGGGCAAGCTCTGGGAAGCCTTCGAGTCCGAGGAGCGTGTGATTCTGCTGATCGACGAAATCGACAAGGCCGATATCGAGTTCCCCAACGACCTGTTGCAGGAACTCGACAAGATGGAGTTCTACGTTTACGAGATCGATGAAACCATCAAGGCCAAAAAGCGACCGATCATCATCATTACCTCCAACAACGAGAAAGAGCTGCCGGATGCCTTTCTGCGTCGCTGCTTCTTTCACTACATCGCCTTTCCGGATCGGGCCACGCTGCAACGCATCGTCGATGTGCATTACCCGGACATCAAGAAAGACCTGGTGAGCGAAGCGCTGGACGTATTCTTCGACGTGCGCAAAGTACCTGGGCTGAAGAAGAAGCCCTCCACTTCCGAACTGGTCGACTGGCTGAAGCTGCTGATGGCCGACAACATCGGTGAAGCCGTGCTGCGCGAACGCGACCCGACCAAGGCGATTCCGCCACTGGCCGGCGCGCTGGTCAAGAACGAGCAGGACGTGCACTTACTGGAACGTCTGGCGTTCATGAGCCGTCGCGGCAACCGCTGATCGTGTCTATCCAACCTGCCATGTAAAAGGGCGACAGCCATGCTGCTCAACCTGTTCAACGAAATGCGCGCAGCCAAAGTGCCGGTGTCTCTGCGTGAACTGCTGGACCTGATCAATGCGCTGAAACAGCGGGTCGTGTTCGCCGACATCGATGAGTTCTACTTCCTGGCGCGCACGATTCTGGTCAAGGACGAGCGCCATTTCGACAAGTTCGACCGGGCCTTCGGCGCATATTTCAATGGCCTGGAAAATCTCGACGAGCATTTGCAGGCGCTGATCCCGGAAGACTGGCTGCGCAAAGAGTTCGAGCGTTCGCTGACGGACGAGGAACGCGCGCAGATCCAGTCGCTGGGCGGCCTCGACAAACTGATCGAGGAGTTCAAGAAACGCCTGGAAGAACAGAAGGAACGCCATGCCGGTGGTAACAAATGGATCGGCACCGGTGGCACCAGCCCGTTCGGTTCGGGTGGCTATAACCCGGAGGGCATCCGAGTCGGCGATGCAGGCGAGCGCAAAGGCAAGGCCGTCAAAGTCTGGGACCAGCGCGAGTACAAGAATCTGGATGATCAGGTTGAGCTGGGGACGCGCAATATCAAGGTGGCCCTGCGTCGCCTGCGCAAGTTCGCTCGTCAGGGTGCCGCGGATGAACTGGACATCGACAGCACCATCGATCACACCGCACGCGATGCGGGCCTGCTGAACATTCAGATGCGTCCGGAGCGGCGCAACACCATCAAGTTATTGCTGTTGTTCGACATCGGTGGCTCGATGGATTCGCACGTCAAGGTCTGTGAAGAGCTGTTCTCCGCGTGCAAGACCGAGTTCAAGCATATGGAGTATTTCTACTTCCATAACTTCATCTATGAATCGGTGTGGAAGAACAACCAGCGCAGAAGCTCGGAGCGGACCGCCACCCAGGACCTGCTGCACAAGTATGGCGAGGACTACAAAGTGATTTTCATCGGCGACGCCTCGATGGCGCCCTATGAAATCACCCAGCCCGGCGGCAGCGTCGAACACTGGAATGAAGAGGCGGGCTATGTATGGATGCAGCGCTTCATGGGCAAATTCAAGAAGATCATCTGGATCAATCCCTACCCGAAAGATGCCTGGGACTACACCACCTCGACGCATATCGTGCGTGATTTGATCGAGGGGCAGATGTATCCGCTAACCCTTAGCGGTCTGGAAGAAGGCATGCGTTACCTGGCGAAATGAAATAAGGCTGCTGCCAATGCTGTACAAGCCGGTCATCAACCGGCCGGTACCACCCGACCAGCAGCATGATCATTTTGAACACCCGAACTACGCTGACAGTTCCACACAACCAATCAGACGGAAAAGCGCTGATTGAGTAGGTCGTTTTGCAGTTACTCCATCGTTTTGCCTGAGCAGCCGTCGCGACGTCGCGGGTTACTTATGAACGAAACGCTCGGGATCATGCAGCCTTACTTTTTCCCCTACATCGGTTACTTCCAGCTCATTGCGGCGGTCCAGCGCGGGCTGGTCTTTGACATCGTCAAATACAAACGCAAAAGCTGGATGAACCGCAATCGGGTACTGGGTAGCAAAGGCGACTGGCAATACATCAATGTTCCGGTCTGTGTCAGCGAGGGCGCACTGATCAAGGACGCGACCATCATCGACCTTGCCTGTGCCCACCGACGAATCACGAATCAGCTTGAACACTATCGAAGCAAGGCACCCTACTTCCGGGAAACCTTGCAGGTGGTCGAGCAGACATTCGGCACACCTGCCACCCACCTGTGTGAACTCAATACACGCGCGCTGAAAGTGGTCTGCGAGTATTTAGGCATGAGCTTTGACTGGGAAAGCTGTGCAGCGATGAACCTTGATCTGCCGCCCATTGAACATGCAGGCCAATGGGCGCTGGAAATAAGCACGGTGCTGGGGGCGCGTCAGTACATCAACGCCACAGGTGGACGCGAAATTTTCATACCCGGCGAATGGCAGGAACGAGGCATAGAACTGAGGTTTCTCGAGCCCGCTTCATTCAGTTATTCCACGGGACCTCTGAATTTCGTCGAAAACCTTTCAATCATCGACGTGCTGATGTGGAACGCACCTGAAACAGTACTCGCCTATCTACGTAATGAAACACGGGCAGTCATATGAACTGCCCGCCGATGTTTCGCTACGCCCCGCCCCACAGTCAATTCCAGTCGCGTTCGAGCTGAGGCTTACGTCGTCCGCCGTGGACGACCCAGCCAAGCAACAGCACGAAGCTTTCGATCACCAGCGCCAGCAGCAATGCACTGATGATGCCCCAGGCAATGACTTCGGGGGCCAGCAGAACTTGCCACGTATAACCATTGAAGGTTTCGCGACGGATATCCGGATCGGAAGAGGTAGCCACGAAGATGGCTTTGGAATACCAAGGCCCCTGAAGCCCGAGCCACTGACGCTCAAGAATGTGCGTGCGGTTCATCAGGGTGTCGATGGTGTCCGCATCGCTGCGGAAAACCGGGTCTTCACTGCTGCGATAGTGCTGGATCAGCGCCTGGATATCGCCCTTGAAGAACTGCTGCGCAGTGGCGGTATAGCCCTTGACGGCTTGTTGCGCCTCGATCAGATGCGCTTCGACACGCTTGCTGTAATCACTGATGAAACCGGGAATCTGTACCCCGAACAGCAGGCCCATGGTGAACAGGACCAATCGCAGATAACTTCGCAGCATCAATATCCCTCTTCTTTTTTATCCATTAAGCCGATGTGATGGTGTCTTACGGCCTGGCCGTCTCGGTCGCGGTGTCGACCGAACCTTGCGCCACGCTCTCGCCCTTGCGCCACAGACTCCACTGGCCCGGTTCATAGCGGTTCCAGTTTTCGTTCTCGGTCAAGGGTTCGGTCGCGATGACCGTGACCACGTCATGCGGTGTGGTTTCAGCCTGAAAATCGACAATCACGTCGACATCTTTCAACCTTGCCGGACCGAACGGAGCTCGGCGGGTGATCTGAACCAGTTTGGTACTGCAAAAGCAAAACAGCCAGTCACCGTCGCTCAACAGGCAGTTGAACACGCCTTTGCTGCGATATTCGGCACACGCCTGGATCAGCGTAGGCAGCAATTCCTCGACGTCGACGGGCTCGGGAAAGGCTTCGCGGACGCGATTGAGCAGGTCGCAGAACGCCGCTTCGCTGTCGGTATCGCCCACCGGCCGATAAAAGGTAACGCCCGGGGTGAAATCCGCCAGCTGACCGTTATGGGCAAAGCACCAGTTACGGCCCCAGAGCTCACGCACGAAAGGATGGGTATTGGACAGGCAGACCTTGCCGACGTTGGCCTGACGAATATGGCCGATCACGACTTCGCTCTTGATGGGATAACGCTGCACCAGTTGGGCGACTTCCGATTCACTGCTGGCTGCCGGGTCCTGAAACAGGCGCAGTCCACGGCCCTCGTAGAAGGCAATGCCCCAGCCATCGCGATGCGGACCGGTGCGGCCGCCCCGCTGCATCAGCCCGGTAAAGCTGAAGACTATGTCGGTCGGGACATTGGCGCTCATGCCCAGTAGTTCACACATGCTCAGGTTCTCGCTTCAAGACGTTTTGCAGCAGGTCATGCGCCGCAGGTAGCGGCGCTTGCCAACGAAGCGGGAGCTAAAGCCGCGGCTCGACCCGCGCAGCCCTGGTTGGCGCAAGAGGCGCAGCGTTCTTGCGAGCGTAGTGATCGTCTTCGGCGAAAGGTTCGTCAGCAGGGTCTGTTTCGACAGGCTGAGCGGCAGACTTGGGCTGGCGGGCCTTGCGGCTGCGTTCGATCGGCCAGCGGATCAGCACGAACAGCAGGTACGCGGCGAAGGCGAACATGCCATACATGGCCAGGTCCGACACGGCTGTCCAGATATTGCTGCCGACCTTGAACATCAGGTCGAGCGCGGTGATCGCCACGGCTGGCGCCATCGCGTCCTTGGCGGGGTCGACCATGGTCGGCGTAAACAGCAGCACCGCGACCGCCACCAGCAACGGCTCCTTGAGATACCGCCACATCCAGCGGGTCATCAGAAACCATACGAGCAGGCAACCCAACGCGGCGAAGGCGTAGACGCTCCAGGCGATCAGATAGTCGTTTTCGGTCATGACGTCCGTGGTAAGCCAGGTAAAGAGGCGCTTATGATAACGGCTTTTGCCTGACGCGGCTTGCCTCGCTTCAGTATTCGGTTCAGCGTGTACCGATATTTTCCTGATTGATGCCTTAACAGAGAGCCCAGCATGTCCTTCTCGAATGCAACCTCCAGCGCCCCGATCGCTCGCAAGGCCGACGGTCCCGACCCTTATGCCTGGCTGCAGAACCGCGACACCGACGAAGTGCTCGACTACCTCAAAGCCGAAAACGCCTGGCAGGAGCAGCAACTGGCAGAGCAGACCGGGTTGCGCGAAAGCCTGTTCGAGGAAATCAAGGGCCGCATCCTCGAAACCGACCTGTCGCTGCCCTCCCCCTGGGGCCCGTACCTTTATTACACCCGCACCACACAAGGCGACGAATACGCCCGGCACTACCGCTGCCCGCGCCCGGCCGACGACAGCAACACGGTGGATGAAAGCGCCGAAGAATTGTTGCTCGACCCTAACGAGATGGCCGATGGCGGCTTTTTCTCGCTGGGCGCGTTCAGCATCAGCCCTGACCACCAGCGTCTGGCCTATAGCCTGGACACCAGTGGCGACGAGGTGTACGAGCTTTACGTCAAGGAACTGAGCACCGGTCAGATCAGCAGCCTGCCCTTCGAAAACTGCGACGGCAGCATGACCTGGGCCAACGACAGCCAGACCCTGTTTTTCGGCGAGCTGGACGACACCCATCGCCCAGGCAAGCTGCATCGCCATACCTTGGGAACGGCATCGGCAGAGCTGGTGTTCGACGAGCCGGACGGCCGCTTCTTCCTGCACTGTTTCCGCAGCAGTTCCGAGCGCCAACTGATCATTCTGCTCAACAGCAAAACCACCAGCGAAGCCTGGGTGCTGGACGCCGATCATCCGCAACAGGCCTTCACCTGCCTCGCACCGCGCAGCGAAGGTCACGAATACTATCCAGACCACGGGTTGCTCGATGGCGTCTGGACCTGGTTCATCCGCAGCAATCAGAGCGGCATCAACTTCGCGCTGTATCACGCAGCGCAACAAGCCAGTGGCGTACCGGTGCGCGAGGACTGGCAGACGCTGGTCGCGCACGACGACAAGGTCATGCTCGAAGGCGTCAGCCTCAACGCCAAAGGCATCAGCCTGAGCCTGCGCGAGGGCGGCCTGCCGATCATCGAAGTACGTCCGCAGGCGCTGCCGACCTATCGCGTGCAGCTACCTGACGCCGCCTACAGCCTGTATGTGCAGGACACGCTGGAATTCGACAGCGACAAAATCCGCCTGCGCTACCAGTCGTTGAACCGGCCAGCCCAGGTCCGTCAACTGACCCTGGCCAGCGGCGAGCAGGTTGTGCTCAAGGAAACCCCGGTACTGGGCATCTTCGACGCCGATGCCTACGTCAGCCAGCGTTTGTGGGCCACGGCCAGCGATGGCACCCAGGTGCCGATCAGCCTGGTGGTCAAGCGTGAACTGGCCGGACAGGCCACCCCGCTGTATCTGTATGGCTACGGCGCCTATGGCGAGAGCCTCGACCCGTGGTTTTCCCACGCCCGTCTGAGCCTGCTCGACCGTGGCGTAGCGTTCGCCATTGCCCATGTGCGCGGCGGCGGCGAGCTGGGCGAGGCCTGGTATCGCAACGGCAAGCAGGAGCACAAACAGAACACCTTCGGTGATTTCATTGCCTGCGCCGAACACCTTGTCGCCCAGGGTCTGACCAGCGCTGAACAGCTGGTGATCAGCGGTGGCAGCGCCGGTGGCCTGCTGATCGGTGCGGTGCTCAACCAGCGGCCCGAGCTGTTCAAGGCAGCGATTGCCGAAGTGCCGTTCGTCGACGTGCTGAACACCATGCTCGACCCGGACCTGCCGCTGACCGTCACCGAATACGACGAATGGGGCAACCCGCAGGAGCCGGAGGTCTACGCGCGCATCAAGGCCTACGCGCCCTACGAAAACGTCACGGCCCAGGCCTACCCGGCCATGCTTGTCATCGCCGGCTACAACGACAGCCGCGTGCAGTATTGGGAAGCCGCCAAATGGGTCGCGAAATTGCGCGCCACCAAGACCGACGACCATCCGTTGCTGCTCAAGACCGAACTGGGTGCCGGACACGGTGGCATGAGCGGTCGCTATCAGGGCTTGCGTGACGTGGCGCTGGAGTACGCGTTTATCTTCAAGGTATTGCAGATCGCTGAATGAACTTGGTGTGAAACACCTGTCTTACTAGGATCGGGGGCAGCGGAGTTGCCCCTTTGTCAGGATTACCAGACCTCACATGTCAGAACCACTGTCCAACCTGAACAACGCCATACGCGACATGCTGCTGGATTGCGGCCTGTTCGACACGCTGCTGCCGGGCGATTTCTTTACCGTAGCCGGCTATTTCAGCATTACCGATATCGATAAGGGCGAGACTATTTTCGCCGAGGGCGATGCCGGAACCTTCATGTGCATCATCCATCAGGGCACCGTGTCTGTGCAGAAGCTTGCTGCAGACGGCCAACAGGTGGAAATCGCCGTTCTGCGGCGCGGACGCGCTTTCGGAGAAATGGCGGTGCTGGATGGCGAGCGCCGTTCGGCCAGTTGTATTGCAGCCACCAGTTGCCAGCTATTGAACCTGGGCCGTGATTCGCTGGACAAGATGCTCGAGGACGCGCCGAAAATCGCTGCCAAGATCATTCGCGCCCTGGCCATCTCG
Source organism: Pseudomonas syringae pv. coryli str. NCPPB 4273 (assembly GCF_000972175.1). NCBI lineage: Bacteria > Pseudomonadati > Pseudomonadota > Gammaproteobacteria > Pseudomonadales > Pseudomonadaceae > Pseudomonas > Pseudomonas syringae pv. coryli. The sequence continues at coordinate 252,738 of NZ_AWQP01000037.1, read as the reverse complement.
TTGTCCAAGCGCCTGCGCATGGTCGATGGTCAATTGCTCTCCCAGCAGGTGTGAGTTTGCCCATCTGGCGCTAAACTTGCCGATATTCCGCTTTCAATGCGCACACGCACAGGTGACACCATGAGCACGGCCAATCCCCCTTCCCATACTGCCAAGCTGGACCGCATCCTGGCCGACGCCCAGCGCGATCGCGAGATGGGCTACCGCGACAAGGCGCTGCGCATGTACCCGCATGTTTGCGGCCGCTGCGCGCGCGAGTTCGCAGGCAAACGCCTCAGCGAACTGACCGTACACCACCGCGACCACAACCATGACAACAACCCGCAGGACGGCTCCAACTGGGAGCTGCTGTGCCTGTATTGCCACGATAACGAGCACTCGCGCTACACCGACCAGCAGTACTTCGCCGATGGCTCTCTGGGCAGTCCGAAAACCGCCAAGGCCACTCACAACCCGTTCGCCGCACTGGCCGGGCTGATGAAAAAGGACGAGTGACCTCGGCACCACCGACCAGCCACGCTCCCCCGCCCGACCCGCACTTCCCCTGGCCTGCGGCCACCCGACCGACCGGATATTTCGCCATGCCCACCCGAACCTCAAGACGAACCTTTGTGAAAGGGCTGGCCGCCAGTGGCCTGCTCGGCGGCCTCGGGCTGTGGCGCAGCCCGGCGTGGGCGGTGACCAATCCGGGTCAGCCAAACGGGTTGTCCGGCACCGAGTTCGATCTGTATATCGGCGAAACCCAGGTCAACATCACCGGCAATGCCAAGACCGCGCAGACCATCAACGGTGGCATCCCTGGCCCGCTGCTGCGCTGGCGCGAAGGCGATACCGTGACCCTGAGGGTCAAGAACCGGCTCGACGAAGCCACGTCCATCCATTGGCACGGCATCATCCTGCCGGCCAACATGGACGGCGTGCCGGGGTTGAGCTTTGACGGCATCGCGCCGGATGGCCTGTATGTGTACCGCTTCAAGGTCAGGCAGCACGGCACCTACTGGTATCACAGCCACTCCGGCTTCCAGGAACAGTCGGGGGTCTACGGGCCGCTGGTGATCGATGCGAAAGAGCCGGAGCCGTTCGAATACGACCGCGAACACGTGATCATGCTCAGCGACTGGACCGACAAAGAGCCAGTCCAGCTGATGAAAACGCTCAAGAAACAGTCCGATTACTACAACAATAACCAGCGCACCGTCGGCGACTTCATCAACGACGTGGGTGAAAAAGGCTGGAGCGAGACCACCAGGGATCGCTGGATGTGGGCGAAGATGAGGATGGACCCGACCGATCTCGCGGATGTCAGCGGTGCAACCTACACCTACCTGATGAACGGTCAGGCGCCGAACATGAACTGGACCGGGCTGTTCAAGCCTGGTGAGCGGATCCGACTGCGGCTGATCAACGGCTCGGCAATGACGTACTTCGACGTGCGTATTCCAGGCCTGAAGATGACCGTGGTGGCCAGCGACGGCCAGCACGTCAAGCCGGTGACCGTCGACGAGTTGCGCATCGCAGTGGCGGAAACCTTCGACGTGATTGTCGAGCCGGCGGAAGGTGCCTATACCCTGTTCGCCCAGTCCATGGACCGCACCGGTTATGCCCGTGGCACCCTGGCCAGCAGGCCCGGCCTGCAGGCTGTCGTGCCGCCGCTCGATCCACGCCCGCTGTTGAGCATGGATGATATGGGCATGGCGGGCATGGAGCATGGCAGCATGAACCACGCCGCAGCCCCGGCAACGCACGACATGTCAGGCATGGACCACAGCAAGATGGGCCACGACGCGATGCCCGCAATGGACCATGCACAGATGCCGGCCAGGAAAGCGCCGACCCCGCAATCGCACCCCGAAAGCGAAAACAACAACCCGCTGGTCGACATGCAAGCCATGAGCACCTCGCCAAAGCTCGATGATCCGGGCATAGGCCTCCGGGGCAATGGCCGCAGAGTCCTGACCTACGCCGACCTGCGCAGCACCTTCGAAGACCCGGACGGCCGTGAGCCCAGCCGCACGATCGAGCTGCACCTGACCGGGCACATGGAAAAATACGCCTGGTCATTCGACGGTGTGAAGTTCTCGGACGCCAAACCGCTGATGCTCAAATACGGTGAGCGGGTGCGTGTCGTGCTGGTCAACGACACGATGATGACCCACCCCATCCATCTGCATGGCATGTGGAGCGACCTCGAAGACGAGAATGGACAGTTCATGGTGCGCAAACACACCATCGACATGCCACCGGGGTCACGTCGCAGCTACCGCGTGACCGCCGATGCGCTGGGCCGTTGGGCTTATCACTGTCACATGCTGTACCACATGGAAATGGGCATGTTCCGCGAAGTGCGGGTGGAAGAATGAGGACCTTGATGTTGAGCAGAACGCTGAATTCGCCCCGCCTGCCGATGCTGTTGCTGGCCGCCGGGCTGACCGCTACACCGTGGACCTCGAGCATGGCCGCCGGGATGGAAGGCATGGACCACGGCAGCCATGCGATGCACATGGACGCCAGCGACAGCGAGGACGCGCCCTCAACACAGACTGCGCCCGCCCAGAGCCGAACCCCGATCCCGCCGATCACTGATGCGGACCGGGCTGCGGTGTACACCAGCCACGCCGGCCATCAGGTCCATGACAGCGCCATCAACAGTTACTTCCTGGCTGACAAGCTGGAATGGCAGGACGCCAACGACGGCAGCGCGCTGGCCTGGGACCTGTCCGGCTGGATTGGCGGTGATATCGACCGCCTGCTGCTGCGCTCCGAAGGTGAGCGAACCAACGGCAAGACCGAAGAAGCGGAAGTCCAGGCGTTGTGGGGCCACTCGATCAGCCCTTGGTGGGACGTGGTCGCCGGAGCGCGTCAGGATTTCAAACCGGGCGCGCCGCAAACCTGGGCCGCCTTCGGCCTGCAGGGCCAAGCCATTTCGGATCTGGATATCGAGGCCACCGCGTTCATCGGTGAAGCCGGGCAGACCGCCGCTCGCCTGGAGGCCGACTACGACCTCCAGCTGACCAGCAATCTGGTGCTGCAGCCCACCGCGGAGCTGAACTTCTACGGCAAGAACGACCCGCAACGCGGCAATGGTTCGGGCCTGTCGACCAGCGAGTTCGGCCTCAGACTGCGCTACGAGATCACCCCGCAATTCGCGCCTTATGTCGGGGTGAGCTGGGACCGCTCCTACGGCAAGACAGCCGATTACGCGCGCGAGGACGACGAAGACACCCAGGACGCGCGACTGGTGGTCGGCGTGCGCATGTGGTTCTGAACACAGTCAATGGCATTGCTCTGAGGCTGCCGTATAATCCCCGGTTTTCTTCAGAGCACCCTCCCCGTGGCCAACAAACGGTATGCCTGCATCGGTCTTTACAACCCCAAGTCCCCGGAAAACGTCGGCTCCGTCATGCGTGCGGCCGGCTGCTACGGCGTGGCGTCGGTGTTCTATACCGGTAAACGCTATGAGCGCGCGCGGGACTTCATCACCGACACCAAGAAAATCCATCAGGACATCCCGCTGATCGGCATCGAAGACCTCAAAAGCATTCTGCCGCTGGGTTGCATTCCGGTGGCTGTCGAACTGGTCGACGGCGCCCGCGCACTGCCCGAATACACCCACCCTGATCGCGCGCTGTATATCTTCGGCCCGGAAGATGGCTCGCTGGATCAGGAGATTCGCGACTGGTGCGAAGACGTGGTCTATATCCCGACCGAGGGCTGCATGAATCTGGCGGCGACCGTCAACGTCGTCCTCTATGACCGCATGGCCAAAGGTATCAATACCCGTTCGGGCCCGCAGTTCGGTCGCGAGAAAATTGATCCGGCCAGCGACCGCTGACGGAAAAGCATTGAACCTGTGTCGCGCACGGGCAGTCAGTTTCTCTGAATCGAGCAACTGCTTCCAATCTGCCAACTCCGACCTACTACCTCATGGAGAGCCATCATGCGCGACACCCCAATCATCGAACGCATCGACACACCTGAACTGCTCCAACGCAACCCCGAGCAGAACGTAAACGGCTGGGAGCGCATTGGCTCGCTGGCTGGCGGCGTACTGCTGATGGGTAAAGGCGTCCGTCGTGGCGGCTTTCTGGGCCTGATTCAACTGGCCATCGGCGGCGCGGCTCTGGCGCGCGGCATCAGTGGTCACTGCTCGGCCAAGAGCCTGATGGAAAAAGGCCGCAGCGATCTGCAAAGCGCACGCTCGACCATCGAACGTGCCGGTGCGCAACTGAACACCCTCAAGGACGACGCTGAAGATGCCGTGAAGACGGCGGCTGCCAAAGGCGTGGAAGCGCTGACCGAGCCGAAGCCGGTCGCTTAAGCGTTCAACCTGCGCGAAAAATCAGGTAATCCTCCCAGTCGTCTTCGGCCACATTGTTCTCGCTGAGCATGCGGCCTGACTGGGAGATGCGCTCGTGATGCACGGCCGTGCGATCACCACACACCAGATGGTGCCAGAGCGGCAAATCCTTACCCTCGCTGACCAGACGATAGCCGCAGGTCGGTGGCAGCCATTTGAATTCATCTGCCTGACCAGGCGTCAGCTGAATGCAATCGGGCACCGAGGCACGACGGTTTGCATAGTCGGAGCACTGGCAGGTTTTCAGATCCAGCAGCTTGCAGGCAATTCGCGTGTAATAAACCGCGTTGTCTTCCTCATCCTCAAGCTTCTGCAGGCAGCACAGGCCACAGCCATCGCACAACGACTCCCACTCCTGGGTATCGAGCTGGTCAAGGGTCTTGCGAATCCAGAAGGGTTCAACTTTAGCGGCCATGGTTCGGACAACGGTATCGATAATGAAAAGGCCGCCAGTCTAGAGGTACACGGGGTGCGGGCCAAGCACTTGCGACTGCCGGTAGCCGGGACTTGTCAGCGACGGGGCAAAACAGTAGCGTTAACGGGTTTTCAGTGCGTTCAAGCGATGCCTGCCGACCACGGCCCATCAAGCCACGCTCGTTTTCAACCTTCGCTATCAAGGACTTTCATGAGCACGAACCCTCGCATCGCCGATCACCCTATCGACCCGCAATTCACCGAGCGCTGGTCGCCACGTGCCTTCAGCGGCGAAAGCATCGACCAGGAAACCCTGCTGAGCTTTTTCGAAGCCGCACGCTGGGCGCCCTCGGCGTATAACTCGCAGCCCTGGCGCTTTCTCTATGCACGTCGCGATACGCCGAACTGGGAGCGTTATCTGGGCTTGCTGAACGAGTTCAACCGCAGTTGGGCGCAACACGCGGCAGCCTTGGTGATCGTCATTTCCAAGACCACCTTCGTCGCCCCAGGCGCAAGCGAAGAGAGCCCTGCCCTGTGGCACACCTTCGACACGGGTTCGGCATGGGGTTACCTTGCACTGCAGGCCAGCCTGAGCGGCTGGCACACCCACGGCATGGCCGGTTTCGATCAGGATCTGACCCGCAAGGAGTTGAATATTCCCGAAGGCTACGCAGTGCATGCGGCCATCGCGATTGGCAAGCTGGGGGACAAATCGACCTTGCCGGACTACCTGCAAGGCCGCGAAGTGCCAAGCCCGCGCAAGCCGCTGGCAGAACTGGCCGCCGAAGGTGATTTTTCGCTATAACCGACTGTCTGCTGTAATCGATGCCTGCGAGCCGACGCCTGACACGTCGGCTCGTTGGCAAGGGCGTCAGTAACCTCGCGAAAAATCGACCTCTCCGCGCAGCGCTTCTCCTGCCTGAAAAGCGTTCAGGTTATGCACGAAAAGCTCGGTCATGGCCACTGGCGAGGTAGGCGCAGAGCTGTGACCGGTCAACAGCAGACCGTAGGCAGTCCAGAACGGATGCCGCTGCGGCAAAGGCTCCTGACGGCAGACGTCAATCACCGCACCAGCCAGATGCCCTTCCTTCAACGCCTCGACCAGATCCGCATCGACGACCGCGACCCCGCGTCCGACGTTCATGAACAGCGCCGTGGGCTTGAAGCTGGCGAACAACCTGGCGTCGTACAGGTCGTGCGTCTCGGGCGTGTTGGGCAGCAGGTTGATGACGTAATCCATCTCGCCGAGCAGACGCGTCATGTCTGACAACGCCGTCACTTCAATGAACGGCTCCTGAGTGCGCGCACTGGAGGCCACACCGTACACCTGCACGCCGAACGGCAGGAGGAACTCGGCAACGCGCTGACCGATATCGCCGGCACCGACGATCAATGCCTTGCGGCCCGCCAGGCTCTGCCCGGTGCGGTTGTCCCACTTGCGCTCGACCTGACTCATCAGGCGCGCCAACACCTCACGCTCATGGCCGAGCATGTAGGTCAAAACGAATTCAGCCATGACCTGGCCGAAAATCCCGACTGCACGCGTCAGGCGATAGTCCCGCGACAGGCTGTCGGCCAGCAGCGGTGTGATGCCCGCCCAGGTGGATTGCAGCCATTGCGGCGTGTGCCCCTGCCGCAGCAGATTGGCCATCAGGTCGGGCTGTCCCAGCCAGACCGGGCAGTCGCTGGCCATGCGCGACAACTCGGCAGAATCGCCAGTGCTGAAAACTTCCAGATCAGGCGCAGCCTTGCGCAACAATTGGGTGTAAACGTGGTAATCGTGCTCGGCAATCAGAACGCGCATGTTTCAAAAACCTTAAAAACAGGACAGGCAACCCACGTCGATGTGGGCCGCTTTACAACGTGAGCAACGATTACATGGGATCGTTGCGGCGCAGCAGCTCTTCGGGCAGGTGCTCGATGTAATCGTCTTCAGCCGGCGGCATCTGCAAGTGATAGCCCTGGCTGTCGAGGTTCTCCAGCACCACATTGATATCTTCGCGCGACAGCGCCCGTTCGGGGCTCAGTACCAGATCGAACGCATGAACCGGCTTGCCGAAGGCCACCATCAGCTCGGGCGGCACACGCTTGAGGACGTCACTTTTCAGAACGTAAAGGTACATCTCGTTTCTTTTCGGGCTGCGATAAATCGAGCAGATGCGCTTCAAGACGGTTCTCCGGAGGTGGCCAGGCTGTCCAGCAGCGCCTGACCCATCAACTCGCGACGCCAGCCACGCAGCGAGTCGGGTAATTGGTAAGGACCGTCGGGGTAGCCGCTTTTGAGCAGGGCTTCGAGGGTCTTCTTGCGCAGCATCAGCTCCGGGGCCATGTCCAGTCGCTCGGCGTACTGCTGACCGATGGCCCGCAGACGCTTGATCGACCCGGCCGCATCGATGGGCAACGGCTCGGGCAACGCAGGTGGCCATTCTTCCGGAGGCAACACGCTCGCGGTCTTGATCAGCGCGAGCAGAAACTCGCCGTCATGGCGGACCGTACGCGGGTGCATGTCTTCAATCCGTGCCAGCGCGCCGAGGTTGTCCGGCTGGGTCTTGGCCAATGGCCAGAGCGAGTGCTCACGCACGATGCGGTTGCGCGGCAGGTTGCGGGCACGCGCCTCGCGCTCACGCCAGGCACACAGCTCGCGCAGCACCGCCAGCTGGGCGCGGGACAACTTCCAGGCCAGCTTGGCGTCGCGATACACCTCGTACGGGTCCACCTCACGGCGCAGGTTGGCGACCAGTTCCGCGCCGTCATCCAGCAGCCAGGCGTATTTGTCGTCGGACAAGCGCGGGCGCAGGATGGTGAACAGCTCGGCCAGATGCACGGCATCTTCGGCCGCGTAGCTGATCTGCGTTTCCGACAGCGGACGCTGCAGCCAGTCGGAGCGGGTTTCGCCCTTGGGCAGGTCGATGTCGAGGACCTCCTGCACCAGACGCGAGTAGCCCATGGAAAAACCGAGGTTCAGGTAGGCAGCCGCCAATTGGGTATCGAACAGCGGGACCGGCAGGCTGCCGGTCAGGCGCAGCAACACCTCGAGGTCTTCGCTGCACGCATGCACCACCTTGATGACGTCGGGGTTTTCGAGCAACGCAGACAGCGGCCGCCAGTCGTTGATCAGCAACGGATCAATCAGCCAGGCGCTCTGCCCGTCGCCGATCTGCAGCAGCGCAGCGATCGGATAAAAAGTGTCGACCCGCATGAACTCGGTGTCGAGCGCCACAAAAGGCAGTGACTGCCATTGTGCGCAATGCCGGGCGAGGCTGTCGTCGTCGCGAATCCAGTGAATATCGATGGCCACACGGCTCTCCCTTCAACAATGGCGCGCAGTATATATCGTCATGGGAGATTATCGCGCGTCTGTCGTCCGGGTCTGGCGCATCTTCATGCAAATGACGGACAGGAGGAGCTGTTGCCGGGCAGACGCGCTGCCGATGATCGTCCCCATAACGTGAGAGGACGATCAATACCCGACACGCCGCGCACGTGGTTACTTGTCGGTGGCCGCCAACTCGCTGCGGCATCCGGCAAACATATCGAGACTGGGGTCATAAACCTTGGTGTCGACTTTCAACAGGCCGAGCATGGAATGGAAAAGATTGTCCTGACTCAACGGTGCGTTACGCTGTTTGGCCAGGCACTCCGGCGTGACGGCGAAGGACTTCTGATAGTTATCGGACAACCAGACCATCATCGGCACATGCTTTTGCTGATCAGGCGCCAGCACATAAGGCGTGCCGTGCAGGAACAGGTTGTATTCGCCCAGCGACTCGCCATGGTCCGACAGATACACCATGGCGGTATCGACCTTGTTTTGATTGGCGCGTAAAAGATCAATCAGCGTGGACAGTACATGGTCGGTGTACAACAACGTGTTGTCGTACGCATTAACGATGCTGTCCCGGCTGCAATTGTTCAGCGCATTGCTTTCACACACCGGGGTAAACTTTTCAAACTCTTTTGGGTAACGTTTGTAGTATTCAGGCCCGTGGCTGCCCATCTGATGCAGAACAAGCACCGTGTCCTTGTCGAGGCTGTCGATAAAGGTCTGCAGGTTTTGCAAGAGTATCTCGTCCCGGCATTCGTGGTTGTTGCACAACAGCGGATCCTTGAGATTGCTCACGTCCTGAAAGGTCACTCGATCACAGGTGCCTTTGCAGCCAGCCTGATTGTCACGCCATATCACGTCTATACCCGCGCGCTTCAGTACATCCAGCAAGCCTTCCTGATTGCGCGCCTGGGTAGCGTTGTAATTCTTGCGTCCCATGTTGGAGAACATGCAAGGCACCGACACGGCGGTTTCGGTGCCGCAGGAATACACATCGGTAAACGCCACCAGCCCGTTTTCCTTGTTCAGGTTGGGCGTGGTGTTGCGACCGTAGCCAAGGATACCGAAGTTCTCGGCCCGGGCACTTTCGCCGACCACCAGCACGGTCAAGGATTTGCGGGCATGCGTGGCCCAGTCCGCAGAACGTTTGGCGTCCTCGCCGATCTTGACGAACGGCCGTCTTGCGGAGATCACCTGTTCACTCAGGTAGCCCAGCGACGCACCAATGTAATTGCTCGGCACCACCATCAGGCGCAATTCATGGTGATTGCGAAACAATGACGACAAGCCCTGGTAATTGGCCAGTGCAACGCCGCCGATTGCCACGCAGCACGCCACCGTCACCAGCAGTTTGCTGAACAGTTCAAGGTGCCAGCGACGGTAGCTGATCGGCAGTTTCCAGAGGATCAACGAGGGCACTACGCCCAGCAGAAGGATATACAAGGCCAGTTTTAAAGACAGCAGCCCCTGCACTTCCGTAGCGTTGGTTTCGGCGAAGTTTCGAAACATGCCGGCGTCGATCATGACCCCGTATTCGGTCATGAAATAAACCACCCCCGCGCTGATCATAAACAGACTGATCAACACCGGTTTAAACACACGACGGAATGCCAACAGCGTCAACACAATATTGAACACGCAGAAAATCATCAAGCCAAACGCAAAGCGCATGGCCAACCCTTTGCTATCGGCGCTGGTAATCGAGAAAAGATGCTGCCAGAGATTGAGATTGAAACCCAGTAACAGAAACGCACTGGCAAGTAGGGTTACAACCTCTGGACGAACAGTTCTGGGTGTCGGCATCGTGGTCTGCTTATCGAATTAATATGCATCAGGCGTTCGGGAGCCAGTTAATGCTCCGATGGCGCGCACTGTAGGCAGCGCATCATCAATTTTATGTGAAAACGATGAGAGTATTGGGTTGAATGAAGCTTATTTCACTGTAAAGAAATGCGTTGCAGCATTAACGCATTTGCGAGCAGCGTGTCTCCGCAAGCAAGCTTGCGGAGACATCAGCCGTTCAAACGCGCCTGATCAGACCGAGCGACGACGATAGGCCCGGTAGCCCGGCAACCAGAAATTACGCTCGATGGCCTCAAGCAGCGCCTCTTCGGTGGTTTCCAGTGCCAGCCCTTCGGCTTGCGCTTCCATGGCCACAGCCAGGGCGATCTTGCGGCTGACCTGCTGGATTTCCTTGAGCGGCGGCAACACCGCATCACCCTTCCCTGTCACCATCGGCGAGCACTCGGCCAGCGCATTGGACGCCGCCATGAGCATCCGGTCGGTGATACGCGATGCCTTGCAGGCCACCACGCCGAGGCCGATGCCCGGAAAGATGTAGGAGTTGTTGCACTGCGCAATGTGCACCGTGCGACCGTTGATCTCCACTGGCGCAAACGGACTACCGGTGGCTACCAGTGCATTGCCGTCGGTCCAGCGCAGGATTTCTTCCGGAGTGGCTTCCACTTTGGACGTCGGATTGGACAGCGGCATTACCAGGGGTTTGGCGCAATGCTTGTGCAGTTCGCGAATCACCTGCTCGGTGAACAGACCGCGCTGCCCGGACACACCGATCATTACGGTGGCCCCGGCGTGAGTGACTACGTCGAGCAACTGCGGAAAGGCTTCCGAGCCGGCAGTCCAGCCAGACACGTCGGCAGTCTTTTGCGCCAGTCGTTTCTGGAAGTCGAGCAGATTGTCCATGCTTTCGGTCAACAGGCCGAAACGATCAACCATGAAGATACGTTTGCGCGCTTCGCTTTCGCTCAGGCCTTCGATGCGCATCGCTGCGATGATGTGCTCGGCGATCCCGCAGCCTGCCGAACCGGCACCGACAAACACCACTTTCTGCTGACCGAGGGTTTCATTCTTGGCCTTGCAGGCCGCCAGCAACGTACCCACGGCGACCGAAGCGGTGCCCTGGATGTCATCGTTGAAGCAGCACAGCTCGTCCCGATACTTTTCGAGCAACGGCATGGCGTTGGACTGGGCGAAATCTTCGAACTGCAGCAACACGTCAGGCCAGCGACGCTGCACCGCGTCGATGAACAGCGCGATGAAGTCTTCGTATTCCTTGCCCGATACCCGCTCGTGACGCCAGCCCATGTACATCGGGTCGTCCAGCAGCTCACGATTGTTGGTGCCGACATCCAGCACGATCGGCAGCGTGTACGCCGGGCTGATCCCGCCACACGCGGTGTACAACGACAATTTGCCAATCGGAATGCCCATGCCGCCGATGCCCTGATCGCCAAGACCAAGAATTCGTTCGCTGTCGGTCACGACAATGATCTTGATCCGGTCCTTGGTCGCGCTGCGCAAAATGTCATCGATGCGGTCGCGCTCAGGGTAGGAAATGAACAGGCCGCGATGCGTGCGGTAGATCTTGGAGAATTCCTGACAAGCCTGCCCCACCGTCGGCGTGTAGATGATCGGCAGCATCTCGTCCAGGTGGGAGTCGAGCAGACGGAAAAACAGGGTTTCGTTGTTGTCCTGGATCGAGCGCAGGTAGATATGCTTGTCCAGGTCGCTGGCACACTGTTTGTACTGGCTGTAGACCCGGGTGACTTGCTCTTCGATCGTCTCTACGTTCTGCGGCAGGAGCCCGATCAGATTGAATTCGACCCGCTCTTGCGGGGTGAAGGCACTGCCTTTGTTCAGCAGGGGCATTTCCAGCAGTGAGGGTCCTGCGTAGGAAATGTACAAAGGTCGCGAAGTTTTGGTCATTTTCTCTAATCGCCTTTTTCGTCTACTCATTAATTCTTTACGTCGACCGGGGCGGGCAGCCTGGCTCAGTTCTTGTTGTTTTTTCTTGTCGCCAGCTCTCTATCAGGCCATGCCGAAAACCATTCGGCAGATAAGGTCAGGGCGAACATATTACTCGCCTGACAGCGGCTTGCGACATTTTGTCGCGCAAAGAGTGGCTAAGTGACGCTATTGCAGACACAGCTTCCCATGACCAGCCAGTGCATTCAGCACGCTGGAAGCCATCATGGTCTCGGGTTGAAAAAGCCCCGACGGACGTCGGGGCTCCATGGGGTCAGGCTGCGTCAGGCTTTTCGGCGATAAGCCCGATGGTGAACCCATCGACTGCCGAGATTCGGCCCCGCCACAGCACACCGGCATCACAAATCGGGTTGCCGTCAGTGGAATAAGTGCGGCAGTCCTTCAAGTGAATGAAATGGAAGGCCGGGGTGTCTTCAGACGACTCACCTGGCTTGAAGGACAGGATCATCTCTTTCATGGTCGCGTCAGTGCCGTTGGCGAACGAACTGAACGGTGCCGAGATATCGTCGGCCAACTGCTCGAAATACGCATCGTGAGAAATCAGATGCCCGGAAACCAGATTCCCGCCCACCGACAACGTCACGCCCATCTCAACCTTGGTGTTGGCAACAAACTTGACCAGCCATTGCAGCAACCAGTCGATCTGCTTGCCCTGCCACTTGAACTGAGCAATCACGTCATCGTGGCTCTGGCTGGGAGAAGGTTGCGACTTTTGTACCTGATCTACGTCTGACATCTGAAAGCTCCTCGCCTCACAAAACGTTGAACCCAAGGTATAGATCAGATCGAGCGAAAGCGAAACCGGGAGGCAGGATTAGTTTGCGAATGGCCGAAGGGTACGTGTGGAACCAGGCGATTTCGCAGGAAGATGATGACAGTGTTTCTACTCTGCACAGGTTGCCAGTGATTCGGTTAAGTGTTGCAGACCGAATATTGGTGATTTTTTTTCACAATGACTGATCCAAAAGATCGGAGATCCGCCTAAAGGTCATCTATAGAATCGAATGATCGATTTCCGAAACGGAGTAAAACGATGACTCAGAACAATCAATCGCTCAGCCTGGAGAACCATACGGCGTTCAGCGGTACATTCCAGCCTGATCAGTTGACCATCGGATTCATCTCGCCCGCGCGGGGCTATCCTGACGGCCCTTTTCCCAGCCTGGAGGACCAGGCCGAGATCGTGCAGCGCCTCGATCAGAGCGATGCTGCGGCACTGTGGCTGCGCGATGTGCCGTTTTACGATCCGTCATTCGGCGATACCGGCCAGGTCCTCGATCCGCTGGTGTACGCGGGCTGGCTGGCAGCGCTCACTCATAGAATCGCCATCGGCACTGCCGGCATCGTCAGCCCGTTGCGAGAGCCGGTTATCACCGCCAAGCAGATCGCTACGGCGGACCAACTATTGGGGGGCCGCTTTCTCGCTGGCATGGCTTCGGGTGACCGGGCAACAGAGTACCCGGCTTTCGGGGTCGACTTTGCCAGCCGAGCGGAACGCTATCGGGAAGCGCTAACGCTGATCAAAACGCTGATTTCAGAGTCGTTTCCGCGCCTGAAGACACAGCATTTCGGCCAGTTGCGGGGCGATATCGATCTGGTACCCAAACCCGCAGCCCAACGGGTCCCTATCATTGCTATCGGTCGCGCTGGACAGAGCCTGGAGTGGCTCGCGGCCAATGTCGATGCCTGGATCTGGCATGGCGACGCGCTGCGCATGCCGGAGGCTGTGCCGCATTGGCGTGAGGCAACCGCTTCCAGGGGATTCGTCCCTTTCGGCTATGGCGCGATGTTCGATCTCGACACCAATCCTGACGCGCCGCTACAAACGGGGCGGATGCTGCGGGGCGGTCGAAAGGCGCTGAAAGAGTTCTTCTCGCGGCAACGCGAAGCCGGGATCAATCATGTCGCATTGAACCTCAAGCCCACGCGGCGCCCCTCTGTGGAGGTGATCGATGAACTTCAGGAGCACATCCTCCCCGAATTTTCCATCACGTCAGGCTGAGGAGACAGGGACGGCTTCGCGCTTCTGTGTTGTCAGCGGCTTTGCGATCATCCCCGATTCAATGATTATTCAAGCCCGCTCAACACGCCCGGCAGGCGTGAGATTGGCTCCCAGGTAGGCGACCAACGCGCTGACTTTTGGCAGCGCCTCGCGACTTCGAAGCCAGACAAGATTCATCGGAAGGCCTTCGGTAGCAAGATCCGGCAGCACCTCCACCAGTCTGCCGCTGTTCAGATGCACCTGGACCAGCCAGGTCGGTAGTTGAGCGATGCCTAGCCCCGCCAACACCGCCATCACCTCACCCTCTCCGTCTCCCACGGCAATGTGCGGATGCATGATCCTGCGCTCCATATCCCCCGGCTGACGACCCTTGAAGTACCAGGGGATCGCCATACCGTCATTTTGCCCGTAGCCGATGCACTGGTGGTCATCGAGGTCCGACACCGTTTTGGGCTGCCCATATTGATTTACATACTCGGGCGAAGCGCAAAAAATCAGTTTCTGCGTCCCAAAAAACTGGTGAGCCATGGCGGCTGGCCAGGCATCTGAACCACCAATCCTGACGACGATATCGATGCCCTCATGCACCGGGTCGACGTACCGATCGGAAAAAGACACATGGGGCTGCAACCTGGGGTGCTGCTTCATGAAATCAAGAATCAACGGCAGGACATGTAAACGCCCATACGAAGCTGGCAAATCAATACGCACCTTGCCCTGTGGCTCGGTCTGGGTCGAAGTCAGCGCAATCTCGACTTCCTCCAGATCCGAAAGGACCGTTGTGCAGGTACGGTAGAAGGTTTCCCCTGCCTCGGTGAGCGACAGCCGACGCGTAGTGCGCTGAAACAACCGGGTGCGCAGACGCCCTTCCAATCGCGCAATGCTCTTGCTGATCGCCGAGTTGGTCAGGTTCAACCGTTCAGCTGCGGCCGTGAAGCTGCCCATGTCGGCGACGATGACGAACACATCGATACCCTTGAGTCGCTCAGACGAAAACATAGACGCTCCGATTATTGAATTCCATTCCACTCACTTGATAGAAACCAGCAAAAATCAAATGCCATTTCTCCAATAGACTATGTCAAAACCTGTTCGGATTGAAGCCTCATACAGCGCTGAACTGGCCCCGGACAACACCTCACGCTCGGACTATCAGTCCTGATGATGGCGTTCGCAACATCCCTGCTGGGCAAATTGGCGGGGGGCTAATGGGCCTCGGAGTGATCGTTGCGCTGCTGCTGACGCGTCGTCAGTCATCCCCTGACAGCCGCCTCCCCCAAGGCTGCTGCCGTCATTGTCCTTTTGATTCCCCCTCCACAGGAGAGACTGCCTTGACTCTGTTCAACGAATTCAAACTCGGCAACACGACCCTCAGCAATCGCGTCGTCATGGCGCCCATGACCCGCTCGCGTGCCCCTGAGGATATCGCCACCGAACAGATCGCGCTGCACTACACCCAGCGCGGCACCGCCGGCCTGATCGTGTCGGAAGGTACGCCGATCTCTCGCGAAGGCCAGGGCTACCTGTTCAATCCAGGCATCTATACACCGGAGCAGATAAAGGGTTGGAAGCTGGTGACCGACTCGGTCCACAGCGTCGGTGGTCACATGTTCGCGCAGCTCTGGCATGTTGGCCGCGTGTCCCACACCTCGATCCAGATCGACGGCCAAGCACCGGTCAGCGCCACCACCAAACAAGCACAGGGCGCAGTCGCATTCGCTTATGGCGAAGACGGCGAACCCGGCTTCGTGCCTACCTCCGTGCCGCGCCCGCTCACCACCGAAGAAGTGGCGCGAGTCGTCGAGGATTTCGCCCAGGCCGCGCAGAATGCGATCGACGCCGGTTTCGACGGCGTAGAAATTCACGGCGCCAATGGATACCTGCTGGAGCAGTTCCTCAACCCGCTGGTCAACGATCGCACCGATCAGTACGGCGCGAGCAACCTGCAAGATCGCCTGCGCTTCGTCTTCGAAGTGGTCGATGCCGCCTGTGCCAGAATCGGTGCCGACCGCGTTGGTATTCGCATCTCGCCCTATGGTCAGTTGTTCGATATACCGCTCTACCCGGAGATAGACGAAACCTACTCGGCGCTGTGTGCAGGCATGCGCGAACGCGGCATCGCCTATGTACACGTCATGGACCAGACGCACTTCTTCATGGCCGGCGAAAGCTCCGCCGCGCAGGAGCAGGCACTGCGCAAACTGCTCAAGCACTGCAAGGCCGAACTGGGCAACACCGCGCTGATCCTCGCCGGCGACATGACACGCGAACGCGCTGATGCGCTGCTGGAAGAAAACCTGATCGACCTGGCTGCGTTTGGCCAGCCCTTCATCGGCAACCCCGATCTGGTCGCCCGCCTGAAAAACGGCTGGCCCCTGACGACCCCGGACCGTGACAGCTACTACGGTGGCGATGCGCACGGCTACATCGACTACGCGCCTTACCGCGCTTGATCTAACGGCCGGGGCGCCGCGTTCGAGCGGTGTCGCGGCTGGTCTAGCGGTGAAAGCTGCCTTTCAGCCGGGCACCGGCAACTGTGTCAGCGCAGCCATATCCTTGCCGTGAGGAATTGGGTCTGAATGACGACGAGCTGGAAGTCCTCAGGCATAGGCTTGTACGGCATCTGACTGAACCGCTAGACGGATGAGAAGCCGATAAACGTAAACTCTCGGTAAAATCTGTTTTGACTGAACGTTGACACACCCGGTGCGCTAGCAAGTACACTGAGTATACCGATTCATTTATTGTATACATTGTTTACAGCTAGCAGCCGTGGAGGCCAATATGGCATCGCCTGTCCTGTCATTCCGAGTAGAAGAAGGCTTGGTCGAAATGCTCGACCAGCTTGCCCTTGCCACGGACCGTGATCGTCAGTACCACCTGAAACGTGCTCTGTCTCGCTACGTTGAAGCAGAAGCGTGGCATTTGAAAGCCATTGATGAAGGCTTGGCCGACATCGATGCAGGGAAGACGATCGATCTGGAAACCGTTAAAGCCAAGTGGGTAGCACGTGCCGCAAATCGAGTTAAGTGAAAAAGCCGATAGCGATCTGGAAGCGATTCATGAGCATTACGCGGGGCTGATGGGCCACCAGAGAGCTGACGAAGTCATAAATACCATTCTGGAATCCATTGAGCAGCTTGCAACGTTTACGGGGATGGGACGCCCTTCCCAAACCCCGGACGTGCGCGAGCTGGTGCTTACCCGCTACCCCTTCGTAGTGAGCTATGTGGTTCGCACCCGGGTCGTATTCATCGTTCGTGTGCTGCATGAGCGGAACGAGCGCCTGAACACTGCAAAAATCCCGGATCAATTCCGCTAGGCCCGACCCTGTAGCCCTGCCATTTACATCCCCCATCAGCTGCGTTTATGCCCGTACCACCGCGCCAAAGGCCGCATGAACGACTTGATAACCCTCGCCAGCCTAATCCGACCGAATGAGGCAGGAATGCGGGACCAATTTCCAGAAGCCCTGGAATGATGGTTATTTTGGCCACAAAAAAACCCGTAGCTGAATCAGCTACGGGTCTTTATTTGTATGGCGGAGAGATAGGGATTCGAACCCTAGGTACCGGTGAAGGTACAACGGATTTCGAATCCGTCCCATTCGGCCACTCTGGCATCTCTCCAACGGCGCGCATCATAACAGCATCAACGCAGAAGGCGAAGCCCTTCTGCTGTTTTTTTTCGTGCTATCAAGCGCTTGCGTGTTTTTCCGCTTACAGCGGCACGCCCAGACGGTTTGCGACTTCTTCGTAGGCTTCGATGACGTCGCCCAGACCCTGGCGGAAGCGGTCCTTGTCCATTTTCTTGCGGGTGTCCTTGTCCCAGAGGCGGCAGCCGTCCGGGCTGAATTCGTCGCCGAGGACGATTTCACCGTGGAATACGCCGAATTCGAGTTTGAAGTCGACCAGCAGCAGGCCGGCGTCGTCAAACAGTTTGGTCAGCACGTCATTGACCTTGATCGACAGCTCTTTCATGCGAACCAGTTGCTCGGCGGTGCCCCAGCCGAACGCCACAACGTGGGATTCGTTGATGAACGGGTCGCCCTTGGCGTCGTCCTTGAGGAACAGTTCGAAGGTGTACGGGTTGAGCTTGGTGCCCTCTTCGATGCCCAGACGCTTGACCAGGCTGCCAGCGGCGTAGTTACGCACAACGCATTCGACCGGGATCATGTCGAGCTTCTTGACCAGGCACTCGTTGTCGCCCAGCAGCTTGTCGAACTGGGTCGGAATACCCGCGTCTTCGAGCTTCTGCATGATGAAGGCGTTGAACTTGTTGTTCACCATGCCTTTACGGTCGAGCTGTTCGATGCGCTTGCCGTCGAACGCCGAGGTGTCGTTGCGGAACAGCAGGATCAAGCGGTCAGCGTCGTCGGTCTTGTAAACCGATTTGGCTTTGCCGCGGTAGAGTTCTTCACGTTTTTCCATGATGGGCTCCGCTTGCTAAGTAGTTGGGCTAGGCGATATGTCGCCAGTCGAGCCCTGAATCTTGATCGGCCAGTTGCAGCCAGTCCGGGTCGCACCCGAGGGTGTCGACGAAACATTGCCGGGCCAGGTGCGGCAGGTTGTTCTTGCTGCTGAGATGCGCCAGCACCAGGTGCTGAAGGTCCTGCCATCCCAGTTCGCTCACCAGGCTGGCGGCCTGATGGTTGTTCAAATGACCGGTTTCACAGCCAACGCGCTGCTTGAGAAAGACCGGATACTGGCCTCGGGCAAGCATGTCGCGACAGTGATTGGCCTCGATCATCAAGGCATCCAGGCCTTGATAACGCTGTAATACGTTGGAGCAGTAAGAACCAAGGTCGGTCAGCAGGCCAAAGCGGCGCTTGCCGTCACTGAAGACGAACTGCGTCGGCTCAAGCGCATCGTGAGCGACCGACACCACATCGATGTCCAGTGCGCCGATCTGAAGACTCTCCCCGCCTGCCAGCAGGCCGGCAATTTCCACCGGTTTGCGCATTCCGCGCAACGTCCCGCTGCTGAGGTAGACCGGCACATTGTAGCGCCGCGACAGCAAACCCACGCCATGCACATGATCGGCATGTTCGTGGGTCACCAGTATGGCGCTCAGCTGGCTTGCCGAGACGCCCAGACGAGCCAGGCGCCGCTCGGTTTCCCGCAGGGAGAAACCGCAATCGACCAGTACGTACGTATCGTTGCTTGCGACCAGCGTGCCGTTGCCACGACTGCCGCTGCCGAGAACCGCGAAACGCACTTAACCCAGGTTGTCTTGAATAACGCTCAACACGCGACGTGCGATATCCGCAGGTGCAACGGTGTTGATGTTCTTCTCGACGGTCACTTGAACGTTGTCACCG
Source organism: Pseudomonas syringae pv. coryli str. NCPPB 4273 (assembly GCF_000972175.1). NCBI lineage: Bacteria > Pseudomonadati > Pseudomonadota > Gammaproteobacteria > Pseudomonadales > Pseudomonadaceae > Pseudomonas > Pseudomonas syringae pv. coryli. The sequence continues at coordinate 233,534 of NZ_AWQP01000037.1, read as the reverse complement.
ACCTTGCTCAGGCGGACCTGATAGCGTTCGGCGCGGGCATCGATCTCTTCCTTGGTCGACTTGCTGCCAAACATGCGGCCGAAGAAACCAGGCTCGTTTTCAGGCGTCTTGGCCTTTTCAGCCAGGTTGATGTAGTACAGACCCAGGCTGCGGTTGATGTCCTCGACACGCCAGTCGCCCTGATCCAGCGCACGGCCAACGCTCGACCATGCGCGGTCCAGATCGGCACCGAGGTTCAAGACCGGGTTGCCGCTGCCGTCTTCGCTCAAGGCAACACGGCTTGGGGTGTCGTAGTCACGTGCCGCCAGCAGGGAAATCGAACCGCCCTTCTCGGCGTTGCGGCCCATGCTGGCCAGCAGGTCGTCGGTCAGTGCGGCATCAAGGCCCAGGTTGGTGGTGCGCGTCGGGAAGGCCACGTCGGCAGTGCTGCCGGCAGGACGCTCGACGCTGACCACGTAGACTTCACTGGTATTGCGCTGCACGCCCGGCTCGATACGCACCCGCACGCGGGTTTCTGCATCGGCGGCGACGCCGGCAGCGCTCAGACGCTTGGCCACCGAAGCGGACAGCTCATCAAGGCGCTGCCAGGAAGAGCTGAATTCGCCCGTCTGTGGACGCTCTTCAGCGATACGGAAACCGTTGTCTTCGAAATACTGATGAGCCACCGGCCAGACTTCGGCTGGCTGACGCTGAGCCAGGATCCAGTGCGCATCACCACTCTTCTGCAGGCTGAAGTCGCTCGACTCGGAAGTCGTGCCCAGCGGCTGAGGACGCGGCACGATGTACTCGCCGTCTTTCTGGGTGCTGTCAGCCACGTTACGCGGGATCGGCAGCAAAGGATCCAGACGCTTGACGCCGCTAACATCGGCGGGCAACTGCATGGGTGGGGTCTGGGTCGCCTGGAGGTAATCACTGCCGCGATCACGGAAGTAACCATCTTCGCCCCAGAGCCAACCGCAACCGCTGGTGCTGGAGATAATAAGAGCAAGTGCGGAAAGTCCGGCCAATCGCTTCATTGCGTGATACTTCCTCAATTAAACCAGGACGCCGGACTGGCGCATGGCCTGACGCAGCGGTTCATGACAGGCTTCGCTGAGCCAGGTAAGCGGCAGACGGATACCGTCTGGCATCAAACCCATTTCATGCAATGCCCACTTCACGGGGATAGGGTTGGATTCGATGAACAGGGTGTTGTTGAGCGGCATGAGCTTTTCGTGAATCGCCCGGGCCGTTTGCGCATCACCACGCATGGCCGCTGCGCACAGATCGCTCATGGCGCGCGGTGCAACGTTAGCGGTTACGGAAATATTTCCCTTGCCGCCCAGCAGCATCAATTCGACTGCTGTAGCGTCGTCGCCGGAGTACACCAGAAAATCGCTGCTGACGCTGGCCAGGATGTCCTTGGCGCGTTGCAGGTTGCCGGTGGCTTCCTTGATACCAACGATGTTTTTTACCGTCGACAGACGCGCAACGGTCTCTGGCAGCATGTCGCAGGCCGTACGGCCCGGCACGTTGTAGAGGATCTGCGGGATGTCGACAGCATTGGCGATGTGGCTGAAATGCTGGAACAGGCCTTCCTGAGTCGGCTTGTTGTAGTAAGGCGTCACCAGCAGGCACGCGTCGGCACCCGCATTTTTGGCGTTGGTGGTCAGTTCGACGGCTTCACGCGTCGAATTGGCGCCTGTACCGGCGATAACCGGAATGCGACCTGCAACCTGAGTGACCACCCGGCGGATGACTTCGATGTGTTCGTTCACATCCAGCGTCGCCGACTCACCGGTGGTGCCTACGGCAACAATGGCGTGGGTGCCCTCTTGCAAGTGGAAGTCAACCAGTTTGCTCAGGCTGTCCCAGTCCAGACGACCTTGTGCATCCATTGGTGTGACCAGTGCCACCATACTGCCCGCAATCATGCAACCGCTCCTGCCGGAAAAAGAGAGCCGTAATGGTACTGGCGCTATCAGCCTTGTACAAGCGAAGTACCGCGCTCTGAGCATTCCCCTGAGCGATGGTTTTCGCTACCCTTCGTCCTTTGATCGGTACTGGTCACCTGCGCACCTCGCTCAATCGGTCGAATTTGTCGCCAGAAGCCCCGCCCCAGCGCACTCCAGCCCAGTCATGGTATATCCATACAGGCCAGGCGCCGAGGGACCCGGCAAGTAATCTTGCGCCATCGATTGTCGAAACAGCCCCGCAAGTCCGAAAAAGTACCGACCGCTCATCGTCTAGGAATGCTGCATGTCGTCCACCCCCACAGTTCGCGAACAATTCCTTGTCATCAGTGCCCTTGGCGCAAACCCCATGGAGCTGACCAACGTCCTGTGCCGCGCCAGCCATGAAAACCGCTGCTCGGTCGTCACCTCGCGCCTCACCCGCCACGGCGAGTGCAGTGCGCTGATTCTTCAGGTGTCGGGCAGCTGGGACGCTCTGGCGCGCCTTGAAACCGGCCTGGCGAGTCTCTCCAAGAAGCATGCGTTCACGACCAGCGTCGTGCGCAGCGCCACTCTGGAGAACCGTCCGGAAGCCCTGCCCTACGTGGCCTACGTCAGCTCGGCGTACCGCCCGGACATCATCAATGAGCTGTGCCAGTTCTTCATCGACCACAACGTCGAGCTGGAGAACCTGATCTGCGACACCTATCAGGCTCCGCAGACCGGCGGCACCATGCTCAATGCCACGTTTACGGTGACACTGCCTGCCGGGACACAGATCAGCTGGTTGCGTGATCAATTCCTCGATTTCGCCGACGCGTTGAATCTGGACGCACTGATCGAACCCTGGCGTCCACAAGCCCCAATGTAAGGAGTCCTCATGACTGTCACAGTAGATCATCCGGTTCCCGATTTTCAGGCACCCGCTACCAGCGGACAGACTGTCGAACTGTCTGCGCTCAAGGGTCAGCAGGTGGTGATTTATTTTTACCCGAAAGACAACACGCCCGGCTGCACCACCCAGGGCCAGGACTTTCGTGACCATATCGCGCAGTTTCAGGCAGCCAACACGGTTGTCCTCGGTGTTTCCCGCGACAGCCTGAAGACCCACGAAAACTTCAAGGCCAAGCAGTCTTTCCCGTTCGAGCTGATTTCGGACAAGGACGAAGCGGTCTGTCAGCTGTTCGACGTTATCAAGCTCAAGAAGCTCTACGGCAAGGAATACCTGGGCGTCGACCGCAGCACCTTCCTGATCGACAAGGAAGGCGTACTGCGTCAGGAATGGCACGGTGTGAAAGTGCCGGGCCATGTGGCTGAAGTATTGGCGCAGGCAGAAGCCCTGAACAAAGGCTGATCCGCGTGCCCCGCTGCGGCGCGCAAGGTGCCGCAGCGATTCAGCGCTGCGGCTGTGACTATCGCGTCAAAGCAGCGGAGCTACCGTCGGCTCATTGCGTGGCCAGGCGTCGAGCACGGCCTTGAACAGCGTGGCCAGCGGAATCGCAAAGAAGATCCCCCAGAACCCCCACAGTCCCCCGAACAGCAGCACGGCGCAGATGATTGCGACCGGGTGCAGATTGACGGCCTCGGAAAACAGCAGCGGCACCAGTACGTTGCCATCCAGCGCCTGAATGATGCCGTGAGCGATCATCAGGTAGATGAACTGATCGCCCCAGCCCCACTGGAACAGACCGATCAATGCCACTGGCACGGTGACCACCACTGCGCCGACATAAGGAACGACCACCGATATGCCGACCAGCATTGCCAGCAGCGCCGCGTAATTGAGCCCGAGCGCGGCGAAAGCGATGTAGGTCACGCCGCCACAGATGAAAATCTCGATGACCTTGCCGCGAATGTAATTGGCAATCTGGCGCTTCATCTCATCCGCCACCCGGTTGATCAAGGCACGCTCACGGGGCAGATAGCCACGCGCCCAGCGGCCGATCATGTGCCGATCCTTGAGGAAGAAGAACACCAGAATCGGCACCAGCACCAGATAGATCATCAGGTTGACCAGCAAAGGCAGACTGGAGATCGAGAACGTCAGCGCCAACTGACCGATCTTGCCCACCTCACCACGGGCGACTTCAATGGCCAGCAGCACTTGCTCGTCGGACACCAGATGCGGATAACGCTCGGGCAGCAGCAACAGCACAGACTGCCATTTGGCGAGCATGCCCGGGGCTTCGTTGAACAAGGTGATCAACTGGTGCCAGAGCAGTGGCACCAATACCAGCAGGAACACCAGCAATACGCCGATGAACAGGGTAAACACCAGACCGACGGCGGCCATTTCAGGCATGCGCAGGCGCTCCAGGGCACTGACCAGGCCGTGCATCAGAAATGCCAGCACCAGACCGGCGATGACCGGCGCCAGCATGCCGCCCAGCGTCAGAACAAGGGTGAACGCCAGAAACAGCAAAACGGCCAGGACCACCGCCTCCTCGTCAGAGAAGTAGCGTTGCACCCAATTGCGAAGCACATTGAACATCAAACATCCTTTTCGGAAAAAAACGCTGCAGTGGGTCAGGCCTTGCGCAGCCAGTAACGATAAATGCCAGCATCGACCTCTTCATGCAGCAACTGGTGCCCGGCAAGCCTGGCGAAAGTTCGAAAATCGCGCTGCGAACCGGCATCGGTGGCAATCACTTTCAGCACCGCGCCGCTGGCCAGGCGGTTGAGCTCCATCTTGGCCTTCAGCAGGGGCAGCGGACAGTTGAGACCACTGGCATCCAGTTCAGCGTCACAGGCCTCGGGGCGCACTACAGCGTCAGACATCGTTTATCTCCAGGCGGACACATCGGATTACAAAGCAGGTCCGAAAAGGCAGTACGAACAAGGCGGCAAGAATACCTCACTCTGGTCAGCACGCCATCGAGCCAGCTACAGTACAGGTTCTTCTGACCAGAGCTTCGTGCATGAATTTTTTGCGTCCTACACTGCTCACCCTCGCCTGCCTGTTCGCTACACACGGCATGGCGGATGACCTCCCCTCGCTTGGTGACGCCAGCTCCTCGATTGTCTCCCCAGAACAGGAGCACCGTCTGGGCCGTGCGTGGCTGGGGTTGCTGCGCGGCCAGGTGGCGCAGCTGTCGGACCCGCAACTCAAGGACTACGTCGAAACTTCGGTCTACAGCCTTGCCGAGACCAGTCAGGTTCAGGACCGGCGGCTTGAATTCATCCTGATCAACAGCCCGCAACTCAACGCCTTTGCCGCACCCGGCGGCATCATCGGCGTCAACGGCGGCCTGTTTCTCAACGCGCAGACCGAGGGCGAGTACGCTTCGGTACTGGCTCACGAGCTGGCTCACTTGTCGCAGCGCCACTTCGCCAGAGGCATAGAAGCGCAGCAACGCATGCAGGTGCCAGTCATGGCCGCGATGCTGGCAGGTATCGTCATGGCAGCCGCAGGCGCCGGTGATGCGGGTATCGCCACCATCGCCGGCTCACAGGCTGCCGCGATCCAGGAACAACGGCGCTTTTCGCGCCAGAACGAGCAGGAGGCCGACCGCATCGGCATTCTCAACCTGGAGAAGGCCGGTTATGACCCGCGCAACATGCCGACCATGTTCGAACGCCTCATGCGCCAATATCGATTCGACGCCAGGCCTCCGGAGTTTTTGCTGACTCACCCGGTCAGCGAGTCGCGGATCGCCGATACACGCAACCGTGCCGAGCAGGCCAAACCGGGCGGCAAGGAAGACAGCCTGCTGTATCAACTGATGCGCGCCCGTGTGGCACTGATCTACGAAGAAACCCCAGGCATCGCCGCCAAGCGCTTCCGTGCGCAACTGGTTGAAAACCCGAAATCCGATCCGGCGCGCTATGGCCTGGCCATCGCGCAGATCAAGGGCGGACAACTGAACGAGGCCAGGGAAACCCTCAAGCCACTGCTCGAAAAAGCGCCGAACGACATTACCTATAACCTGATGCAGATCGACCTGGACATCACCAATAACCGGCTGGCCGATGCGCAGCAGCGTGTCGATCGCATGCTGACGCTGTACCCCGGCAATTATCCGCTCAATGACGTGCGTATCGACGTGCTGCTCAAGCAGAACCGCACCGCCGAAGCCGAGAAAAGCCTTGAAGCGCTGCTCAAGACCCGCCCGGATGATCCGGACATCTGGTACGTCGTGGCGGAAACCCGTGGCCTGAATGGCAACACCATCGGCCTGCATCAGGCGCGCGCTGAATACTTTGCGCTGGTCGGTGATTTCCGTCAGGCGATCCAGCAACTGGACTTCGCCAAACGCCGTGCGGCCAATAATTTTCAGCTGGCGTCACGTATCGATGCGCGGCAAAAGGATCTGATCGAGCAGGAGCGGATGGTCAAGGACATGATGAACTGATCGTCCGGCGTCGCAAGGCGCCCGATACGACCAGCAATGAAAAAGCCCGACACTTGAGTCGGGCTCTTTCATCATCGCTGTCAGGCGTTGCCTGCCTGTCGCAAGCGCGCTGCCTGGGTGAAGTCCAGCATGCGCTGCAATGGACGCACGGCATTGGGGATCAGCGCCGGGTCGACGACTATCTCGTTACTGCCCTCGCGCAGGCACTGCAAGGTGCGCTCAAGCGTATTCATCGCCATCCACGGGCAATGTGCACAGCTCCGGCACGCCGCGCCGTTGCCGGCCGTAGGCGCCTCGATGAAGACCTTGTCCGGGCACAGCTGCTGCATCTTGTAGAAGATGCCCCGGTCAGTGGCGACGATGAACGTCTTGTTGGGCAAGCGTTGCGCTGCGGCAATCATCTGGCTGGTGGAGCCGACCACGTCAGCCAACTCGATGACCGCTTCCGGCGACTCGGGGTGAACCAGAATCGCCGCCTCGGGATACAGGGCTTTCATGTCTTCGAGCTGCTTGGATTTGAACTCTTCGTGGACGATGCAGGCACCGTCCCACAGCAGCATGTCGGCACCGGTCTCACGCTGGATGTATCGGCCCAGGTGCTTGTCTGGCGCCCAGATGATTTTCTCACCGTTATCCATCAGGCTTTCGACGATCTCCAGCGCGCAGCCAGAGGTCACCACCCAGTCCGCACGGGCTTTGACGGCTGCCGAGGTGTTGGCATACACCACCACCGTACGTTCCGGGTGCTGGTCGCAAAAAGCGGAAAACTCGTCGACCGGGCACCCCACATCGAGCGAGCAGGTGGCTTCGAGCGTCGGCATGAACACGCGTTTTTCAGGATTGAGGATCTTCGCGGTTTCGCCCATGAAACGTACACCCGCCACCAGCACAGTGCTGGCCGCGTGGTTATTGCTGAAGCGCGCCATTTCCAGAGAGTCGGCCACGCAGCCACCGGTTTCCTCGGCCAGCGCCTGGATAACCGGATCACAGTAATAGTGAGCGACCAGCACGGCGTCCTGCTTCTTGAGTTCCTCAGCAATGTCGGCACGGTAACGCGCCTGCTCTGCCGGGCTCAACGTCCTGGGCTGTTTGGCATCAAGATGCGCCTGCACCAGGAAACGTTCGGAGATCTGTGTCATGTTCACGGGACCTGAAAGCGCCAGTGCGCGAAAGGCAAGTTTACACCCGAAATACAGGCAATAAAAAAAGCCTGACAGAGGCTGCGCCATCTGCACCAAGGCTTATGGCTGATATCCGGTGGATATCGGCCAGACTTCTTAAGGCGCGCCGATTCTAGCGCCAAAAAACTGATTTAACAGCTGTTTCTGGCTCAGCAGGCAGCGATGAGAAGCGTTCCTGAAAACCCGCTTGCCGAGGGCACGGAAAGCCAGGCTGTCGACCTCGACGTCGGCAAGGCGCTACAGCCTTGCATGCCGACCCCACCGCCTCAATCATGCGTTGCCTTGGATCGGCGACGCACATACCGGACCAACGCCGCAAGGCTCACCAGTGCTACCACCGCGAGGAAGATCGGCAGTCGATAGGGCTTCAGGTCGCCGAATAGATGCTGTAACGCTTCCCCCGCCCAATAGCCGGCGCAGACGAACAGGGTCGCCCAGACTGCCGCACTCAGCACATTGATCAGCGCGAAACGCCACGGTGACAAGCCACTTGCACCTATCACCATGGGCCCCACCAGGCGCATGCCGTAGAGAAAGCGAACAGCGAATACCGAGGTCGTGGGGTAACGCTGGATAAGACCCTCGACCCGCTTGATGGCAGATTGGTGACGCTTGAGCTTGGGCAGCAGACGCTCCCCGGAATAACGTCCGGTCCAGAATAGCAACTGATCGCCGAGCATACCGCCCAACGTGGCCAAGCCGATCACTTGCAGCAACTGCAGAGCACCTTGGTGCGCCGCCATACCGCCGAGGATCAACACTGTTTCGCCTTCCAGCAAACAGCCCAGGAAAATCACCCAATAACCGTAGGCGGCGATCAGCGCGTTAAGGTCGAGATGTTCGAACATGGTCTTTCCTGTACGTCTGACATCACTTGAATCCAGGCTGAAATGCCAGCGTCGTCACTTTCTTCCCACCAGGTACCGTACGCCATGTTCACCAAAGACTTCCGAATGGGGTTGGTTACATTCCAGGTGAAAAATATCTCCTGAGTTGTAGGTGAAATCGCCATCGGATTTATGAATGACCAAACTACCGTGCAGAATCAGCGCCATCGCCTCGAAGTTATGGGCGTGCGAATCGAGCGTACCAAACGCTTCGCGCTCAACTTCAACAACGGTGCCGAACCCTTCGGCAGCAAGCAGTTGCAAAAAAGCCTCTTTTTCCATTTCCACTTTTCCTGAATCTTTTGATGGGGGTGGTGAACCCAATTGGCACCCGGAATGGCGGCGCCGTGACCACCCACTGCGACAATGAATACAGCCTCGCAACATTCAAAAACGCCGTTCCTATAGATCACCCCTTGAGAGCAACATTCAATAAGTTTTCCAGCGCTTGGAACGCGTGCCTAAGATCAGCCCAACCTTCCCTGTCGCTGGGGTAATCCGCCGGTAATTAGTCTTTGCCGCCAGGCTAATCCCCTCGTGCTGCATTGCTGAGTTTTTGCAGATCGAGAATTGTGACGGCACCGTATCGAACGACCAACAGGCCTTCGGTTTCCCACATTTTCAGCTGGCGGTTGACGCTCTGACGAGAAACACCCAGTTGTTGGGCGATATTTTCCTGGCTTATCTTCAGGTAGGCCGCTTCTTCGATACCTGGACGTTTGACCAAGGCAATGAGTCGGTTAGCCAATCTGACAGGCAGAGGATTCAGGATCGTGTTCCCGGCCCATTCGAGCGCCATTCGAAATCTGCCACAGACCAAACGAGTAATGGCTAGCAGAACATCCGGTCGGTGCTCAATGATTTGCCAGAATGCGTTTGCCGGAAGAACTGCAATACGCGCTTGCGACGCGGCTCGAACGTCATACGTCCTGGGTAAGCCATCTAAAAGTGGCACTTCTCCGAACCAATCTCCGGACACCAATTGAGTAAGAAAGAGTTGGCGTCCATTAGCGCCCAGGCTACTCACTCGCAAAGTGCCTTGAATCAGACGAAACATTCCCAGTGGTTCAGAGCCTTGAGGGAAGACTGCCTCTGACTTTACCAACGTCCTGACCCGCGAGGCCTCAAGCAAAATCGCGTCCACATCCGGGGGGAGGGAAAAGGATGAGGGAATAGCTTTAGCAGACAACTCAGACATTGCCAAAACCCGACAATCTTGGTTTGAAGGCTCGGATAGTATCAGACGCATCTGGCCTGTAGACGACAGGCATACCTGAATCAGGAACGTAGAATGTACGTAGGTCACTTCGCCATAGGCCTGGCAATCAAGGCACGCTATCCAAGGATCCCCGCGCTCCCCATCATGATGGGAGTCGGCTTCCTGGATCTGCTGGATGGGATATTCATCATTCTTGGCTTCAACACCGTCACCCCGAATTTAAACAGCGGGCCGTATATGTTCTTTGATCTGACCTTTATCGACTGGGATCACTCATTGCTTGCCGCTGTGTTCTGGTCAGTGCTTTGGGGACTGCTTTTCGTAAAGCATCGACCAGTAGCCATTGTGGCAGCGTTGGCAGCTTTCTCTCACTTCATCGCCGACTGGCCGATGCACAACAGCGATCTGGCACTTTATCCCCGCGCAGTTGAGCATCACGGTTATGGCCTATGGGGCAAGCTGGGGACTGCCTCCTGGATTCTCGAAGGCGCTTTTTCAGCCGTGCTGGCAGCCTATGCATGGCGGCTAAGCAGGCAACGTGGCGTGAGTTTGACTTGGCCTTGTGTGGTGCTGCTTGTCTTGTTCTTGCAGCTATCCCCGTTCGCTTCGCCCATGAAGTTTGTTGCCACTCTCGATGAACCTCTGACGCATATACTTCACGGGGTTCTGGTCTCGTCAGGCTTCCTGATTCCAGGACTGCTGATGTCATGGTTGTTGAATAGAAGTGAGCGTTTACGAGGACAGCGGGGGCAATGAAGCGGTCGTTGGGTCATTGAATTTGAGGCCTGACCCAAGCTGCAAACGCATTGGGCCAGACCTTCAAGCTAGACTTTAAATCGGTTGGTCATCTCCTGCAGCCTGGCGCTGACTCTGGCCAATTCAACGCTTGATGTCGCTGTCTCTTCACTGGCGGAAGCCGTTTGGTCTGAAATGTCCCTGACATTTGTGACGCCCCTGCCTATTTCTTCACCTACGTTAGTTTGCTGCTCAGTAGCAACGGCGATCTGTTCGTTCATCACCTCAATCTCATGAACAGATGCGGTAATACTCTGCAGCACCTCACTGGCTTGCGTGGACAGTTCGACACTGCTGTCCGTCAGTGCCAGATTTTGCTCTAGAACCTGGCCCATATGATCGGTACTGGTTTGCAGTTCGTTTATAAGCAGCGCGATCTCGTCTGTCGACGTGCGGGTGCGCACGGCCAAGCCTCTTACCTCGTCCGCGACGACAGCGAAACCACGTCCTGCCTCCCCGGCACGCGCAGCTTCAATGGCCGCGTTCAACGCCAGAAGGTTCGTCTGATCAGCCACCGTCTTTATTACATCCAGTACGCCACCGATGCTCTGAGTATTCCCTCTAAGCGCCGCCATCGCCGTCCTGGTCATGTTCATCTCACGCGCCAGGGTCTCTATCTGGGAACGAGTCCTGTCAACGACTTGCCCACCTTTTTGGGCCAACTGACTGGCGATTTGCGCAGTATTTACGGCTTGAGCTGCATTACGAGATACCTCATGAGTCGTGGCTGTCATCTGCTGCATCGCAGTGGCAATCTGCTCAGTCTCCAGTTTCTGCGCGTTCACGCCCGCACTGGTCTGCTCCGTTACGGCTGAAAGCTGCTCTGCCGCGCTTGCTACCTGCACGATTCCGTCTTTCATTTCCCCGATCAAGCTTCGAAGCCCGGACGTCATGCGCAACATGCTGCCCTGCAACGCGCCAAGTTCATCGTTTCGAGTCACTTCTGTTCTGTACGTAAAGTCTCCCTCTGCAACGACTTCAACGATTTCAACAGTCTCTTTGAGAGGATGAACAATTGATCGGGTGATCAACCAGGCAGCAAGAACACCCAACAGGGCAGAGAGGGCCAGCCAGAGCAAAATCTTCTCCTGTGCTTTCTCTGCATCGGAGGCACGAAGCTCGTTCTGGATAGCGGTCATCTTGTCCGTAATGCCAAGAATGGTAGCGATCGACGTTGTGATACCGCCTTGAGCCTCATCAACTTTGGCTTGAGCGGCGACTAATGTTTCCAGTTGCCCGCTATAGGTGGCCATTCCTGCCGCCAACGCTTGAACGTCAGCACTGGGCAAACGGGTATTTTTGAGCGTGTCGATACTGGCCACGACCTGCGCTATCGCCTGACGAACAGTGTCTTCCCCGCTTTTACTCGGGGATGCCGTATAAGAGCGAAACGCGGTACGCATCTTCTGGACCGAGATAAACAGTGCCGGCAGTTTCTGACGATCCGCTGCGTTCCCGCTCTCGTCGTTGGCAGCGTCTGCGATCTTCAGCAATAAACCGTTAATCGTTTCGCCGGAGGCGCCGGCCAGCGTCCGTAACTGCTCACGCTCTCGAGTAGCCTCGACTGACCGAGTGTAAAACCCACGGTAAAGCTGCATCGTTGTCTGGGCTTCTTTGAGCAGCGCGATGTTATTGGCTGTTTTGAAACGTGGCGAGATACTCACCAACTGGCGCTCCGTTCGCTCGAGTGCCTCCAGCCATTTTGAAGCCTGTGCATCATCCGCCTTTAAAAAATACACCAAACGCTCGATACGCATGTCTCGTGCGATTGAACTGAACTGAGCAATGTCTCCAGACAAATCAGCTCGACGCTTCAATGTATCGGTGGCGTCCTTTCCCGTGTAAGCCATTAAGAGAATCATCAAAATCAACAGTCCGAAACCTACCAGTAGCTTCGCCCGAACCGTTATATTACTTAACACACCTGATGTTGCGCTGGACATATATCTTTACTCATTGATTTTTTTGAAAACAAAAGTCTGCCGGACAGGTAGCTGAACATAAGGTCCAATACGCATCAGGATGAATCGATAATGTAAATCCTGCTGACACCCTCGATAAAAAGGGTCACGTCACAGATCTGAACTCACTGCGGCGTCATCCGGAGGGCCATTGAAGTACTTGAGTAAATACTCGAACTGTAGGTGCGTTCTGGACAAAGCGGTGCCGAGGCAGGATAAACCTGTTCATAATCGAGGATCTCGAGCTAAAGCTGAAAGGCCGATCCATGGCAATGAGCCATTATGTCGTCACTCTTTTCATTTCCTATAATTTTTTTGACGTATGTCGACGAACGGACGAATAAAATTCGCCTCGGCATATGCGCAGCAATACCGAAAAACCACAGTTCATGATAATGAGTTAAAAAGAGAGACAGCGAATAATTAACTTCGTTATCGAATAGACCCCTGCATTATTTGCCCTCTCTGGCGCACCGATTTTTAAAAAAATCTAATGGACGCTGTTGTTATTGGACACGCGCACAGTTGTGGTGCCTGCCCGAAGGGTCAACGTCAACCAGCTTGAATCCATCTTGATCACCGCAGGTGGGGCAGTGAACGTCGTTGGCAATGTGAGTGCCTCGGGATCTGCCATAGCCCAAGGCACTGGGAGTGCGTCGGGGACCGTCACGGCCCGGAGCAACGTTATCGCTGCTGGCGATGTATACGCACAGTCGGCGAATGCCTCGGCCAGTCTCTCGGCCGCAGCTGCCCGACTATCAGGGAACACTCCGGCCAACGGTCCAGCAGCACTCCAGGAGTCGTGGTCGGCCAGAACGATTAAGCCACCATTTTCTGTTACCCGTTCTGACCAGGCTCATAGCAGTCATTGAGGACGTAGAGTGAACGTTTACTGGTTACTCTGGAGTGGATGGGGTGATCGATGCTGGGCGAAATTACGCGTTCTTCGCTTCCCCTCCTCCCGGTCTTATTTCAGAGATGATCAATTTGACTGGAGGATCGCTGGCCATCGGCACGGCGTCATCTGGCAACCTATCATCCCGTCATCAGGCAACGTGGGAGTCGCACTGCCAGCGACATTACCCATCGGCGCAGCCGTGGCTTGCCAATGAGCCCAATAGCGGATCGTCTCAGACGCATGCAGAGTGGACTTAAGTACCAGACGCTGCGAGCGCTGCTCCAGTTCTCGCAACGCAGCTCCGGCTCTATAGGGGGAACTAAACCCCCAGCTTTGAACTCAGCCCAGAACTATAAATCCCGGTTTGTGTCGAGAGATTGCGCATCTGCGACAAGGATTGCTTTTTCTCGGCTTGTTGACAAACCAACCTCCCAGTGACTTCGACCCGATCATGCAGCCAACTGAGCGGCGTTGGGATGGGACACGAGCGTTATAGCTTGAAGTGCGCGATAAGTTTATTAAATGATGTAGCCAACCTAGAAAGCTCCAAACTCGAAGCACTGGTTTGATTAGCACCGGCTGCCGTCTGCACTGATAAGTCTTGGATGTTAACCAGATTGCGGTCGATCTCCCTGGCAACTTGCGCCTGCTCTTCCGCTGCGCTGGCGATTACCAGGTTCTGCTCATTGATTCTGTGTACTCCCTCGCTGATTCGCTGCAGTGCTATGCCGGCTTCTGTCGCTAGGGACTGAGTGCTCAAAGCAAGACTGCGGCTCTTTCCCATAGCTGTCACAGCTTCATCGGCACCATCACGTACCCGGCTGATCATGAGCTCAATTTCACCCGTTGACGCCTGGGTTCGATGGGCGAGTGCACGGACTTCATCAGCGACAACTGCAAAGCCCCTACCTTGCTCGCCAGCACGTGCAGCTTCGATCGCAGCGTTCAGTGCAAGAAGATTGGTTTGCTCAGCGATCCCACGGATCACGTCTAAGACCTTGGTGATGTCGTGTATCTGGGACGCTAAAGTCTCTACAAGCTTAGTGGAGTCAGTGATTACGACCGTCACATTATCAATCCCCGTGACTGCTTGTTGTACCTGCTGCTGGCCTTTGAGAGCATCGTCAGCCGTCTGACTTGAAATCATGGAGGTGCTCACGGCGTTGCGGGCTACCTCTTCAACTGCGGCACTCATTTCAGTCACTGCCGTTGCCGCTTGTTGAATCTCACCATTTTGCGTCACCAAGCCCCGGGTGCTATCGTCTGTAACCGAAGTCAATTCCTCTGCAGCAGATGCCAGTTGTCCCGCTGCATCAGCTATCTGGCGAACCGTACCGACAAGATTTTCCTGCATAAGGGACAGCGATTGCAGAAGTTGACCGGTTTCATCCGTACCGCTAAATTCAATGGCTTGCGTCAGATCACCTTTAGATACGCGACTTGCACCGGCCACGGATCTGTATATTGGGCCCGTGATTTTGTTTGTCATAAAGACGCCCATGATGACGGCTAGGATAATTGCTATCAGGCATCCTATGGAAAGAGTCCAAGTGAGTTGTGTGTAAACTTCCCTGACCTCATCCCTGGCTTGATCAACTTGGCGATTATTAGATGCGAGTATGACATCCATATCCCCCTTAACCTTTGAGAATTCAGGTTGTACTCTAGTTACCGCGATCCTAAGAGCTCCTTCGATATCTTTATTAGCAAGGGCTGCAAATCCAGCTTCGATAGCTCCGGTGTAAGCAGGCCAGTCACGATCGAAGCTAGCTGCAGCGACTTGCTCATCTTGCTGCATTGGTGTGGCCCGATATTGCTTGAAAGAACTTTCGGCTAGCGCCTTGCTATCCCGATACTCTTCAAGGAGCTCGTTCATTGCGTCAGCGGTGGAGCCCGCCGAGGACAGAGCAATGGCTTTGTAGAAATCGCGGTTGGTAGCGATAGTGCGTCCATACGTGGTCTGCACCCATCCTACGGAAATCACTATGTTACCCACAATATTTTCAACCTGAGCATTCAGCTTCGTGAGGCCCGTCTGACCTAAAGCACCAACTGCGATTGTAATCATGGAACACATGCCGAAAGCTGCGAATAATTTGGTTCTGATTTTAATATTATCAAATAGTGACACTTAAAGACACCCCATTTATAGATGTGATAGCGCTGTGATTAACAGCGGTGATTGGCGCATGTTCATTCAGCAGCAAAATCTATTGCCTGGACCGGATAGACGTGAGCATATAGAATTGCAGCTTTATAAGTAGACCAAGATCCGCGGCGACCTGCTGGTTAGCAATATATAGATATGTGCCTTGCTGATGATCCAACCTTTCTTGTGGGACAGTTAAGTTTAAGGCAGCATTGCCGTACTTGATCAGGAGTTCTAAGCTTTGAGCTAAAACGGCCTCGATACGTATTATTTCTTTGAGCAACAGGTGCAGATCTCGTCTCGCGATATTCTGCATTAATTCATGGCTGACAACATTATCAGTACCGAGATCATTGGGAATGCTTGATAGCGCCGCTTTTATCCCATGAATAGAACTCTCCACATTCTCCACTGCAGTGACTGACGAGGTTACATATATAGAGAACTCTTTAGAAAACTCAATCAGGCTCTCAACTCTAGTTTCGTTATTCGACAACAAGGTCATGTAGCGCGTCCAAAATATGTTTATCAATAGTTATCTTGCATGGTTACAACCATCAGATATAAAGCGAGATTTCAGCTGGGTAGGATTTTTTTTGATGAGTTCCGAGAGTGGTGGGAGGAAGTGTCTAGCACTCGTTAGAGGGCCTGGGATAGAGACAGATTAGCTCAGTACGAAGATTTATAATGTACGCAACAACGAATTTTTATGCGTTTTTTTAAATAATGCGCTTTCGTTAAAAAAAACAAATAATTCAGCTGCTCAGCGGAAATTCTTATTCCAGATCTCGTCAGTGAAACCAGAGCCTGGATCCATGAAGGCCATGGGTAATGATAATCGCTTGAATTTAGGTATTTTAAGGATCGGTGACCAAAGCACGAATGAGCAGGCCGCGTTGAAGATGGCAGTATCAAAGCACACTCAAAAACGTGATCAAGCCAATGAGATTATTAGATAGGATCCAATAGACACTCGATTGAAAAGCGGTTTGTCAATAATTTGAAACATATTTAATGGCACTTCGACATCTTTGTATTGACAATGCATTGCAGTCACCGTTAAGTATTGGCACCTGACTGTTGAGTAATTGAATATGAACAATGCGACGTTCTCAGCATGCCGACTGTCTACAGAGGACGCGGCCAGTGAATTCTTCAGCAGGTTTCGTTGTAATATTAACGTAGTCGGCGTTGCCAAAAAATTCGACTACTCAACGCAGATGTGCAAAATAGGAAACACAAGCGTCAATCGCTCCACAAGTGCAACGGGCTGGGCATTTGAACAAAAACCAGAATTCGAGGGCCTTCTTTTTACAGTAACGGATTCAGGACGTTTGACATGGGAAACCCCGAAAAACAAATATGAATCTAAGTTGAGTTCTGTTTTTGTCATAGACCAAAAAGATCTGATTCTCTCTAAATTCTCGCCGCACGCCAATTATATTAGTGTGTTTGTTCAGCATGAGGATTTTTTTCAATGTTTGAGATCACTTATAGACGTCCCTCCTAAAGCAAAAATTCATTTCAAAAATTCTTGCACTGATGCTTGGGCCGGTAGATTTTTGGCCAACATTGCGGACACGGCACTTTCTCTATCAGGGCATCATTCTATCGCTGATGGCCCATTCCTTCGTCATCTAAAAGAGTCGTTACTCACGTTCGCGATCTATAATCTCGAAAACAATTACTCCCAATTAGTGAGATCACCAGAGACTGCAATCATACCGACACCTCACTCCATTAAAAGCACCATGGAGTACATCGATACACACTACTCGGAAGCGCTAACGAGTGCTGATCTCGCGCTGCAGGCTAATGTAAGTATCCGAGGACTGCAAATAGGCTTCAAAAAATATAAAAATACGACGATAAATAATTACATCCGCGAGGTGAGGCTTATCAACGCTCGCAAAATGATTTTCGATGACAGTCTCTACTGGTCACTTAAACAGATAGCTTATGCGTGCGGATTCTCAAACTATTATTTGTTTTGCAAGTATTATTTAATGAGATTCTCTGAACACCCGCAGGACTCCGTCAAGCGGCAGCGACCACCAAGCACGTAGAAATGGGTTTCAAAAAGTTTAAGATCATGCTAGCGGATATAAACTCTTGAACTATGAGCGCGCGCCCGTGCAGCTATTTCTGCTTTATAAGTGGGTGAATCTTCAGCCCTGTTCATTCGCTGATCATAGATCTTGGTGATGCTGATGTTGGCATGACCCAGCCACCCTTGGACCTTGGCGATGTCGGCCTTATGCTCCAGGCGTCGGTGGCTGCGGTTGCTTTGAGTCTATGGATGATCAACCCGTCGACGTGGTTCTGCGAAGCACTGGCCCACTTCATTACCGCGCCATTGCCGGTAATCCCCGTACCCAACGTTCTCCTGCGCAGCGAGCGGAAGAGCGCACCCGGCATCTGTGCTCGATCACCATCACGCACCTGTTATACGTAAATCCGTTTAACAGCGATTGGGTGCAGTGGCAGGTAGCGAATCGTCCCGCCTTGCCGTGGACCCGCAGGTGCTTCACACCACGGTGCTACTGGAGGTCGACGGTCTGCAGCAGACTCAATTCTTCACGATGCAGTCTGGTGGGGCAGCACCGCCAGTATCGCCCGGTCGCTTAGGCCCTAGAGCGATTCACCATCCGGTACGGCGAACACCGTCGCCCAACTGGGGTCTTGCCATCCTTGGTTTCAATGAGTGACGTGGCCACCCCATGCATCGGGTTGCCCCCCGGCCAGTGCATTTTTGTCCAGGAGGTAATGAAGGAGGCAGGCCAGTGCCGCCAGTTAGCGCTGCATCGTCACCCCTGACAGAGTGCGCCGCTCCGGCTGGCGCGTCAGACAAAAACGTGCGCCCGGTTTACTACGCGAAACTCCTCAGCACCGGCCATGCCAACAAAGCCGCAAAAGTCCCGCAGATCGGCCTGGTACCCACGGCGTGGGTTGCAGATATTGGCTAACCACTCGACGGCTGCCGACACTGCAGCAATGCGTTGATGCGACGCTCACTGGCGCCATCGGCCATTACCAGCTCGCTCATGCGCTGCGCTCCCGGCCAGGCTCGACGGATGCTTCCAGTGTGCGGATTGCGCGGACTTCGGTACCAGGTTTACCAGCGCTGCTGCTCCAGCGCCAGCTGGTCATCGCCACGCACGCCCTGCTCGATGCGCGCACCCGCTGCGCTCAAGCGCACGGGTGCCCTCTCCCATAATCCATGCGAGGACGCATATTGCTCGATCGGCACGATAGTTATCCGGTGCGTGTGCCATAGGTTCCAGAGCGTGGCCAGGCCAATGCGTTGGTCCTGCAGATCGTTACTGACCTCGACGCTGACCGCGAGGGCGAGATGATCGACTATTGTGGGTACCGGGGACCGATTCAAAGGCTCTGGCTGTCAGCGCTCAACGAAGCACCTATTCGCCAGGCACTAAACAGCGTCAAACAAGGCTCTGAAACCTACACGTTGTATCTTTCCGCGCTCGCTCCAGAGCGGACTGGCTTATTGGTATGAAGTTTTCGCGGCTATTTACCCTGCTCGGCCGACAGGCCGGGTATACCGGTGTGCTCTCCGTCGGCCGCGTTCAAACACCACCCCTTCGGATGGTGGTTGACCGCGACCGGGAGTTCTCAAACTTCGTACCCAAACCGTACTGGAGTGTCGAGGTTCAGCTCTGGACTGCAGGACAATCGTTCTTGGCGAAATGGGTCGCCGATGAGTACGTGGTAGATGAGGAAGGCCGTTGCCTTAATCAAGCTGCTGCAACTGCCGCACTGGCCGCGCTGAAAAGTAGCCAGGCTGCCGCAACTGTTCATTTTGATACAAAGCGTAGCAAGGATCCAGCTCCGCTCCCGTTCGATCTGAGCACCCTGCAGGAGGTGCGCTCTGCAACGTTTGGGAAGGGTGTCATTTCTATAGTTTTTTGGCGCATGTCGACGACGGATAAATCAAATCCGTCTCTGCACACGCACAGCAATACCGAAATCCACAGCTCATAATAATAAGTTAAAAATAGTGACAGCGAATAATTAACTTTATTATCAAACAAACCGTTTGCATTATTTGCCATCGCTGGCGCACTCATTTTGAAAAGACGTAACGAACGCTGCTGTCGTTTGGCACGCTCGCCGTTGGCTTTGGCAAGACTATCAGCGCCCACGACACCAAAGCTCGGGCATTGAGTTTGATATCGGAGGGATCAGAAACGGCAATTGACATCGCCGCTTGCCGGCGCATGTTTCGCGACAGGTGGCTGCGTTTCTTAACGGGTCTCACGCTTGAACGGCCTTACCTGCCTTCCGCTTCGAAAGACCTGTCAGGCGCTTTACAGATCGCTGCATCAACCCCATGACGGAAACCCAGAGCAGCTAGCCGACCATGACAATCCGCAACGCAAAAAAAAACCTGGAAATCCGCATTTTCATGGGCCTTCCAGATTTTCGAAATGGTGGGTCGTGTGGGATTCGAACCTACGACCAATTGGTTAAAAGCCAACTGCTCTACCAACTGAGCTAACGACCCTCTGTTGTGTGGCGCGTATATTACTGATTTTTATCAGTAATTCAACACCTTTTTTAAAAAATTTTAAAAATAACGAGTCGGGTCTGCGATACCGGCAGCAGTAAAGCCCTCTGCGCGCAAGCGGCAGCTGTCGCATTTGCCACAGGCACGGCCCTGGTCGTCAGCCTGGTAGCAGGAAACCGTCAGCGAGTAATCGACTCCCAACGCAGCGCCTGCCTTGACGATGTCCGACTTGCTCAGATTCTGCAGCGGCGCCCTGATGGTGAAGCCCTGCCCTTCCACACCGGCTTTGGTCGCAAGATTGGCCATGCGCTCGAATGACTCGACAAACTCGGGGCGGCAATCCGGGTAGCCCGAGTAATCCACGGCATTGACGCCAATGAAGATATCCCGCGCCCCCAGGACCTCTGCCCAGCCCAGGGCGAGCGAGAGGAAGACGGTGTTGCGTGCCGGTACGTATGTAACCGGAATGCCTTCAGAAGGCGACTCAGGCACGGCAATGGAGCTGTCGGTCAATGCCGAGCCGCCAATACCGTTGAGGTTGAGGCCGATGACCTTGTGCTCCACGGCGCCGAGATCACCAGCAACGCGTGCAGCGGCATCCAGCTCGGCGCGATGACGCTGGCCATAATCGAAGCTCATCGTGTAACAGACGTAACCCTCGGCGCGTGCCATGGCTACGACGGTCGCAGAGTCCAGGCCACCAGACAGGAGGATCACGGCTCTTTTTTCAGTCTTGGTCAATTCACTCATATCAGCGCCCCGGCTCGTCATCCCAAAGAATTTTATGCAACTGCATCTGCAGGCGTACCGGCAGGTTGTCAGCCACGATCCAGTCCGCCAGATCACGGCCCTTGAGCTCGTGATGACTGGCCGAGAACAGAACTTCGCCCGCACGACGATCAAGACCGTACTGAATCAGCTTGGAAACGGCCCAGTCGTAATCTTCACGCGAGCAGATCACGAATTTGACCTGATCGTTGGCCGTCAGCAGCTCCATGTTCTCGTAGCGGTTACGCGAGACTTCTTTTGACCCTGGGGTCTTGAGGTCGACTACGCGACTGACACGAGGGTCCACCGCCGAGATATCCAAAGCACCACTGGTTTCCAGAGACACTTCATAGCCCGCGTCGCAAAGACGCTTCAGCAATGGAATGGCATTGGGCTGGGCGAGCGGCTCGCCGCCGGTGACGCAGACGTACCGAGGGCGATAGGAAGCCACTTGCCCAAGAATGTCGTCCAGCGTCTGAATAGTGCCGCCGCTGAACGCGTAGGCACTGTCGCAGTACTGACAGCGCAACGGGCAGCCGGTAAGGCGAACAAATACGGTGGGCAGGCCAGCCGTACGGGTTTCACCCTGCAACGAGTGAAAGATTTCGGTGATGCGTAATGTGTCTTGCATATCAGCCACGGGCGTAACAGCTAAACAGGCCGTCCGCCTCCGTCAGGCACTTCAAGGGACTCGGCAACCGCGGAATCCAGAAAAGCGTAAGGTGTACCGGAATTTCGGGTGCGAGATTCTAACGAAAAAAGCCGCGACTAGCGCGGCTTTCTTGATCAGCGGGTCAGAACATCAAAGGCGCTGGAGATCTCGTTGCGCCAATTGTGCAGCTGAAGTGCCCGGATACTGGGCAACGACCTGCTGCAATATGCCTTTTACCTTATCGGTATGACCCAGACGGCGTTCGACATCAGCCAGCTTGTACAGCGAATCAGGCACCTTGGCATGCTTCGGATACTGCTGACTGACTTTGGCGAACGCCTGACCAGCGCCCTGAAGGTCGCCTTTGGCCAGGTTTACTTCACCCAGCCAGTATTGGGCGTTGCCCGCATACGAGCTGTTCGGGTATTTGCGCAGGAAAGCGGTGAAGGCCTGACTGGCCTTGTCGAAATCCTTTGCCTTGATCAAATCGAAGGCTGCTTCGTAATAAAGCTTTTCCTTCGCCGGATCAGGAGGCTCAGTGCCTGCTGCCGGTGCCTGCTGAGCCGCTGAGGCCGAAGGCGTCCCGCCGGCGTCGATAGCGCCACCAGCAGGTTGGGAATTATTGGTAGCCGGAGCGGCTGCGCCACTGGCTATACGTTGATCGAGTTCCTGATAACGCTCCAGAGCTTCCTGCTTCATGCGCTGGATGTCATTTTGCTGGACCTCGACAACACCGCGCAAACGCGCGATTTCGTCCTGCATTTGCTGCAGCTGCATGAACAGCTGACCTTGTGCCGAGGCAGGGGCCGTAACCCCTCCCCCGGCATAGGCGCCGGACGTGCCATAACCCGCTGGCGGATAACTGCTGCTGCCAGAGCCAGAATTGTTATCGACCACAGGTGCCGCACCCAACGCTGAAAGCGGAAGGGCGAGGGCCAAAACGGTTAGAGCACGTCGGCACGTTCGCATGTCAAATTACTTACGCAGTTCGACGCGACGGTTTTGAGCCCAGGACTGCTCGTCGTTGCCGGTAGCAACTGGACGCTCTTCGCCGTAGGAAACCAGTTCCAGCTGAGCTGGGGAAACACCTTGCAGTACCAGGTAGCGCTGAACGGCTTTCGCACGACGCTCGCCCAGTGCCATGTTGTACTCGCGAGTACCACGTTCGTCGGTGTTGCCTTCCAGAACAACGCGAGCGCCGTTAGCTTTCAGGTCTTTGGCGTGCACGTCCAGGGAGCGCATGGCTTCTGGCTTCAGGTCCGAACTGTCGTATTCGAAGTAGAAGGTGGTGATTGCGCGCAGAGCAGCTTCTTCGCTCAGGGAGCCGTCAACAGCACCCGAGTTGGCGCCGTAACCAGCGTTAGGATCAACAGCAGCACCGCCTGCACCGGCATTGTCGCCGCCTTTGGACGAGCAACCTACAGCTACAGCCATGGCCAGAGCCAGCGCAGCAAATTTACCAAACTTCAGCATTTCCATCTTGAAACTCCTAATGAACCCCAGTGTGTTAAGCAAATCGTGTAGCGCCGCGTCAGTTCAGGTAAGGGGACCAGGAAGGTTCTCTGACTTCGCCTTGAGCGGTAGGAAGCGGGAGCCTTACGCGTCCGTTAATGGACACGAGCATCAAGACTCCCCGGCCCTGCTGGCGGGTGGCGTAGATTACCATGGTGCCGTTGGGCGCAAC
Source organism: Pseudomonas syringae pv. coryli str. NCPPB 4273 (assembly GCF_000972175.1). Taxonomy (NCBI): domain Bacteria; kingdom Pseudomonadati; phylum Pseudomonadota; class Gammaproteobacteria; order Pseudomonadales; family Pseudomonadaceae; genus Pseudomonas; species Pseudomonas syringae pv. coryli. Next base: position 210,529 of record NZ_AWQP01000037.1, on the reverse strand, counting down.
AGTAGGCGACTCATCAAGGTTGCTATCTGTGAGGATTTTTACGCTACCGCGGGCCAAATCCTGCACTGCTACCTTGAAATTAGTGAAGCCGTCCTGCCGGTGAATCATTACCAGCGTCTTTTCATCGGCTGACAATTTCGGGTTGGCGTTGTAGTTACCCACGAACGTCACGCGTTCGGCACCGCCGCCATTGATATTGGTCTTGTAGATCTGTGGCTTGCCGCCACGGTCCGACGTGAAGTATAGCGTAGACCCGTCCTTACCGAAGAAAGGTTCAGTATCAATCGAAGAATCGTTGGTGACGCGGCTCAATTGACGCGACGCCAGATTGATCACATAGATCTCCGGGTTGCCATCCTTGGACAGCACGAACGCCAGCTTGCTGCCATCCGGCGACCAGGCAGGCGCGCCGTTCAGGCCTTCGAAGTTGGTGATCTGTTCGCGACGACCGGTGTCAATGTGCTGAACAAAGATGCGTGGACGCTTCTGTTCAAACGAGACATAGGCAATACGCTTGCCGTCCGGCGCGAAACGCGGCGACAGGATTGGCTCACGGGATTGCAACAGGGTTACCGCACGAGCACCGTCGTAATCCGAACGCTGCAGGGTGTAACGCGTGTTGTTCTCCGAGAAGCGTTCTGCCGTCACGTAGAGCATACGAGTGGAAAACGCACCCTTGATACCGGTGAGCTTCTCGAACGACTGGTCGGCAATGTAGTGCGCCATGTCGCGCAGTTGATCATTGGTACCCGACACGTTGCCGGTCAGCACTTGCTGCTCGGTGGCCACGTTGAACAGTGCGTACTGGATCTGCAGACGTCCGCCGGCGGGCGTGATGTTGCCGACCATGACGTACTGGGCACCCAGCGCTTTCCAGTCACGGAAAATGACTTCGCTGGCCTGGGTCGGCAAGCTGATCATGTTCTGCTTCGGGATCGGCGCGTAGTAGCCGGAGTTGCGCAGATCGTTGCTTATGATTTCGGCCATGTCCTCAGGCAGGACGTTACCGCCCTGCCATCCGAAAGGCACAACAGCGATGGGCGCTGCACGGTCACTGCCGCTGGTGACCAGAATGTTCTTTTCTTCTGCCGACACCATTGCGGATGCGAAACAGAGAACGACCAGCAGTCCTCGAAAAAGGTTGATCACAAGGCTAGATCTCCAGGTGTGAATGTCATCTTGAATGAACGATAGGGCGCGAAGTCAGCCGGCTTCAGACCCTGCATTTCTGTCAAACGTCCAATGTTCTTCACCGCAGCAACCGCAGAGCTGTCAAACGGTCCGTCGCCACTGGATTTGGCAATCGATACAGAGGCAATCGTACCGTCGGGCAACATCCCGATCTGCAACGTTACCGACATGTTGTTACGTGCCGATGGTGGACGACTCCAGCCTTCGGAAGCCCTGACACGAATCAGGTCATCGAAACTGCCAGCCGTTTCATCGCCCCGCTCGTCAGCCAAAGCCTGTTGCCGCTCCGGTTTGTCGGACAGCAAATCGGCCAGTGCCTGCGCCTTCTTGTCTTCAGCGGATTTACGAGCTGCTTCCTGCGCCTTCTTGGCGGAATCGGCAGCGGCTTTTTTCTTCGCGTCCTCGGCAGCCTTTTTCTTGGCGTCTTCTGCGGCCTTTTTCTTGGCCTCATCAGCAGCCTGTTTCTTGGCTTCCTCGGCAGCAGCTTTCTTGGCGTCTTCTTCGGCTTTTTTCTTCGCCTCTTCCTCGGCCTTTTTCTTGGCTATATCAGCCTGTTGCTTATCTTCAAGCTTTTTGGCATCGGCAACCTTCTTGGCTTCATCAGCTTTCTTGGCATCGTCAGCCTTTTTGGCCTCCTCTGCTTTCTGTTCGGCCTTTTTGGCTTCGTCGGCAGCTTTCTGCTCTTCGGCTTTTTGAGCGGACTCTTCTTTCTTTTGTTCCGCAGCTTTTACAGCTTCCTGTTTTTGCTGCTCGATCTTTTTCTGCTCCAGCTGTTCGACTTCTGTTTGTCGCGCAGCGGTTTTCTTCGCCTCACCGGCAATCTTCTGGTTGGTCTGGGTAGTGGCCTGGCTCTTGGACTTGAGCTGATAGAGCGTTGCCTGAACGATAGGCTTGGCTTCGGGCAGATCCGGAGTCATGGCAAAGCTGACGAACAGCATGCCGAAAATCAGAATATGCAATGCCACGGCCCAGACACTGGGCCAGAAGTAGCTTTCCGAGGCGGACGGCTCTCGAATCGGCTGCATCAGGGTGCCTCGGTAATCAAGCCAACGTTCCCTACCCCAGCCTTCTGCAGCCCGCCCATGGTGCCCATGACCGAGCCGTAATCGACGGTCTTGTCACCACGAATGAAAACCTGGGTCTGCTTGCCTGCGTCACGACCGGCAGCGACGATCTTGGTCACTGCGGCAGTCAGCTGTGGCAGGGTCATTGCCTTGTCCATCTGCTTGTCGGTATCGACTTCGCTGCCAAGGTTCCAGTAATAGGTCTTGTCAGCCTTGATCGAAATGGTCAGGACCTGATTGTTGTTGTCTTGCGGCAAAGCCTCGCTGGAGACCTTGGGCAAGTCGACTTTCACGCCCTGGTTGATCATGGGAGCCGTCACCATGAAAATCACGAGCAACACCAGCATCACGTCGATGTAGGGCACTACGTTCATTTCGGCGACCGGCTTGCGTTTTCTGCGACGATCTCGAGCGATTAAAGCCATGGGGAATTACCTGCTCACTCTTCGCTGGTGTGCACTTTACGGTGCAGGATGGCCTGGAACTCGTCAGCAAACGTGTAATAACGGCTGATCAAGGTCTCACTGCGCGCGGCGAAACGGTTGTAGGCAATAACGGCTGGAATGGCTGCAAACAGGCCGATGGCCGTTGCAATAAGTGCTTCGGCAATGCCCGGTGCAACGGTAGCCAGCGTTGCCTGCTGCGCAGTCGCCAGACCGCGGAAGGAGTTCATGATCCCCCAGACAGTACCGAACAGACCGACATAAGGACTGGTAGAACCGACGGTCGCCAGATATGGCAGGCCGGCTTCGAGTTTCTCTTCCTCGCGGGAGATGGCAACACGCATGGCGCGCGCCACACCTTCCATGACCGCATCAGGATCGACGCCGGACTGCTGACGCAGACGCGAGAACTCCTTGAAACCGGCACGGAAGATCTGCTCGACGCCCGAGTCCGGATCGGGATTGCTGCCCGCCTGACGGTACAGTTTGGACAGATCGATACCCGACCAGAAACGCTCTTCAAAGCTGTCCAGTGCACGTCGACCTGCGCGCAGCATATTGCTGCGCTGAAAAATCACGATCCACGAAGTGACCGAAGCAGCTACCAGAATCAGCATTACCAACTGAACAACAATGCTGGCATTGCTGACCAAACTCCACATGGAGGAATGGTCGACGACGTTAGCTTCCACGCTTTATCTCCTGCTCTGAATGTATGCCCGCGCCGCCCTGGTCGGCGAAGGCCGCTCGCAGAGCTTCGGGAATGGCCCGGGGTTTAAAACTATCGGCGCGTACACACGCCACTAGGAACTGCCCTTCACAGAGCAGCGTTGCATCCGACGCCCGCCTGATCTGCTGTTTAAAGCGCAGGCTGACGCGATTCAATTCGGTTACTTCTGCACTGACGAGCAACTCGTCATCCAGCCGCGCCGGCTTGTGATAACGAGCCTCACTGGAGTGCACGACAAATAAAAGGTTTTCCTGCGCCAGTTCGGATTGGGCAAAGCCCAATTCCCGTAGCCGCTCGGTACGAGCCCGCTCCATGAATTTCAGATAATTGACGTAGTAGACGATGCCGCCGGCATCGGTGTCCTCGTAATAAACGCGACAGCGATGTGCGAACGACTGAACCCCGTTTTGCGCGCGCATACTCTAGAGCTTACTCCTCAGGTTGCCAATCGGGTCAGGCAACTGTTTTTCAACGTTTTGCCACTTAGTTACAGGTATCGGCGGCAGGACTGGCAATGTGACCACGCAGACTGCAAATAAATTGCAAAGCATCGCTATAAATCCACAGGCTCGTCGCCAAAATCATCCGGTACCGGTATCTCGCCCATCCTCGACGGGATATTCAGGCCGAAATGCAGATACGCATGCCGGGTCACCACACGCCCTCGAGGTGTGCGCATGATATAGCCTTGCTGGATCAAATAGGGCTCGAGTACGTCTTCGATCGTATGACGCTCTTCGCTGATTGCCGCCGCCAGGCTGTCCACGCCCACCGGACCACCGTCGAACTTCTCGATCATGGTCAGCAGCAAACGCCGGTCTTGATGATCGAAGCCGTGCTCGTCGACGTCCAGCAGGTTGAGGGCCTTATCGGCTGTCTGCCGGGTAATCTGCCCGTTGCCACGAACTTCGGCAAAATCCCGTACGCGACGCAACAGGCGGTTGGCGATACGCGGCGTGCCACGAGCGCGCCTGGCGATCTCGAAAGCGCCCTGCGGCTCGATGACCAAACCCAGAATGCCTGCCGAGCGCGAGACAATCGTCGAAAGATCGGCGATGTTGTAAAACTCGAGTCGCTGCACGATGCCGAAGCGGTCGCGCAACGGATTGGTCAGCATGCCGGCACGAGTGGTCGCGCCGACCAGCGTGAACGGCGGCAGATCAAGCTTGATCGAACGCGCTGCCGGACCCTCACCGATCATGATGTCGAGCTGGAAGTCTTCCATTGCCGGGTACAGCACTTCCTCGACGATCGGCGACAGACGATGGATCTCGTCGATGAACAGCACGTCATTGGGTTCGAGATTGGTCAGGATCGCGGCCAGATCGCCGGGCCGCTCGAGGACCGGGCCGGACGTACTCTTGATCGACACGCCCATTTCCTGGGCGATGATGTTGGCAAGCGTGGTCTTGCCCAGACCGGGCGGACCGAAGATCAGCGTGTGGTCCAGCGCTTCGCTGCGACCACGGGCAGCCTGGATGAACAACTCCATCTGCTCGCGCACGGTCGGCTGGCCGATGTAGTCCGCGAGGCTCAGTGGCCGAATCGCGCGGTCCATCTGTTCATCACGATCACGGCCACCAGTGGCGGTTATCAGGCGGTCGGCGTCTATCACTTAACCCATCCCCTTCAACGCACGGCGAATCAGATCCGCACTGCTCAAATCTTTTTCCTTGATGGCGGAGACAGCCTTGCTCGCCTCCTGAGGTTTGTAGCCCAGCGAAATCAGTGCGCTGACCGCATCGGATTCTGCCGACGCTACAGGCTCAGCCTGATTGGGGCCATTGGAAACCAGCGTAAAAGTGCCTGGCAAGGACTCCCAGGCCTTGAAACGATCCTTGAGCTCGACCAGCAGACGCTCGGCGGTCTTCTTGCCCACGCCGGGAATGCGCGTCAGCGCCGACGTGTCCTGCGCCTGCACGCAACGCACCAGCTCATCGACTTCCAGACCGGACATCAGCGCCAGTGCCAGCTTGGGGCCGACGCCATTGAGCCGGATCAGCTCACGAAACAGCTCGCGCTCGCGCTTTTCGTAGAAGCCGTACAAAAGGTGCGCGTCCTCACGGACCACCAGGTGGGTGTGCAACGTCACCGTCTCGCCAACATGCGGCAACCGGTACAGGGTGGTCATCGGCACTTCCACCTCATAGCCGACACCGTTGACATCCAGCACCAGATGCGGAGGCTGCTTTTCGGCGAGAGAGCCGCGTAAACGTCCAATCACGTTTCAGATCCTTTCGTGTTGCCTGTCGCTCGCGCGAAGAAGTTGAACACCGTCATCATAGAAAATATGCGGACACATAATGCCAGTCAGAGCCGCAAGCGGCCGCCGCGACTGCGCGCAGTGGCCAACCCGTGAGGAATCAGACTGGAGCGCGTATGCGCGTGGCACAGGGCGATGGCAAGGGCATCGGACGCATCGATTTGCGGCTTTTGGGTCAGCTTGAGCAGATGCATGACCATCATCATCACCTGTTCTTTATTGGCACCGCCGGTTCCTGCAACGGCCTGCTTGACCTGGGTTGCGGTGTACTCGGCAATTTCCAGCGCCTCTTCGGCACCCGCCACGATGGCTGCGCCCCTGGCCTGCCCCAGCTTCAATGCCGAATCGGCGTTACGCGCCATGAAAACCTTTTCGATACCCATCGTCACCGGCCCGTAGGTCTTGATGACCTCCCGCACACCGCGATAAACGATCTGCAAACGCTCGTGCAGCTCGCCGCTGCCAGTGCGGATGCAGCCCGACGCAACATAGACACAGCCGCGTCCGGTGTCGCGTACCACGCCATAGCCGGTGATTCGCGAACCGGGATCGATACCAAGAATAAGAGTCATAACGCCTGCAGCTTGAGAAGGTCACGCAAAACAATAGGTGCAGCATAAAGGCAGAAGCCGGGGGCCGATAGCTGCGTGTTGCTCACAGCTTCGTTCCCCCGGCTTCCGACCTGGTGTTGCCTGTGAGCGATCAGCCCAGCTGTTCCATCACTTCGTCCGGGATTTCCGCGTTTGAATAGACGTTCTGCACGTCATCCAGGTCTTCGAGCATATCAATCAGCTTGAGTACCTTTTCGGCGGTTTCCAGATCAAGCACAGCGCTGGTGGTCGGCAGCATGACGATCTCTGCATCTGCAGCCTTGAAGCCTGCTGCCTCCAATGCGTTACGCACCGCATAAAACCCGGAGAACGAGGTGAACACATCGATCGAGCCGTCTTCGTTGGTCACGACATCGTCAGCATCGGCCTCCATAGCAGCCTCGATCAGCGAATCCTCATCGACACCGGCAGCGAAGGAGATTTGGCCCTTGCGATCGAACAGGTAGGCAACAGAACCGTCTGTGCCGAGATTGCCGCCGCATTTGGTGAACGCATGACGTACAGCCGCCGCAGTACGATTGCGGTTGTCGGTCATGGTTTCAACCATGACCGCCACGCCGCCCGGACCATAGCCCTCGTAACCCAGCTCTTCGACATCATCACCGTCGGAGGCCCCTACTCCTCGCGCCACCGCACGATCAATGGTGTCACGGGTCATGTTCGCACCAAGCGCCTTGTCCAGCGCCAACCGCAGACGCGGGTTGGAGCCGGGATCACCGCCACCCTGACGCGCAGCAACGGTCAGCTCACGGATCCACTTGGTGAAAATCTTGCCTTTCTTGGCATCCTGACGCTCTTTGCGGTGCTTGATGTTCGCCCACTTAGAATGACCTGCCATTTTTCGCTCCAGATTCTTTTTGAAACACCTTCACCTTTCGCCCTGAAAAACCGGGCAAAAAGCTTCACTCAATAAGGGCAGATACAGGGCGTATCGACGATACGCCCTGCCCGGCATCACTCGGCCTTCGGCTGCTCGCGCAGACGGATGTGCAGCTCGCGCAACGCTTTGGCATCGACAACGCCAGGCGCCTGGGTCATGACATCGGCCGCGCTCTGGGTTTTCGGGAACGCAATCACTTCACGAATCGATTGCGCGCCGGTCATCAGCATTACCAGACGGTCCAAACCGAAAGCCAGACCACCGTGCGGTGGCGCGCCGTATTTCAAGGCATCGAGCAGGAAGCCGAACTTCTCCTGCTGCTCGTCTTCGGCAATGCCCAGCAGACGGAAGACCGCCTGTTGCATTTCCTTGCGATGGATACGGATCGAACCGCCGCCCAGCTCGGTGCCGTTGAGCACCATGTCGTAGGCACGCGACAGCGCGGTCGCCGGGTTGGCCTCCAGCTCTTCAGGCGTGCACTTGGGTGCCGTGAAGGGGTGGTGCAACGCGGTGAAGCTGCCGTCGTCGTTTTCTTCGAACATCGGGAAGTCAACGACCCACATCGGTGCCCACTCGCAAGTGTGCAGCTTGAGGTCATTGCCGATCTTGATACGCAGCGCACCAAGGGCCTCGCTGACGATCTTGAACTTGTCCGCACCGAAGAAAACGATGTCGCCATCAACCGCACCAACACGATCGAGGATGACGTTCAGGTTGTCTTCCGGAATGAACTTGACGATCGGCGACTGCAAGCCTTCCGGCCCCTTCGCGCGCTCGTTGACCTTGATGTAGGCCAGACCCTTGGCACCATAGATGCTGACGAACTTGGTGTAGTCGTCGATCTGGCTGCGCGCCATGCTGGCGGCGCCCGGTACACGCAGTGCGGCAACGCGTCCCTTGGGATCGTTGGCCGGGCCGCTGAACACCTTGAATTCCACGCCGGTGAGCTGATCGGCAACATCCACCAGTTCCAGCGGGTTGCGCAGGTCCGGCTTGTCGGAACCGTAGCGGCGCATGGCCTCTTCGAAGGTCATGTGCGGGAAATCACCGAACTCCAGGTCCAGAACTTCCTTGAACAGCTGACGAACCATCTTCTCGGTCAGACCGATGATGTCCTCTTCGTTGAGGAAGCTGGTTTCGATGTCGATCTGGGTGAATTCCGGCTGACGGTCAGCACGCAGGTCTTCGTCGCGGAAGCATTTGGCGATCTGGTAGTAACGATCGAAGCCAGCCACCATCAGCAGTTGCTTGAACAGCTGAGGCGATTGCGGCAGGGCGAAGAAGCTGCCCGGGTGTGTGCGGCTTGGCACCAGATAGTCGCGAGCGCCTTCCGGGGTGGCGCGGGTCAGGATCGGCGTCTCGACGTCGAGGAAGCCGTTGTCATCCAGATAGCGACGGATACTGGTAGTGATGCGCGAACGCAGACGCAGCTTCTCGGCCATTTCCGGACGGCGCAGGTCGATGAAGCGATAACGCAGACGTGTTTCCTCGCCGACGTCGGAATACTCGTTCAGCGGGAACGGCGGCGTTTCGGACTCGTTCAACACCTCGAGCTCGTAACCCAGAACCTCGATGGCGCCTGACGCCATGTTCGCGTTCACGGCACCTGCCGGACGAGCACGAACCTTGCCCACGACCTTGACCACGTACTCACTGCGCACGCGATCAGCGGCAGCGAAGCTGTCGGCACGATCCGGGTCGAACACGACTTGAGCCATGCCTTCACGGTCGCGGATATCGAGGAAGATAACGCCCCCGTGGTCACGACGACGGTGGACCCATCCGCAAAGGGTAATTTCCTGGCCTTCCAGACTCTCGTTCAGTTGGCCGCAATAATGGCTGCGCATCATGATGGTGTTTTCACTTCTCGTAATTCGAATTCGGTGGCGATTTCGCTCCTGGCTTGCGCTCAGAGGTACAAGGCACCGGCACAAGGCTAAAGCCGGCCCTGGCCCACGCAGAGTCACGCCCGCTAGCAAGACGGAGGATTATATAGAGTTAATTGGCACCGTGCAGCCGGACGAACCTATTAACGACCGGATAAGCTCATGATCACCCCGCGCAGCCGAGCCGTTCGCTCGCGCTGCGGGGGAAAGCGCAGGCCCACCTGAGCGAGCCCACAGGAATGAGGATAAAACCACGCTAGACGTGAGAATTTTCCAGGCAGTCGCCCTTCAAAAGATGCGCCACACAGACAACACGAATCAAACCACTGAAATTCTTCACACCTCCGTACCGTAAGTGAACCTCCCGATCAATGTAGGACAGTACCGCATTGACGGAGCACTCATTACTACTGGCGATACCTGAAAGAATGTTCCAGTACACTTTCTCCAGACGCAGGCACGTCGCCAGGCCGTTAAGTCGAACGGATTTTGAGTGCGGCTGCGCCAGCGTCATATTGAAATCCTCGACAAAAGGATCATGGCGTATTTCCACCTCTCGGTGCAGCAACTTAAGCTCTCGCTCAGCACTTCGTAACATCATAACCGCCACCTTCGAATCATTGAATTTTAAACACCAAAAGAAATATTCAAAAACAAATAAATGTCCCGATGTATAAAACATGATTGGCGATTTTATAGCCAGAAGCCCCTACACGTTGTCACTGTAGGAGATGGCTACAGGAAACAACGGAATATCGTTATTAACCTTGAAGGGGACACCAATAAAAGCGAGGAGAGCTGCAGCGCAGCGCGCGACTGCTAGGCTTCGGCTTGCCCGAGCGATTGCGCAATGAAAGCAGGTGCAGGAAGTGACAGGTGTGACGGGCGAAGAACAACTCAGGAACGGGACGAGTAGCACTTGAAGCCACTCGTCCCTGGCCGTTACTTGGACTCAAGCATCGAGCGCAGCATCCAGGCGGTTTTCTCATGAACCTGCATGCGTTGCGTCAGCAGGTCAGCCGTCGGCTCATCACTAACCTTATCCAGAAGAGGAAAGATACTACGAGCAGTACGGACAACAGCCTCTTGACCCTGCACCAGACTTTTGATCATATCTTCAGCACTGGGTACGCCTTCTTCTTCCTTGATGGAAGACAGGCGCGCATACGTCGAATAAGTACCCGGCGCCGGAAAGCCCAGAGCACGAATACGCTCGGCGATGGAATCAACCGCCAGTGCCAGTTCGTTATACTGTTCTTCGAACATCAAATGCAGCGTGCGAAACATCGGCCCGCTGACATTCCAGTGAAAGTTGTGAGTCTTGAGGTAAAGCACATAAGTATCCGACAGCAGATGCGACAGACCGTCCACGATCGATTTGCGATCCTCTTCACTGATACCGATATCGATTGCCATGTTTCATGCCCTTTTGGTGAGGATTGAAAAGCAGTAAAGGCGACTACTCTATCAAGAGAACCCGAATGGCGCAGCTTTCCGTTGGCAGGACGATGTCTGCTGGCAGCGACTCACACCAGCCCCACGGCTATTCACACGGGGCTACAGCGGGCGCCTGGGGCAGAAAATCCTCGCGCGCCTGGAAGAATCATCAGCAAAATACGCCAGAGCGCTCTGTTTCGGCATCCGCAGACGTATTAAAGGACAGAGGACTGCCAGGGCCGGAGAGGCCCCCTTACCATTATCGATTGCTGATTTGAGTAGGATCAGGCTTTGCTGTTAAATACACGCCGTGTCGCCAACGAGTTGTCATCCAGCGCTGGCACATAGGCCGGCCCGGCGCCCGTGCATCACGCCTCATCTTGTTCAGAAGCGTACCGGGCGTTACCAGCTATTTCTTGTAATCCTTCTTGCATGTGAGCTTTTTAAAATGTTGAAAATCGTCCATCTGGTAACGGGAGCAGCAGCCCTGTTGCTTTCTTTCATACCGAGCCTGCGTAGTGAAGCGGCATCTCTCTACCTGCAAAATCCTGACGCGATTTGCCTGGCTTTTCTAGGACTGCTTAACCTGATACTCGCTCCGGTCATTCCTTACTGGAATCGAGGCCCGCGTCATAATCTGCAAAATCTGGTCAGTGCGCTGCTTGTCATCGCGGTAATCGTACAAACGTTAACCTTGCTTGTTCCTCTACCCGACATCGCCGGTCAACCTGCCATTCTGGTGAGCCTGGCTGTCGCCATCGTAGCCGTCGCTCTGCACTTGGGCGTCAGCTTTTACAGGTCTTACACCCCCTCGTCCGCGCCGCAAAGCCACGATATGGGAAATCGTGATACTGGCACCGTAAAGTGGTTCAACACCTCCAAAGGCTTCGGTTTCATCTCCCGGGATTCCGGCGACGATATTTTCGTGCATTTTCGCGCCATTCGCGGTGAGGGTCATCGCGTACTGGTCGAAGGACAGCGCGTCGAATTTTCCGTGATGAACCGCGACAAAGGCCTGCAGGCCGAAGATGTCATTGCAGCCCTGCCCCGCCGCTGATTGTTTCAAGCAACAAAAAACCGCGACCTCCTGACGGAAGTCGCGGTTTTTTTATGGCAGCCGATCAATAGTGAGGTGGCGGCGCATCTTCCTCGAAGGTCTCGAACTGACTGCCCATTTCCTCCTGACGCTTGAGCATCGCCGCCATCTGCAGTTGCAGATGATCAAGCTCGCGCCGCTGCTTTACCAGCACGTCATTGAGTGCCTGGATCGTATCGTCCTGAAAGGCCATACGGCTTTCAAGCTCCATGACTCGCTCTTCAAGGCTCATGATTACGCCTCCTCAAATCGAAAATCATCTGTCAGTACCGGCTTCAGCTGCCGGCGGATTGCCGAGAGCTGCTCGTCGGTATAAGCGATGGCAGCCTGCTTGCCCCACACGGGCGCAGGCCAGGCGGCATCGTCACGTTTGCGCACGATGACGTGCATATGCAGCTGGCTCACTACGTTGCCCAAGGCGGCAACGTTGATTTTATCCGCATCGAAGAGCTCGTTAAGCACCTTGGCCAGCGCACTCGTTTCCTGCCACAACTGCATCTGGTCTGCTGCACTCAGCTGAAAGACTTCGGTGATGTCTGCGCGGCGCGGCACCAGAATGAACCAGGGGTAGTGACTGTCGTTGGAGAGAAGTAACCGGCACAGCGGAAAGTCGCCAATCGGCAAGGTGTCTTGTTGAAGACGGGAATCCAGAACGAACACGATAAAAAGCTCCTGATTGCCAGGTGAATGCACCTGCCCTGTCGGTAACAGGGTGCTGCGATAGGCAGGCAGGATACTAGGCTTCGCGTGAGGCTTCACCTATGCACCAGAATGCACCAACCACAACGGTCGCCGCACCGATTTGACGCCACTGACTGACCGCGGATCCCGCTGTAAACAGCCTCACCTTGAACCACCGCCTTACAATTGCCTGCCTCGCGTACATGAAAATGAAACATCCATTGCATCACCATGACCGCCATCCAGAGCAATGCTCCAGGTTCAGGCGAGCCCGATGGGGAATGCACCAAAATCACACACTGCTGTTGCGACAGCAACACAACGGATTCGTTTTCTACTCAATGTAAGCCTATACCGGTAACGTTTTTGGGTGGGAGGGGCAGAAACCACCCTTGGTGCAGAAAAGCCTGAGGCATTTTCAAAAAATAAAAATAGTCAGTTAAAACAGCTAGATGGAGCAAAAATGCGATCTTGATTCTGATTTTTCACAAAATTTTTTCATTTTCGGAAACTTTGTGCACGCTTGTTGCTTTATCACCCATATGATCACGACATCCCTGGCGGAAAACAGGGGTGACAGAATCAAGGGAAAAACAAGGCTTGCGACCCTGAGGGACGCCGTGACGGACCGCACTTTGATCGATCTGACAAGGTGCAGAATGCCACTACAGGCTAGCTCGGCTGCGCGTCGTAAAGATTCTGAAAGGATAAGGCTGTAGCTATAGCAACCCAAGTCAGCGTGATATAGATTCCGCCGACAAAAATAGAAAGAGCCGCCCAGATAAAAAAACAGGTGGGACGGCAGACAAATCTTCTAAAAACCAAAGGAGCAATCACGATGAGAGTGATGAAGTGGAGCGCAATCGCACTGGCCGTTACGGCAGCCAGCGCCCAAATGGCAACAGCCGCACCTTTCGTCAGCGATCAGGCTGATGCCAAGGGCTTTGTGGAAGGCAGCACGCTTGACCTGAAGTTGCGCAATTACTATTACAACCGTGACAAGAAAGCTGGCGCTGACGACGATCGCGACTGGACCCAAGGGATCCTGGCCAACTTCAGCACCGGCTACACCCAAGGCACTATCGGTGTCGGCGTCGAGGCTTTCGCCTACGCTGGCGTCAAGCTGTGGGGCCCGGACAAATACTCGGGTTCCGGCAACCTGATCACCGACGCTGCCGGTAACAACGAAGATACCCAGTCCAAAGCTGGCGGCGCAGTCAAGTTCCGCATTTCGAAGACTGAGCTGAAAATCGGTGACATGCAGCCTACAAGCCCAGTGTTCGGGGTTGGCGGCTCGCGTCTGCTACCTCAGACAGCTAGCGGTCTGAGTCTGCAAAGTAGCGAGATTGCAGGTCTGGATCTTGAAGCAGGGCACTTCTACTCAGGCACCAGCCAGGACGATACCAGTCATAATGGCAGCATCTGGGCAACTTATGCTGGCGTCCAAGCCAACAGTGCTGATTTCGCTGGCGGTAAATACGCGATTACCGACAGCCTGGGTGTTGCATTCTATGCCGCCAAGCTGGAAGACGTCTGGGATCAATACTACGGTAACGTGAACTACGCCCTGCCTCTGGGCAATGATCAGTCTCTGGCATTCGATGCGAACATCTATCGCACCGTTGACGAAGGCAGCGCCAAAGCCGGCTCGATCAGCAACACCGCGTTTTCCGGTTCCGCAGCCTACTCGTTCCTTGCTGCCCATACCGTGACCCTGGCGTTCCAGAAGATCAACGGTGACACGCCGTTCGACTACATCGGTATCGGTGACAACAACCGCGGTGGCGACTCGATCTTCCTGAACAACTCGATCCAGTACTCCGACTTCAACGGTCCGGGTGAAAAATCCTGGCAGGTCCGCTACGACCTGAACATGACCCCGTACGGCGTTCCAGGCCTGAGCTTCATGACCCGCTACATCAAGGGTACTGACATCGACGGCACCAAAACACCTACCGACAGCGCTTATGCTGGCCTGTACGGTGCAGACGGCGAGCACCACGAAACCAACCTTGAAGCCAAATACGTCGTACAGACTGGCCCAGCCAAAGATCTGTCCTTCCGTATGCGTCAGGCATGGCACCGCGCCAACGCCGACCAGGGCGAAGGCGACGTCAACGAGTTCCGCCTGATTGTCGATTACCCGATCTCGATCCTGTAATCCCCGCTCAGCACTCGTTAATAGAAGAAGCCCGGCACATGCCGGGCTTTTTCATGAGCCCATGAAAGCGCTTCAACGCCACCTGTAAGCCAGCCGCGCCCTGTACGCGACCGGCACAGCGCCGTACAATGCCAGGTCATTTCCTGTCTCAGCAACCGACAACGGCCAACCATGCGCACCAGTCAATTTTTGCTCGCCACACAGAAAGAAACCCCTTCCGATGCGGTCGTGGTCAGCCATCAGCTGATGCTGCGCGCCGGCATGATTCGCAAGCTGGCCTCCGGCCTCTACACCTGGCTGCCCATGGGCCTGCGCGTACTGCGCAAGGTCGAAGCCATCGTTCGTGAAGAAATGAACGCCGCAGGCGCACTCGAAATTCTGATGCCCGGCATTCAACCCGCAGAACTGTGGCAGGAATCCGGACGCTGGGAGCAGTATGGCCCGGAGCTGATGCGTCTGGTCGACCGCCACAACCGTGAGTTCTGCCTGGGCCCGACCCACGAAGAAGTCATCACCGATCTGGCACGCAATGAGCTCAACAGCTATAAACAGCTGCCGATCAATCTGTACCAGATCCAGACCAAATTCCGTGACGAGATCCGCCCACGCTTCGGCCTGATGCGTGGACGCGAGTTCGTCATGAAAGACGCCTACTCGTTCCACGCCGATCACGAATCGCTGCAGGTTACCTACGACCGCATGCATCTGGCGTACAGCAACATCTTCACCCGACTGGGCCTGAAGTTCCGCCCGGTCGAAGCGGATAACGGCTCGATTGGTGGCGCCGGCTCGCACGAATTCCACGTACTGGCCGAATCCGGCGAAGACGATATCGTGTTCAGCGACGGCTCCGATTACGCAGCCAACATCGAAAAGGCCGAGGCGATTCCTCGCGAGAAGACGCGCCCTGCCGCTACCGAAGAGCTGCGTCTGATCGACACGCCGAACGCCAAGACCATCGCCCAACTGGTCGAAGGTTTCGGTCTGCCCATCGAGAAAACCGTCAAGACCCTGGTGGTGCATGCTGCCGAAGAAGGCAAGCTGATCGCCCTGATCATCCGCGGCAATCACGAGCTCAATGAAATCAAGGCCAGCCAGCTGGAACAGGTCGCCAACCCGTTGGTCATGGCGTCCGAAGCCGAACTGCGCGACGCCATCGGCGCAGGCGCGGGCTCACTGGGCCCATTGAACCTGCCACTGCCGTGCATCATCGACCGCTCTGTCGAGCTGATGAGCGACTTCAGCGTCGGTGCCAACATCGACGACAAACACTATTTCGGCGTCAACTGGGAGCGCGATCTGCCGGTTCCGACCGTTGCCGACCTGCGCAACGTGGTTGCGGGCGACCCGAGCCCGGACGGCAAGGGCACGCTGGAAATCAAGCGCGGCATCGAAGTAGGCCACATCTTCCAGCTGGGCACCAAGTACAGCGAAGCGATGAAGTGCCAGGTGCTGGGTGAAAACGGCAAGCCGGTCAATCTGGCGATGGGTTGCTACGGCATCGGTGTTTCCCGAGTGGTTGCAGCCGCCATCGAACAGAACAGCGACGAAAACGGCATCATCTGGAACGATACCCTCGCGCCGTTCCAGATTGCGCTGGTCCCGCTGCGCTACGAGACAGACGCCGTTCGTGAAGCGACGGACAAACTGTACGCCGACCTGACGGCTGCCGGTTTTGAAGTATTGCTCGACGACCGCGACAAGAAGACCAGCCCGGGCATCAAGTTCGCCGACATGGAACTGATCGGTATCCCGCACCGCATCGTGGTGAGCGACCGAGGCCTGGCCGAAGGCAATCTGGAATACAAGAGCCGTACCGAATCGCAACCGCAAGCCATTGCAGTCGCGGACGTGCTGTCGTTCATCCAGGGCAAAGTGAACCGCTGAGTCAAAAGGCGCACCTGCTCGCAGGTGCGCCGCTCTTCACTCGCCCAATCCGCATCAGAGATCCCATGCTCAAACGAAGCACCCTAAGCCTCGGCAGCGCCGTTCTGTGCGGCTCATTTCTCGTCGGCGGCTGTGCCAACCAGCTCTCTCAGCGCAGCGAGCACGAGGAGCGAGTCGAACGCAAACTGCTCGAACATACTCTGCAAGTCGATATCGGCGAACCCAAGACACTGGAGTTGCCGCAACGCCGCGTGCGGATTCACGAGCACAAATCGTTCGAGGTCACCGACTTTGAAGTCACCCGCCACTATGACCGCTACACGCCTTACCAACCGTGGCGGGAGGTCTACGAGATCCCGCTCGGCGCAGTCGCTGTTGTCGCAGGTGTCGGGGCCAACGTGGTCAACGTGTTTGCGCTGGGCAATTTGCCGGAAAGCATGACCAAGGACTGGATTCACTATGGCGTGGCAGGTCTCAACCCGTTCATGAATGCCCCGTCCCACGGTCGCGCCGAGCAGAATCTGGCGAGCATCGACGAGGTTCAGAAAGACAAGCGAATCGAGAACTCCACCCTGCCCTGGAATGAACGCCCGGTGATGGTCAAGGCCGGCAATGAAACTCACGAAATGAGCACTGACCGCAACGGCATCCTGCGCCTGAACCTGCTGGACAGTCCGTTTGCCGAACAGGACCTGAGCCGCATCACTCGCATTTATATCAACGTCGAAGACGATCAGGACAGCGCGCACACGAGCGCCAGTTTGCCCATCAGCCATTCGCTACGCGGCAAGCTGCTGGAGGCGCACGCCCTGATCTACGACGACCTTGAAGATGATGAGGTCAGCCAGTGGGTGCATCGCGTCAAGCGTCTTTCTGATATGGGGCTGGAAGAAGAAGCCAGCGAGCTGGAACAGAACCTCATCGAACTGACGCGCAACGATCCACAGCTGCAGGGGGAATTTCTCAAGTCACTCGCCAGAGACGCTGGCCGCCTGGTCGCCGTTCCTGCCCAGAGCCAGTAACAAGTGCCTGTAACATGAAAGGCCGCGGCGTATAACCGCGGCCTTTCATTATCGAGAGAACAATTCCAGCTGTTCATGGGCTGCACGCAGATCGTGCAGACGCACGCCTATGCCCAGTAATCGCACCGGCTTGCCACCGCGGGCGAACGCCTGAGCCAGCAACTGTTCATAACTGCCCAGGTCCCTGCCGGCTCCGGACTGCTCGAGAGTCGTCTGCGTAAAGTCGTGAAACTTCACTTTGACGAACGGCTTGCCGGGCCGGTACTGCCCTTCCATTCTGGCCATACGGCCACTCAGGGTTTCCAGC
Source organism: Pseudomonas syringae pv. coryli str. NCPPB 4273 (assembly GCF_000972175.1). Taxonomy (NCBI): domain Bacteria; kingdom Pseudomonadati; phylum Pseudomonadota; class Gammaproteobacteria; order Pseudomonadales; family Pseudomonadaceae; genus Pseudomonas; species Pseudomonas syringae pv. coryli. The sequence goes on along the minus strand of NZ_AWQP01000037.1, from coordinate 192,870 downwards.
AGGTCGGGCAGTTTTTCCAGGCAGGCTGCCAGGTCGGGCAGGTCCGTATCGTAAGTATTTTCAACGCTGACTGACTGACGTCGGCTGTCATTCTGCACCGGTCGATCATCGATCCCGTGCGCCAGACTCCAGAGGCGCTCACCAAAGCTGCCGAACTCGCGAACCAGCGCGAGCTTGCTGCGGCTTCGCAGGTCGGCGCAGTCGACGATACCCAGCCGGCCGAGCTTGTCTGCGGTGACTTTTCCTACGCCATGAAGCTTGGTGACCGACAAGGAAGCGACGAAATCCTCGACCTGATCCGGCGTGATGACGAACAACCCGTTGGGCTTTTTCCAGTCGCTGGCGATCTTGGCGAGAAACTTGTTGGGCGCAACGCCCGCCGACACGGTGATGTGCAACTGATTCGAGACCCGACGACGGATGTCCTGCGCGATACGCGTGGCGCTACCGGAAAAGTGCCCGGCATCGGACACGTCCAGAAAAGCCTCATCCAGAGACAACGGCTCTATAAGGTCGGTGTAATCCCGAAAGATCGTGTGGATTTCCCGCGATGCTTCTTTATAAGCATCCATGCGCGGCTTGACGATGGTCAGGTCCGGGCAGAGCTTGAGCGCATGCCGGGACGACATGGCCGAACGCACGCCATAGGCGCGCGCCTCGTAATTACAGGTCGCAATCACCCCGCGCCGCTCCGCAGAGCCGCCTACCGCCAGCGGCTTGCCAGCGAGGTCGGGCTCGTCACGCATTTCAATGGCTGCATAAAAGCAGTCACAGTCGATGTGGATGATTTTGCGCTGCGTCATGACCTGATGAGATTTTGCAATCAATGGCCGCGCAGTATCTCATTCGTACCGCCAAGTAACATCCAATGATGCGAAAGGCCGCCATGAAAAGCAGTCAAAAGCCCATCATGCATGACCGAAACAGCTGCAAAGCCCCGTCATGCAAGCGCCGATACCGTGCAGACCGATCATCTGGATCCGCTAAGCATTTGAAGAAAAAGCACTTTTTTGAAACTAACCATTGACACCTCGTCATCTCTCTGTAGAATGCCGCCACACAGACGCGGGATGGAGCAGTCTGGTAGCTCGTCGGGCTCATAACCCGAAGGTCGTCGGTTCAAATCCGGCTCCCGCAACCAAACATCAAGAAAGGCTACTCGAAAGAGTGGCCTTTTTTGTGCGCGCCTGAAAAGCACCCTTCTCAACCCCGGACATCGGGCCATGCCTCGCGCAGATATACAGCGCTCCCCGGCACCCTGCGGCGAATACTGACGGCCTGGCCGTACGCTTTCCTGATAATGCTCCACGCAGGCATGCTGCCCTGAAAACCGCGCATCCGAATCCAAGCGTGCAAAATGTGCACAATCTGCTACTCATTTGCATGCTTTGCGGATTAAGGGTTGACACTTCGGCGTTCGGCTGTAGAATGCCGCCACACAGACGCGGGATGGAGCAGTCTGGTAGCTCGTCGGGCTCATAACCCGAAGGTCGTCGGTTCAAATCCGGCTCCCGCAACCAAACATCAAGAAAGGCTACTCGAAAGAGTGGCCTTTTTTGTTTCCGGTAAAAAAGCAGCGCGGGCAACGGCTAACTGTCTGACAAAAAAGACTATTTCCAAAGCCCTTTGAAACCCTATCATCACATCTGTAACGTAATGCGTGCATTTACGACAGTTTTTGCGTGCGCTGCCGATAGGTGTTACTAAGCTGAATCACGACTGAACCGTAGCTGAACAGCATCACCCGGCTCGATTCGCTATTCGCTCGTTAGACGTTGACGCGCTAACATCCTGAAATATTTTCTGCGTAGGGATTGGTAACTTGGCTGCATACCTCCATCCTGTCGCGCACGATCCAAGGAGTGATTGATGCGCGACAACATGTCCGATTCCAATGAAACCATTGATGCAGAGCAACCCGTCAGCCCACCGCGCCATAACTGGCGGGAGCTGCTGAGCAAATACCGACAGCCCATAGGGCTGGCGGTGATGCTGCTGTTGTTCAGCCTGGCCCTTATAGCCTGCCGCCACATGCTGGTCGAAATGGACTGGTATGCGCTGCACGATTCGCTGTTCGCAGTCCCCCTGCCAGCCCTGGGCGGTGCGCTGCTCGCGGCAATCGTCGGCTATATCATCCTGATGGGCTATGAACTGTCCGCCAGTCGGTACGCCAATGTCGACCTGCCAATCAAGACGCTGCTTCTCGGCGGCTTCACCTCGTTTGCCATCGGCAATGCGGTCGGCCTGTCGATGCTGTCCGGTGGCTCGGTGCGCTACAGGCTTTATTCACGCCACGGCGTAGGCGCAATCGAAATCGCCCGCATGACCGTGTTCGCCAGCCTGTCACTGGGTTGTGCGCTGCCGCCGCTGGCTGCACTGGCCACGCTGAGCAACCTGTCAGGCGCGTCACTGGCACTCAAACTTCCCGTGGACGTGCTGGCTGTAGTCGCTACAGCGGTGTTGATCGGCAGTCTGTTGCTGGCGGTGTTCGTCTACCGTCGGCGCCTGCCGGAACAGGACATCCCGCACAATATTCTGGTTCGTCTGGGTCGTCGCACCTTGCGCCTTCCGGATTTGAAGCTGACGCTGATTCAATTGGTGATCACCGCGCTGGACGTCGCCGCCGCAGCGATGGTGCTGTACCTGCTGCTGCCGCATGCGCCGCCGCTGGGTGCATTCATCCTTATCTACCTGCTGGCGCTCGCGGCTGGCGTGCTCAGCCATGTGCCTGGCGGCGTCGGCGTGTTCGAGGCGATTCTGCTTGCGGCCTTTGCCAACGAGCTGGGTGCCGCCCCGCTCGCCGCTGCGCTGCTGCTGTATCGCCTGATCTACGTGATCCTGCCGCTGCTGCTGGCCTGCCTTACCCTGCTGTTTACCGAGGCCCAGCGCCTGCTGCCAACCCGGCAGGCCATGCGCGTCGCCTCAGGGCTGGCGGCACCGATTCTGGCACTACTGGTTTTCTTGTCGGGGGTGGTGCTGCTCTTCTCTGGTGCCACCCCTGAAATTGATACCCGTCTGGAAAACGTTGGCTTCATGATCCCGCATCGACTGATCGATGCGTCGCACTTCGGGGCCAGCCTGGTGGGTGTGCTGTGCCTGCTGCTCGCCCAGGGCCTGCGTCGTCGACTGTCGGCTGCATGGATGCTGACCTCTATTTTGCTGCTGGTCGGTGCAGTGCTGTCGATACTCAAGGGCTTCGACTGGGAAGAAGCCAGCATGCTGCTGCTGACCGCCTGCCTGCTGCTGACCTTCCGCCGTTCCTTCTACCGCCCAAGTCGCCTGCTGGAGCTGCCGTTCTCGCCGGTCTACCTGATTGCCAGCATCTGTGTGGTCGGCGCCTCGATCTGGCTGCTGCTGTTCGCCTATCAGGACGTACCCTACAGTCACCAGTTGTGGTGGCAGTTCACCCTCGATGCAGACGCGCCGCGCGGCCTGCGTTCGGCGCTGGGCAGCGCAGTACTGCTGGTGGTGGTTTCGCTGACCTGGTTGCTGCGTACTGCCAGACCGGTCATCAAGCTGCCCGACGCGGCAGACCTGGACAAGGCAGCCGAGATCCTCAAAGCATCCAAACAGCCGGATGGCGGCCTGGTGCTGACCGGCGACAAGGCAATCCTGTTCCATCCGGCCGGCAATGCGTTCCTGATGTACTCGCATCGCGGCCGCAGTCTGGTAGCGCTTTACGACCCGATCGGCCCCACACAGCAGCGTGCCGAGCTGATCTGGCAATTCCGCGACCTGTGCGACGTGCACCATGCGCGTCCGGTGTTCTACCAGGTACGTGCAGAAAACCTGCCGTTCTACATGGACATCGGTCTCACCGCCATCAAGCTGGGTGAAGAAGCGCGCGTCGACCTGCGTCGCTTCGACATCGACGCCAAGGGCAAGGAGATGAAAGACCTGCGTTACACCTGGAACCGGGGTGGCCGCGACGGTCTTTCGCTGGAAATCTACGAACCGGGCCAGGCGCCGATCGACGAGCTGAAAGTGATTTCCGACGCCTGGCTGACGGGCAAGAATGTCCGTGAAAAAGGCTTCTCGCTGGGCCGTTTCAGCACTGAGTACCTGAAGTACTTCCGCATTGCCATCGTGCACTTCCAGGGCAAGCCGGTCGCGTTCTCCAACCTGCTGGAAACCACCAGCCCGGAACTGGCCAGCCTGGACCTGATGCGCTCTCACCCGGATGCACCCAAGCTGACCATGGAGTTCATGATGGTCGGCCTGATTCTGCATTACAAAGCCCAGGGCTACGCGCGCTTCAGCCTGGGCATGGTGCCTTTGTCGGGCCTGCAGCCACGACGCGGCGCACCCATCACCCAGCGTCTGGGTTCGATGATCTTCCGCCGTGGCGAACAGCTGTACAACTTCCAGGGGCTGCGTCGCTTCAAGGACAAGTTTCAGCCCGATTGGGAACCTCGTTATATGGCCGTGCCTGCCGGACTCGATCCGCTTGTGGCACTGGCTGACACCGCCGCCCTGATTGCGGGCGGCCTGACTGGATTGGTGAAACGCTGATGATTCGACGCTCCTGGCGCCTTTTGCTCGCAGCTCTGGTAATTGTTCTTTTAATCGTGGCGCTGGGAGTCTGGGTCTGGACCCGCCCCGCCCCGCCCGCATCACTGGAACACTCGAACCTTGACGGTGGCGCGCCGCTGACCAGCGTAACGCCGGCCACCAGCATCAAGACCCGTATCGCACTGGCCGTTACCGCTGAAGACATGCTGAGCGACAAGCAATTGCTGGCGATCAGCAAGGATGCGTCGGCACGCATCATTCAGGTGGTGTTGCCCAAGGACGACTGCGTCCTGCAACAGAAGACCTTTCAGGACGCTCTGACGAAGCTCGACGGCCCGGCAAAGGTCGTCGGTGGCATAGGCCCTGGCGCGACACTGGCCTGGCGCTGGCTGGCCGGACAGACCGATGACAAGGCGCAGGCCATTTCGGTAGGTTTTGCGCTCGAGCATGCCTCGAATCCGCCGCCCGTTTTGGAAGAAGACGAGAAGCCGCCACAGATCTGCGACGTACCGCTGCCACAAAAGGCTGCGCACGGGCACTGGCTGGCCGCCTGGAACGACGCGCCGGATGATCCGAGCGCAGCGTTCGTGCGCGACCAGAGCAACGCCGACACCAGCATCAGCGACTACGACATCCCGCTGCCTCAGGTGCTCAATACCGAACTTCGTCATCTGCTGCTCGGCGAGAATGACAGCGGCGGACTGGGCATACCGACGGTCGAAGTCCCGGCCAGCCAGCCCTCCGACACCGTGACGCTGTTCATGTCCGGTGACGGCGGATGGCGCGATCTGGACAAGGTTGTGGCCGGCGATATGGCCAAGATGGGCTACCCGGTGGTGGGCATCGACGTACTGCGCTACTACTGGGAACACAAGACGCCGGAACAGACCGCCGTCGACCTCACCGACCTGATGAACCACTACCGTCAGAAATGGGGCACCAAGCGCTTCATTCTGGCTGGCTACTCGTTCGGTGCGGACGTCATGCCAGCCATCTACAATCGCCTGGCAGCAGACGATCAGAACCGGGTTGACGCGATCATTCTGCTGGCCTTCGCGCGCACCGGCAGCTTCGAGATTCACGTTGACGGCTGGCTTGGCAACGCAGGCAAGGAAGCCACCACCGGACAGGAAATGGCCAAGCTGCCAGCCGCCAAGGTGTTCTGCGTTTACGGCGTCGAAGAGAAGAAAGACAGCGGTTGCACTGACACCACCGCCGTTGGCGAAGCGGTCCAGTTGCCAGGCGGTCATCACTTCGATGAGGACTATCCGGCGCTGGCCAAACGTCTGATCGACGCGATCAACAAGCGTCAGGGCAAGACTACCGCTCAGTAACGCTGCAGTCTGCGACCCAAAAAAAATCCCGGCACCGTGAGGTTGCCGGGATTTTTTTATCTGCGCTGCCGGACAACCCGGCCAACGTTTACATCTCCACTTGCGTGCCCAACTCGATCACCCGGTTGAACGGCAGTTTGAAGAAGCGCAGGTTGCCGTTGGCGTTCTTGAGCATGAAGGCGAACAACGCTTCACGCCAGCGCGCCATGCCGTCCATCTTGGACGGGATCACCGTCTCGCGGCTTAGGAAGTACGTGGTGCGCATCGGACTGAAGTCCAGCTCCGGCAAGTGACACAGGGCCAGCGCAGCCGGTACATCGGGCTCATCGATAAAGCCGAAGTGCAGGATCACCCGATAGAAGCCTTCGCCATAGGATTCGACTTCGAAGCGCTGAGCGGACGGCACACGCGGCGAATCTTCATACACCACCGTCAACAGCACCACTTGCTCATGCAACACCTGGTTGTGCAGCATGTTATGCAACAGCGCATGGGGCACGGCGTCCGAACGTGCTGTCAGGAACACTGCCGTGCCCTGTACCCGATGCGGCGGCTGGACGCGAATACTGCCGATGAAGATCGGCAATGGCAGGCCGCCCTCGTCGATTCGCTCCGCGAGCAATTGCTTGCCGCGCTTCCAGGTGGTCATGAGGATAAACAGCACCGCGCCCGCCAGTACCGGGAAAGCCCCGCCCTGGAAGATCTTCGGCACGTTGGCCGCGAAGAACAGACCGTCCACCAGCAGCAGGCAGATCAGCAGCGGAACGGCCAGCAATGGCGGCCATTTCCAGAGCATCAGCATGACCGTCGACACCAGAATGGTGGTGCAGAGCATGGTCCCGGTCACCGCAACGCCGTAGGCAGACGCCAGCGCACCAGACGATTCGAAGCCGATCACCAGCAGAATCACACCCGCCATCAGCGCCCAGTTGACGGCACCGATGTAGATCTGGCCTTGCGCGTCGCTGGAGGTGTGCTGGATGTGCATGCGCGGAATGTAGCCCAGCTGGATCGCCTGCAGCGTCATCGAGAAGGCGCCGGAGATCACCGCTTGCGAGGCAATGATGGTCGCCATCGTCGACAGACCGATCAGCGGCAGCAGCGCCCAGCCCGGCGCCAACAGGTAGAACGGGTTACGAACCGTTTCAGGATTGCCTAGCACCAGCGCACCCTGACCGAAATAGTTGAGCAACAGCGCAGGCAGCACGAGGATGAACCAGGCGCGTGAAATCGGTTTGCGGCCGAAGTGGCCCATGTCGGCATACAGCGCTTCGGCACCGGTCAGGGCAAGCACCACAGCACCCAGAATGGCCACACCAATGCCCGGATGGATGATGAAGAAATTCACACCCCATGCCGGATTGACCGCTTTCAGCACTTCCGGCGACTGCATGATGCCGTAGACACCCAGCGCGCCGAGCACCAGAAACCAGGTCACCATCACCGGGCCGAACAGCACGCCGATGCGCGCGGTGCCATGGCGCTGAATCAGAAAAAGCCCCACCAGCACAACCAGCGCCATGGGCACGATCCAGTGATCGAGGCCATCGAACGCCAGTTCCAGCCCTTCCATAGCCGACAACACCGAAACTGCCGGGGTGATCATGCTGTCACCGTAGAACAATGCGGCGCCGAACAGTCCGAACACCACCATCATCATTTGCAGCCGGGGATGCTTGGCCGACGCACGCCGCGCCAAGGCCATCAGCGCCATGATGCCGCCCTCGCCCTGGTTATCGGCACGCAGGACGAACGCCATGTATTTGAAGGAAACCACCCAGATCAGCGACCAGAAGATCAGCGACAGCACGCCGAGAATCGCGTCATGGGTCACGTCCACACCGTAACCACCCTGAAACACCTCCTTGAGGGTGTACAGCGGACTGGTGCCGATGTCGCCGTAAACCACCCCTACCGCGGCGATCAGCAACCCGATGGGCTTGGCAGTGCCTCCGGCCTCCGCATGACTGTTTGCTTGACTCATCCACTACTCCCGGAAACCAGACATGAGGTTCAACACTGAGAACATCACAAGGCGTAACAATTCAGATTCAGCCAGACATTGACATGCCTCGGCGCGATGGCGCGAAGCATAACGCAGCACTCGTCGTAATTCTTGGTGAAACGCAGATCATCGCAACGATCCGGCCTGCCTCCCTGCCTTGATCACTCTCTGTTGAAGGCGTTTTTCGAGGCAACGTTTCTCATGGAACGACAAAAATATCGGCCGGTCATTAATTAAGCCTGCCGCATCAGGGGTCTTCAAGAACCGCATCGACGCCCGGGCACCCTGATTCCCTCTGACCGAGATGTCCTGATGACTACACAAAACCTGACTGTCCAGCCCTTGCCCTTCCAGCCCTCATTTGAAGTCGTTCCGGACGATGAAGCGCAGACCAGCAAAGAGCTGGTCGAAGCTATGCACTCCATCCTCGAGACCACTTATCAAGACACAGGGCACGCAATTCGCAGTGTGCACGCCAAGGCCCACGGCTTGCTCCATGGTCAGATTCAGGTCTACGGCGACCTGCCCGAGCCGTTGGCCCAGGGTGCCTTTGCCAGGCCCGGCAACTTCCCGGTGGTCATGCGCTTTTCGACCAACCCGGGCGACATTCTCGACGACAAGGTGTCCACGCCCAGAGGCCTGGCCATCAAACTGGTCGGCGTCGAAGGCCCGCGCTTGCCTGGCAGCGCAGAGGCAACCACTCAGGATTTCGTCATGCAAAACGCCAAGGCCTTTACCGCCAAAGACCCCAAGGCCTTCCTGAAGACCTTGAAGCTGCTGGCCAAGACGACCGACAAGGCGCCGAGCATGAAACGCGCGCTGTCTGCCGTCCTGCGCGGCATCGAGTCGGTGATCGAGTCTGCCGGTGGCGAAAGTGGCACACTGAGAAGTCTCGGCGGGCACCCGATGACCCATATCCTCGGCGAGACGTTCTACACCGTCGTACCGTTTCTATACGGCCCCTACTACGCCAAACTCAGCGTCGTGCCCGTCTCTGCCGAGCTGACTGCGCTGACCGACAAGGCTGTGGACCTGAAAGACAACCCGGACGGTCTGCGCGAAGCGGTCAAGGCGTTCTTTCTTGAACACGATGCCAGTTGGGAAGTCCGCGTCCAGTTGGCCACGGACTTGGAGAAAATGCCGATCGAGGACGCCTCGGCGATCTGGCCGGAAGACCTCAGCCCTTACGTAACCGTCGCTCGAATCGATGTGCCCCGCCAGTCATCGTGGTCGGAGCAAAACGTCCAGGAAATCGACGAATCCATGGCGTTCAGCCCATGGCATGGCCTTGAGGCGCATCGTCCGTTGGGCGGCGTCATGCGCGTGCGCAAACCTGCCTATGAACACTCGGCGGGCTTTCGCAGTCAGCACAATGGCTGCCCGATGCATGAACCGCGGCGCTAAGAGCATGTGAAAGTCAGTTCAGGCCTGCACAGGTGGGCCTGGACTTCATTCAAAATGTCACCGTCACCCGTTGCAACATCGGCCATCCTCCTCGATACACTGCGTGTAACCGACTTACTGTCGGTGATGATGCAATCGGCCAAGCACGCGCTGGCCCCGGCTGCGTCTCGCGTACGTCGTAATTCTCATGCAAACGCTGGTCATCCTGCCCACTCGCCGCTAGAATTGCGCACTTTTTGATCAGAGGCGCAGCAAGCGCCCAGTCAGCGCCTGCGCTTCGCGTCCGGGTGCCCTTCACGCCGAGGTTTGCCATGTCCACCGTCACCACGCCGTCCGCCCCCAAGGTTGGATTCGTTTCACTGGGTTGCCCAAAGGCACTCGTTGACTCTGAACGCATCCTGACCCAGTTGCGCATGGAAGGTTACGAAGTCGTTGCGACCTACGAGGACGCCGACGTGGTGGTGGTCAACACCTGTGGCTTCATCGATACGGCCAAGGCCGAGTCGCTGGAAGTGATCGGCGAAGCCATCAAGGAAAACGGCAAGGTCATCGTGACCGGCTGCATGGGCGTCGATGCGAGTGTCATTCGCAATGTGCATCCGAGCGTGCTGTCGGTGACCGGCCCGCAGCAGTACGAACAGGTGGTCAACGCGGTGCACGATGTCGTGCCGCCCCGCAAGGATCACAATCCGTTGATCGACCTGGTGCCGCCACAAGGCGTCAAGCTGACCCCGCGTCACTACGCGTATCTGAAAATTTCCGAAGGCTGCAACCACAGTTGCAGCTTCTGCATCATCCCGTCGATGCGCGGCAAACTGGTCAGCCGCCCGGTGGGTGATGTGCTGGACGAGGCCAAGCGCCTGGTCAAATCCGGCGTGAAGGAACTGCTGGTTATTTCCCAGGACACCAGTGCCTATGGCGTTGACGTCAAATACCGCACCGGTTTCTGGGACGGTCAGCCGGTCAAAACCCGCATGACCGAGCTGTGCCAGGCGCTGGGCTCGATGGGCGTCTGGGTGCGCCTGCACTATGTCTACCCGTACCCGCACGTCGACGAACTGATCCCGTTGATGGCCGCTGGCAAGATCCTGCCGTACCTGGACATCCCGTTCCAGCACGCCAGCCCGAAAATTCTCAAGCTGATGAAGCGTCCGGCCTTCGAGGACAAGACCCTGGCACGCATCAAGAACTGGCGCGAGCAGTGCCCTGACCTGATCATCCGTTCGACCTTCATCGTCGGCTTTCCCGGCGAAACCGAAGAAGACTTCCAGTACCTGCTGGACTGGCTGACCGAAGCGCAGCTGGACCGGGTTGGCTGCTTCCAGTACTCGCCGGTTGAAGGCGCGCCTGCCAATCTGCTGGACGCGGCCATCGTGCCGGACGACGTCAAGCAGGATCGCTGGGATCGTTTCATGGCTCATCAGCAGGCAATCAGTGCTGCGCGCCTGCAGATGAAGATCGGCAAGGAAATCGAAGTGCTGATCGACGAAGTCGACGATCGTGGTGCGGTGGGCCGCTGCTTCTTCGACGCCCCGGAAATCGACGGCAACGTGTTCATCGGCCTGGAAGACGGCAGCACCGTTCAGCCCGGCGACAAGATCATGTGCCGGGTGACCGATGCCGACGAATACGACCTGTGGGCCGAGATGCTCTAAGTACTCTCCCTGGTCGCAAACGAAAGCCCTGCCCTTTAACCGGCAGGGCTTTTTCGTCTCTGGCTGTTGTCTATCCAGGACCGGCTTAAAGGAGGACGCGATATGCAGCTATACACACCGGATACCCATGATTACCCGGAACTGACCGAGGTATGGGAACGCTCGGTGCGCGCGACCCATGACTTTCTGCCAGACGCCTACATCACCCGGCTCAAGGGGCTGCTGCCGCAGTATCTGGGCAGTGTGACCCTGTTCTGTACAAGGGATGAGCAGTTCAACATCACCGGCTTTGCGGGCGCGCACAAAGACAGTCTGGATATTCTGTTCATTGACCCGAAGCATCGCGGCCAGAAGCTGGGCACGCAGTTGCTGACTCATGCAATCGAGCAGTTCAATATCCGCGAGCTGGACGTCAACGAGCAAAATACGCAGGCATTGGGGTTTTACCGCAGGCAAGGTTTCGAGGTTGTCAGCCGCTCTGAAATCGATGGTCTGGGCCAGCCTTACCCCATGCTCAGAATGCGCCTGATCAGTCGTAACTGACACCGATTGCAGCGCAAATGCAATGTTGCCGCGATTAACCGTCGCCGGGCGGTTACAATGGCGACTTTATTTTAGCAAACGGCTTTTTTGTCATGACAGACCCCATTCGCCTTTCCAAACGCCTTATCGAGCTGGTCGGTTGCTCCCGCCGGGAGGCCGAACTGTTTATCGAGGGTGGCTGGGTCACTGTCGACGGCGAGGTCATCGAAGAGCCGCACTTCAAGGTCAGCACCCAGAAAATCGAGCTCAGCCCGGATGCCAAGGCCGATTCTCCGGAGCCTGTGACAATCATCCTGCACAAACCCGCCTCGGCAAGCGCCGAAGAGGCTTTGCAGATGATTACGCCGGGCACGCTCTCCGTAGAGCACAGCTACAGCAAGCGTCCGCTCAAGGGCCATTTCATGCGCCTTGAGGCGATTTCAAGCCTGCAGGCCAATGCCAGCGGCTTGATGGTGTTCAGCCAGGACTGGAAGATCCTGCGCAAGCTCACCGATGACCGCAGCAAGATCGAGCAGGAATACGTGGTGGAGATCTCGGGCGAGATGGTTGCTCATGGCCTCAATCGGCTGAACCACGGCCTGACCTACAAAGGCAAGGAGCTGCCAGCCGTGAAAGCCAGCTGGCAGAACGAGAACCGCCTGCGTTTTGCGATGAAAAATCCGCAGCCCGGCATCATCGCCCTGCTGTGCGAGGCCGTCGGCCTGAAGATCGTCGCCATTCGCCGCATCCGCATCGGCGGCGTGTCCATGGGCAAACTGCCCGAGGGCCAGTGGCGCTACATGACGGCCAAGGAAAAGTTCTGACCCTCGCGCCACCCACCTTATTACAGCGCGCATGGCCACCGTCATGCGCTGCCCTACGACTTATCAGGAAATACGCCTCATGATGAACAACGACGTACTGCGCAGCGTGCGCTACATGCTCGATATCAGCGACAGCAAAATTGTCGAGATCACCGCACTGACCGGTTTTGAAGTGTCGAAGAGCGATGTCATCGCTTTCATGAAAAAAGAGGAAGAAGAAGGCTATCTGGATTGCAGCGATGAAATCATGGCGCACTTCCTCGATGGGCTGGTCTACTTCAAGCGTGGCAAGGACGACAGCCGTCCGCCACAGGCGATCGATTTGCCGATCACCAACAATATCGTCCTGAAAAAACTGCGCGTGGCGTTCGAACTGAAAGAAGACGATATGCACGCCATCCTCAAATCGGTCGACTTCCCGGTTTCCAAACCAGAACTGAGTGCCCTGTTCCGCAAGGTCGGACACACCAACTACCGCGCCTGTGGCGATCAACTGCTGCGCAATTTCCTCAAGGGCCTGACCCTGCGCGTGCGCGGCTGAACCGGCCGGACTATGAGCTACAACGTTTCCCCTGTCGGCTTCGTGCGCTCCTGCTTCAAGGAGAAATTCGCCATCCCGCGCCAGCCACAACTGGCCCCGGCGGCACGCGGTGTGCTGGAGCTGGTGGCACCGTTCGATCAGGGTGAAGCGGTTCAGGGGCTGGAACAGGTCAGTCACGTCTGGCTGCTGTTTCTGTTCCACCTGGCGCTGGAAGACAAGCCCCGCCTGAAGGTGCGCCCGCCGCGCCTGGGTGGCAACCAGTCAATGGGCGTGTTCGCCACCCGCGCCACCCATCGCCCCAATGGCATCGGCCAGTCGGTGGTCAAGCTGGACAAGGTCGAGCCTGGGCGACTCTGGCTGTCCGGCATCGACCTGCTGGATGGCACGCCGGTGCTGGACATCAAGCCCTACGTACCCTACGCCGATGCAATCGCCGACGCGACCAACCGGATCGCCAGTGCTGCACCAGCCCTGATACCGGTGCACTGGCAAGACGCCGCGCTGCAGCAGGCTCGCGAACACGCGCTGCGCCTGAATGAGCCGCTGGTCGAACTGATCGAGCAGTGTCTGGCCCAAGACCCGCGCCCGGCCTATCAGCTACCCACGCCGGAACGTCGCTATGGTGCTCAGTTCTGGGATCTGGACGTGCGCTGGCACTACCCGCAGGCGGGTGTGATTTGCGTGCTGGAAGTGCTGCTCGCCTGAAGCCGCTGCTTGCCTGAACTGATTGGGGCGAAAAAACCCGCGCAACAAAAACCCGCCTGATCCACTCAAGGAAGAGGCGGGTCTTGTGCAGCCGGCTTACTTCTCGACGAAAGCACGCTCGATCAGATAGTCGCCCGGCTCACGCATACGCGGCGAAACGGTCAGGCCGAAGCTGTTGAGCACTTCGCTGGTCTCGTCGAGCATGCTCGGGCTACCGCACAACATGGCACGGTCATCCTGCGGGTTGATCGGCGGCAGGCCGATGTCGCTGAACAGCTTGCCACTGCGCATCAGGTCGGTCAGACGGCCTTCGTTCTCGAAGGGCTCGCGGGTGACCGTCGGGTAGTAGATCAGCTTGTCACGCAGCGCTTCACCGAAGAACTCATTCTGCGGCAAATGCTCGGTGATGAATTCGCGATAGGCGACTTCGTTCACGTAACGCACGCCGTGGCAGAGGATGACCTTCTCGAAACGCTCGTAGGTTTCGGGATCCTGGATGACACTCATGAACGGCGCAAGGCCAGTGCCAGTGCTCAGCAGGTACAGATGCTTGCCCGGCTTGAGATCGTCCAGCACCAGCGTACCCGTAGGCTTCTTGCTGATGATGATCTCGTCACCTTCCTTGAGGTGCTGCAGCTGGGAAGTCAGCGGGCCGTCCGGCACCTTGATGCTGAAGAATTCCAGATGCTCTTCCCAGTTCGGGCTGGCAATCGAATAAGCACGCATGAGCGGACGACCGTTTGGCTGCTGCAGACCGATCATCACGAACTGACCGTTCTCGAAACGCAAACCAGGGTCGCGGGTGCACTTGAAACTGAAGAGGGTGTCGTTCCAGTGGTGGACGCTGAGGACACGCTCGTGGTTCATGTTGCTCATGTACGTGAGGACTCCTGAAAAAATAGTGCGCGCAGAAGCACTGCGCTATTGCGCGACATTCTAGTGGCAGACACAATATCTGTTAAATGAATTATCAAGATATAGGTTATCGGTTATATAGATATGCGATTTACTCTCCGTCAGCTCCAGGTATTTGTGGCCGTCGCCCGGCAGGAAAGCGTCTCCAAAGCCGCGGTACTGCTTTCGCTTTCGCAGTCGGCTGCCAGCACCTCCATCACCGAGCTGGAGCGCCAGTCGAGCTGCCAGCTGTTTGACCGCGCCGGCAAGCGCCTCAGCCTCAACGCCACCGGCAGGCAATTGCTGCCGCAAGCCGTCGCGCTGCTCGATCAGGCCAAGGAAATCGAAGACCTGCTCAATGGCAAGTCGGGCTTCGGCTCCCTGGCGGTCGGGGCGACGCTGACGATCGGCAATTACCTGGCAACGCTGCTGATCGGCGGCTACATGCAGCGCCACCCGGAAAGCCAGGTCAAGCTGCATGTCCAGAACACCGCGCATATCGTGCAACAGGTTGCGCACTACGAGATCGATCTGGGCCTCATCGAAGGCGATTGCAGCCACCCGGACATCGAAGTGCAATCCTGGGTCGAAGACGAACTTGTGGTGTTCTGCGCCCCGCAGCATCCGCTGGCCAAGCGCGCGCAGGTCACCCTGGAAGAGCTGACCCATGAAGCCTGGATTCTCCGGGAACAGGGCTCCGGCACACGCCTGACCTTCGATCAGGCGATGCGTCATCATCGTAACGGGCTGAATGTCCGGCTGGAGCTCGAGCACACCGAAGCCATCAAGCGCGCAGTCGAATCCGGACTGGGCATTGGCTGCATTTCCAGACTGGCGCTGCGCGATGCCTTTCGTCGCGGCAATCTGGTGGAACTGGCCACGCCCGAGCTGGACCTGGCCAGGCAGTTCTACTTCATCTGGCACAAACAGAAATACCAGACCTCGGCCATGCGCGAGTTTCTCGAGCTGTGCCGCGCGTTCACCGCCGGAGTGCAGCGCAGCGACGAGATCGTGCTGCCCAGCCTGTATTGACGGTCTGTATCGAAAAGCGTTAGCCCAGCAAAATGATCGCCCACACCAGACCAATCATGCTCAGGGCGATGAACTGGGCAGCACTGCCCATGTCCTTGGCGTTCTTGGACAGCGGGTGCAAGTCCAGGGAGATACGGTCAATGGCCGCCTCTACGGCCGAGTTAAGCAACTCGACGATCAGCGCCAGCAGGCACACGGCAACCAGCAGGGCATGCTCGCCCTTGCTGACGTGCAGGAAAAACGACAGCGGAATCAGGACCACGTTGAGCAGCACCAGCTGGCGGAAGGCCGCTTCACCTTTGAAGGCTGCGCGCATACCGTCCAGTGAGTAACCAGCGGCGTTAAGAATACGTTTCAGACCGGTTTGGCCTTTGAAGGGCGACATAGAGAGACTGCTGTGTAAAAAGATGAGGAAAGCTAAGGCAATACAGGTCAAAAAAGCGTGAATGCTTGCAACCTGAAAGCCATCAACTGGACGAAATGGACTCAAGCTGCTGTAACAACAATGCTGCCTGTGTACGCGTGCGTACGCCAAGCTTGCGGAAAATCGCTGTGACATGTGCCTTGATCGTGGCTTCGGACACACTGAGCTCGGAAGCGATCTGCTTGTTCAGCAAGCCTTCACAGACCATCGTCAACACTCGGAACTGCTGCGGCGTCAGGCTGGCAAGGCCTGCGCTGGCAGCCTTCGCTTCGTCTGAAACACAGATCACTTCATTGACCTGCGGCGGCCACCAGACGTCACCGTCAAGCACCGTGCGTACCGCCTGCTGAATGACTTCCAGCGAGCTGGATTTGGGAATGAAGCCACTGGCGCCAAACTCTTTGGAGCGCACCACGATGGAAGCCTCTTCCTGCGCCGAGACCATCACCACCGGTATCTGCGGGTACTGGCCACGCAACAGGACCAGCCCGGAGAAACCATAGGCACCCGGCATGTTCAGGTCCAGCAGAACCAGATCCCAATCAGCCTTTTCCCCCAGGCGCGACTCAAGCTGGGCAATGCTTTCTGCCTCGACCAGCCTTGCGTCAGGCCCCAGGCCGATGCTCAGCGCCTGATGCAGCGCACTGCGAAACAGGGGATGATCATCAGCGATCAGGATGTCGTAGGTCATGTAATGATCCTGTTTTTATAGTGAGGGGCCGAAGAATCGGCCGCCCAGCGAGGCTGGCGAACGCTCGGTGCGAAACCCGTAGCGGGCTTCGGCGCACTGCCAGACCAGATGAATCGGCTTCCAGGCGGCGCCAAGCATGCCCAGCATGGCCATGACGGTCAAGCGCGAAGCGTCGATACCCGGGAACATAGATGGCAATTAGCCAAACCCGCGCAGTTCGACCACCCCTGATTTTCAAAAGCCTTCAAATGAACGCTTTCAAATGGGTATGCGCCACATCATCAGGATCAATCGGGTTCTGGAACTTGGCGCCCAGATAATGAGCGCTGAAGACGTCCAGATAAGCATCCAGCACGCCGCTGGCACTGGAGTCACCGGCCAGTTCCAGACAGAGGGCGGCCACTTCTGCCGTGCAGAAGTGATCGTCGCGTCTTGATCGACGCAAGCGGTAGCGCGAGATCTGCTCGGGCTCCAGACTCAAGACCGGAAACCGCTCCAGATAAGGGCTCTTGCGAAACATCTTGCGCGCTTCGGTCCAGGTCGCATCCAGCAGAATGAACAACGGGCGTTTGCCATCCAGGCGCGAGACCTTATTGACCACGCGCTCCTCGGCGACAAATTCTCCGGGAAACACGATGTAAGGCTGCCACTGCGGGTCGTCCAGCAAGGCGAGCAGTTGCTCATCGACTTCTATCCGCGACCAGAGGAAGGCATGAGTGTCCTTGATCACATCGGCGATCAGCCAACCGGTGTTGGTCGGTTTCAAGGGCTCGGTGTCATACATCAGCAGGCAGATGCCTGAATCGGCAGCGACGCTGGGGCGCCACTCGCACAGACAATAGCTGGAGATCACCCGGCATTCCGGGCAGCGCGGCGCGCGCGAGCCACGGGCAATAAAAGGCCTGGTACTGCGGGCCAGACGCTCATCGCGCAGGCGGGAAACGGCATGGCTCATTACAGGACATGCCTGCGGGGGGAAGACATCGACACCACAAAGACTCGGCAGGATTAAAGTCCGCGCAGTTTATCAGAGGCCCGGCACTTCAACGCGCTTTCGATCCGGCGGCCTCTTTTCATACAGAGCCTAGGCCCGATCAAGACTCCTGCTCTATACTGCTGCGCCATCGCACCCCGCCCTATCGGTGGGCGGCCCGGAACGCACTTTGAAGTCGCTGGTCCAACGGCCAGTGACTTAATCAGGAGAGTTTAATGCTGCGCCTTATCGTACCCACCCTTACGCTTTTGCTCGTTGCTCCACTGTGCGCCCAAGCGGCGTCGAAACAGGAGTTCGAACTCAGCAAGATGCTGGAAAAAGTCGCTAAGGAAAGCAGTGTCGGCACGCCGCGAGCGATCAACGAAGACATCCTCGATCAGGGCTATACCGTCAGCGGCAACCAGTTGATCAACCACCTGAGCGTTCGTGAAGGCCAGGCTCAGCAGATGCGCGCCAATCCGGACGTGATGCGCAACCAGCTGGGTAATAGCGTTTGCCACAACAATGGTTTCCGCCAGTTGATGACCAAGGGGGCCGTACTCAAGTATCAGTTCACCGAGTACAAGACCAACCGCCCCGTTGTGACGCAGACCTTTCAGGCTTCCGACTGCACTGTAAAGCCCAAGCAGTAAGCTACGCCCGACATGTAGCCGCCCCCCGCGCGCCTGTCCCTCAGGCGCGTCAGTCGAGCAATACTCAAGACATCCTGCAACTAATCCACCCTGATAATGAACAGGGTATGGGTAGCCTTTCTCTGCAAACCGGGACATCATCGATTCAACACGCCCCACCGGGCCATTGATCCAGCAGGAGGAAAAATCCCGAATGCCGTATGTACCTGACGATCTTTTATCCCGACACTTTCAAAGCGACGGTCTCGACCTGACCAGCAAGATTGAAGAGCACCTCAATGAGGTGGCTCCGGGCACGAAAAACCTGCCGCTGTACCGCGACATGATGCTCACGGTGCTGCGCATGGCCCAGGATGACCGCAACCGCTGGGACGTCAAGATAACGCTGCAAACCCTGCGCGAACTGGACAAAGCCTTTCGGGTGCTCGAGCGCTTCAAGGGCCGCCGCAAAGTCACTGTGTTCGGCTCCGCCCGTACACCAATGGAACATCCGCTGTACGCACAAGCCACAGAGCTGGGTGAAAAACTGGCCCGCTCCGACATGATGGTGATCACCGGTGCAGGCGGCGGCATCATGGCGGCAGCCCATGCCGGTGCAGGCTTGAAACACAGCCTTGGGTTCAACATTACCCTGCCTTTCGAACAGCACGCCAACCCGACGGTAGAAGGCAGCGAAAACCTGCTGCCCTTCCACTTCTTCTTTACGCGCAAGCTGTTCTTCGTCAAGGAAGCCGACGCGCTGGTGCTATGCCCAGGCGGCTTCGGAACTCTGGATGAAGCCCTGGAAGTGCTGACGCTGATACAAACCGGCAAAAGCCCGTTGGTGCCTGTTGTATTGCTGGACACGCCTGGCGGAAGTTTCTGGCAAGGTGCACTGGACTTCATCAAGCATCAGTTGCAGGACAATCACTACATTCTGCCAGCCGACATGAAGCTGATGAGGCTGGTTTACAGCGCCGATGAAGCGGTGGAAGAGATCAACCGGTTTTATGCGAACTTCCATTCCAGCCGCTGGCTGAAAAACAAGTTCGTGATCCGTATGCATCATGCGCTGAACGAACAGGCCCTGGAGCACATGCAGGAAGCGTTCGCTGACCTGTGCATCAATGAAAACTTTCATCAGCACAGTTATCAGGGCGAAGAGCACGATGAAGCGCAATTCAGTCACCTGACACGACTGGCGTTCACCTTCACAGGACGCAATCAGGGCAGGCTTCGGGAACTGGTGGATTACATCAATCAACAGGAAAACTGGGAAGACGCTTCAGTGACAAGGGACGCAGCTCGGAATCGGGCGCCACAGTAAGCGCCCGGATATATCAGTCATCCACGCCACGGCCGCTTAACAAGCGGCCGATCATTTCCAGCGGATAGCCGCGATAACTCAGAAAACGCCCCTGCTTGGCCCGCTCGCGCGCATCGACAGGCAGGGCACCGGCAAACTTGCGCTGCCAGAGCTCGTGAAGCTTCTCCTGCCAATCAACGCCGCACTCCCTGAGCGCCTGCTCAATGTCGGCACGTTGCAAGCCTCGCTGACCAAGCTCTTCTCGAATACGAACAGGACCGTAGCCCGAACGTGCCCGGTAAGAAACGAAGCTTTCGAGGTAACGGGATTCAGAGAGCAGACCTTCCTCGACCAGACGATCAAGGGCTGCATCGATAAGCTCGGGGGTAGCGCCGCGCTGACGCAGTTTACGCGTCAGCTCGACTCGACCGTGCTCGCGACGTGCGAGCAGGTCCATTGCAGTGCGCCTGACGGCGACGGGTGTATCGAGCACGGCAGGCATGGCTATCAGATATCGACATCTGCTTCAGACATGTCATCGGCAGCCACTGCTTCACGGGAGCCGACAGCCTTGGTATCAACGCCAGGGGTCAGCAGCTTGTCGCGGATCTGCTTCTCGAGCGCTTTGCAGATTTCCGGGTTATCTGCCAGGAACTTGGCCGAGTTGGCCTTGCCCTGACCGATCTTGCTGCCCTGGTAGCTGTACCAGGCGCCGGACTTCTCGACAAAACCATGCAGAACGGCCAGGTCGACGATTTCGCCATTCAGGTAGATACCCTTGCCGTAGAGAATCTGGAACTCGGCCTGACGGAACGGCGGAGCTACCTTGTTCTTCACGACCTTGACGCGGGTTTCGCTGCCGACAACTTCATCGCCTTCCTTGACCGCGCCTGTACGGCGGATGTCCAGACGTACCGAAGCGTAGAACTTCAGCGCGTTACCACCGGTGGTGGTTTCCGGGCTGCCGAACATCACGCCGATCTTCATGCGGATCTGGTTGATGAAGATCACCAGGCAGTTGGCGTTCTTGATGTTGCCGGTGATCTTGCGCAGCGCCTGCGACATCAGACGTGCCTGCAGACCCACGTGCATGTCACCCATTTCGCCTTCGATCTCTGCCTTGGGCACCAGCGCAGCAACGGAGTCGACCACGATCACGTCGATGGCATTGGAGCGCACCAGCATGTCGGTGATTTCCAGCGCCTGCTCACCGGTGTCCGGCTGCGAAACCAGCAGGTCGTCGACGTTGACGCCCAGCTTTCCGGCGTATTCCGGATCCAGTGCGTGCTCGGCGTCGACAAAGGCGCAGGTAGCACCCATTTTCTGGGCCTGAGCGATGACCGACAGTGTCAGTGTGGTTTTACCGGAAGACTCAGGACCGTAGATTTCCACGATCCGGCCTTTCGGCAGACCACCAATACCGAGTGCGATATCCAGACCCAGCGAACCGGTGGAGATGGCAGGGATCGCCTGGCGATCATGATCGCCCATGCGCATCACGGCGCCTTTACCGAACTGACGCTCGATCTGACCCAAGGCCGCAGCCAAGGCTTTCTTCTTGTTGTCGTCCATTGAAGTCCTCACGTAATCAAATTCAATTAGGGCCTTGATGGCCACAACACCTGTATAAGTAGACAGTATTATTCCACAGCAGTGAGCGCGCGCCTACCCCTGTTTTGGCATTTCTCCGCGCGCAAGCTGTATCAGCCCGTGCAGCGCGGCTTTAACCGTCTGTCGACGGACCTGATCACGGTCGCCATCGAAGTGGCAACGCCGGGCGATCAGCGCATCATCCTTGCCCCAGCACAGCCACACGGTACCGACCGGTTTGTCCGGCGAACCGCCGCCGGGCCCTGCGACACCGCTGACCGCGACGGCGAATCGTGCACCACTTTCACGCTGTGCGCCTCGCACCATGGCTTCGACAACCGCCTGGCTGACTGCCCCGACCTGTTCGAACAACACCTCGGGCACCCCTAGCTGGCGGGTCTTCTGGGCATTCGAATAGGTCACGTAGCCCGCTTCGAACCACGCCGAGCTGCCGGCAATGCGCGTGATCGCTTCAGCGATTCCGCCCCCCGTACAGGATTCGGCAGTGGTCACTTGCGCGTTCATTGCGCCCAGAAGCCTGCCAAGCATATCGGCAAGCCCGGTTATCTCATTCACGGTGTAATCGTTCATGCTGGAAAGCCTGTAAAGGTGAATCCTGAGGCCGCGCACCTGCCGCGCAACGGGGCTGAGCATGCTGCTTTACTTGTCATTTTTCCTGCGTCCGGGCTTTTTGACCGTTTCCACCGTGGTTTCTCTCGGCCTTTTTCTGGCTTCTTCCAAAGGAATGAAGCGCCCGCTGACAGAATCTCTTGCTCGTTTGTTCTTCATATAAAAGTCCTTTTTTATAAGTTACCGCCCGGTTATCGGGTGGCAGCGATGAAAGTCTATACGGCAAATCGGGGTGCATGGCTGTCTAGAAACGCCCGGTCACCAATACGCGGGAAGCCACGCTGTCACTGCACCACCCGGTCGAGCGTGATAACCTTGCCGCCATCGCACATACCCGGCAGACGCCCCTTGCTTCAGACAAGGGCCACCCGTCGCGTCTCAAGGTTGCCTCACTCCTCTCAAGAATTTGCCTAAGCCACTGATGAATAAAGCAATTTCCGACCTCTCCGCACACACTCCGATGATGCAGCAGTACTGGAAACTCAAAAACCAGCACCTGGATCAACTGATGTTTTATCGCATGGGCGATTTCTACGAGATCTTCTACGAAGACGCGAAGAAAGCCGCCAAGCTGCTGGATATAACCCTGACCGCACGCGGCCAGTCGGCAGGTCAGAGCATTCCCATGTGCGGGATTCCCTACCACGCAGCCGAGGGTTATCTGGCCAAGCTGGTGAAATTGGGCGAATCGGTGGTGATCTGCGAGCAGATCGGCGACCCCGCCACCAGCAAGGGGCCGGTGGATCGTCAGGTGGTGCGGATCATCACGCCAGGGACCATCAGCGATGAGGCCCTGCTCGACGAGCGCCGCGATAACCTGATCGCCGCCGTGCTGGGTGACGAGCGCCTGTTCGGCCTGGCAGTACTGGATATCACCAGCGGCAACTTCAGTGTGCTGGAGATCAAGGGCTGGGAGAACCTGCTGGCCGAGCTCGAGCGCATCAACCCGGTCGAGCTGCTGATTCCGGACGACTGGCCACAAGGTCTGCCTGCCGAGAAGCGCCGCGGTTCTCGACGTCGCGCGCCCTGGGATTTCGAGCGCGACTCAGCCCATAAAAGTCTGTGTCAGCAGTTTGCAACCCAGGACCTGAAGGGGTTCGGTTGCGAAAACCTGACGCTGGCCATTGGTGCTGCCGGCTGCCTGCTCAGCTATGCCAAGGAAACCCAGCGCACCGCCCTGCCCCATTTACGCAGCCTGCGTCACGAACGTCTCGACGATACCGTGATCCTCGATGCAGCCAGTCGCCGTAACCTGGAACTGGACACCAACCTGTCCGGAGGCCGTGACAACACTCTGCAATCGGTCATGGACCGCTGCCAGACCGCGATGGGGACACGGCTGCTGACCCGCTGGCTGAACCGGCCGTTGCGCGACCTGACCATCCTTCAGGCACGCCAGACGTCGATCACCTGCTTTCTGGAACGCTATCGCTTCGAAAACCTGCAGCCGCAGCTCAAGGAAATCGGCGACATCGAGCGGATTCTGGCGCGTATCGGCCTGCGTAACGCGCGGCCACGTGACCTCGCCCGCCTGCGCGACGCACTGAGCGCCCTGCCCGAACTGCAACAGGCGATGAGCGATCTGGACGCGCCGCACCTGCAGCAACTTGCGCAGACGGCCAGCACCTATCCCGAGCTGGCCGACCTGCTGCAGCGCGCGATCATCGACAATCCGCCTGCCGTCATCCGTGACGGCGGCGTTTTGAAGACTGGCTACGACGCTGAACTGGATGATCTGCAGTCGCTGAGCGAAAACGCCGGTCAGTTCCTGATCGACCTGGAAGCCCGCGAAAAAGCCCGCACCGGCCTCGGCAACCTGAAAGTCGGCTACAACCGCGTGCATGGCTACTTTATCGAGTTGCCAAGCAAGCAGGCTGAGCAGGCCCCGGCCGATTACATACGCCGCCAGACCCTGAAGGGTGCCGAGCGCTTTATCACGCCCGAGCTCAAAGAGTTCGAAGACAAGGCGTTGTCGGCCAAGAGCCGCGCGCTGGCCCGGGAAAAGATGCTCTACGAAACACTGCTCGAAGACCTGATCGGTCATCTTGCGCCGCTTCAGGATACCGCGGCGGCGCTGGCCGAACTGGACGTGCTGAGCAACCTTGCGGAGCGCGCGCTGAACCTGGACCTCAATTGCCCACGCTTCGTCGCCGAACCTTGCATGCGCATCGAGCAGGGCCGCCATCCGGTGGTGGAACAGGTTCTGAGCACGCCTTTCGTTGCCAACGACCTGGCGCTGGACGACAGCACGCGCATGCTGGTCATCACCGGCCCGAACATGGGCGGTAAATCGACTTATATGCGCCAGACGGCGCTGATCGTGCTGCTGGCCCATATCGGCAGCTTCGTCCCTGCTGCCAGCTGCGAACTGTCGCTGGTCGACCGGATCTTCACCCGCATCGGCTCCAGCGACGACCTGGCGGGCGGGCGCTCGACGTTCATGGTCGAAATGAGCGAAACGGCAAACATCCTGCACAACGCCACCGATAAAAGTCTGGTACTGATGGACGAAGTCGGACGCGGCACCAGTACCTTCGACGGCCTGTCGCTGGCCTGGGCGGCAGCTGAATGCCTCGCGCAACTGCGTGCCTACACACTGTTCGCCACGCACTATTTCGAACTGACGGTGTTGCCGGAAAGCGAACCGCTGGTGACCAATGTGCACCTCAACGCCACCGAGCATAATGAGCGCATCGTGTTCCTGCACCGCGTACTGCCAGGGCCTGCGAGCCAGAGCTACGGACTGGCCGTGGCGCAACTGGCCGGTGTGCCGGGCAAGGTCATCAGCCGCGCCAAGGAGCACTTGCAGCGTCTGGAAACCACCAGCCTGCCGCACGAGCAGCCGCGCGCCAAACCCGGCAAGCCGGCCGTCCCGCAGCAGAGCGATATGTTCGCAAGTCTGCCGCACCCGGTGCTCGACGAGCTGTCGAAGGTCAAGGTCGACGATATGACCCCGCGACAGGCACTGGATTTGCTATACACATTGCAAACTCGCCTGTGACGTGAAGCGTTACATACTGTTAGAATCCCGCGCGGTTTGGGACGCTCTCGGCTTTTAGCCTGGTCGAGGCGTTTTTCGAGCCGCGTGAAAATGCAGCGAACCGCCGGTAGGTAGCAGGGACAGGTAGTAGACGACGCAGTCTTACTGCCTCAAGGCCACCCACCAAAAGCACGTGTTTTCATAGGGCCGGGAAACCTCCCGAACCTGGCACCCCTGTCTGGAAGGGCTCTGCCGCAGCCGCCTGAGGAGAAAATTAGAAATGACCTTCGTCGTCACCGACAACTGCATCAAGTGCAAGTACACCGACTGCGTAGAAGTCTGTCCGGTGGACTGCTTTTACGAAGGCCCGAATTTCCTGGTGATCCACCCGGACGAGTGCATCGACTGCGCGCTCTGCGAGCCAGAGTGCCCTGCCGTAGCCATCTATTCGGAAGACGAGATCCCTGCCGGCATGGAAAACTTCATCGAGCTGAATGCCGAGCTTGCCGATGTCTGGCCCAACATCACCGAAAAGAAAGATGCGATGCCGGATGCGGCAGAGTGGGATGGCAAAACAGGCAAGATCGCTGATCTGGAACGTTAGATTCCATACAGACAAAAGGCCCTCGATAGGGCCTTTTTTTTTTGAAGACGATTTTCTGCAGACAAAAAAAGGGGCGGTATGACCCGCCCACATTTTTCCTTGATCCCTGTATTCCCTTGTCATCGTCCTGATGAATCGCATCCCGCGATATCCTTGACCGTCATCCTTGATGGCCTGTGCCTGTCCGTTAGCACAGCTTCGATATTAGAGATTTAACCCTGGAGAGCAACACCCGAAACGCTCCAGAATATTTCTTGAACGGACGCCTTTCAGAATATAAAACCCTTATAAAACAAAGCCTTTCGATGAAAAAAACGACGAATTGGCAACAAGCCTCACTCCGCTTACCTGAATGACTTACAGCAAGCGTACGCAATGACTTACAGGCTTTGAAACCTCTGAGTACAAGCACCCCGTTATCGACCAGGCAGAACAGCGTCGGCTGACAGGACGCGCAGCAACATTGAAATTATGGAAGACATATAAAAAGGCCGATATACACACACTGTGTCATATCGGCCCTGGATGGATGCTGCGGAAGTGAATTACTGGAAGAGAGACTCGCTGGACAGACCGTTTTTCTCAAGGATCTCACGCAGGCGCTTGAGTCCTTCGACCTGAATCTGCCTTACACGCTCACGCGTCAGACCGATTTCAAGCCCTACATCTTCAAGCGTGCTGCTTTCATGCCCGCGCAAGCCAAAGCGGCGAATCACCACCTCGCGCTGCTTCTCGGTCAGTTCAGACAGCCATTGATCGATGCTTTGTGAGAGATCGTCGTCCTGCAGCAGCTCGCAGGGGTCTGTCGGACGGTCGTCGGTCAAGGTATCGAGCAGCGTCTTGTCCGAATCCGGACCCAGCGAAACGTCCACCGACGAGACACGCTCGTTCAGGCCCAGCATGCGCTTGACCTCGCCTACCGGTTTTTCCAGCAGGTTGGCAATCTCTTCAGGAGAGGGTTCGTGATCCAGCTTCTGAGTCAGCTCTCTGGCCGCACGCAGATAAACGTTCAGCTCCTTGACCACATGAATCGGCAGCCGGATGGTCCGCGTCTGATTCATGATCGCGCGTTCGATGGTTTGACGAATCCACCAGGTAGCGTAGGTCGAGAAACGAAAGCCGCGCTCCGGGTCGAACTTCTCGACCGCCCGGATCAACCCCAGGTTGCCCTCCTCGATCAGATCAAGCAATGACAGCCCACGATTGACATAGCGTCTGGCAATTTTCACTACCAACCGCAGATTGCTTTCAATCATGCGTTTGCGCCCGGCCGGGTCTCCACTTTGCGACAGGCGCGCAAAATGCACTTCTTCTTCCGGGGACAATAGAGGAGAAAAACCGATTTCATTGAGGTACAGCTGGGTAGCATCGAGCGCCCGCGTGTAGTCAATGTACTTGTGTTGTTTGAGCGATGTTGAATGCTTGACCTTGGTACGTCCCGAGACAGCGGCTGGCTGCTTCTCGTTTGACGCTTCCTTCAGGACAATGCCGGCTTCCATAAGGAGCACTTCATCATCGATGTCAAACTCCGGCGCTTCGTTGCCAAGAGCCATTGTTTTAGTCCTTTGGTGAGTTCGACCTCAAGCTCCAGCATCGCCTGGTTCCATGGCAACGCTTGAGCCTGTTCCTATTACGCCAGGAACAGGCTGACAACTATCAACGGCGTGGCAAGAATCCTAACGGATCTACAGGTTTCCCTTGGCGGCGAATCTCAAAATGCAGTTTCACCCGGTCAGTTCCTGTTGACCCCATTTCGGCAATCGTCTGCCCTGCCTTGACCTGTTGTCCTTCCCGTACCAAAAGCCTGCGGTTATGACCGTAGGCACTGACGTAGGTATCGCTGTGTTTGATGATGATCAATTCGCCGTAGCCCCGTAATCCACTTCCGGCGTAAACAACTGAACCATCAGACGCTGCCAAAACAGGCTGTCCCAAATCACCAGCGATATCAATTCCTTTATTCAAACTGCCGTTTGAGGAAAATTTTCCTATCAAAATGCCACTCGAAGGCCAGGTCCAACCCGTCGGAGACTTGCCAGCCGGGCCTGTCCCGGTGGTCGCCGACGGAGGTATAACCACGGGTACAACCGCAACGGGTTTGGACATCACCGTGGTTTTGACGGATCCGGAGCTGCTGGTCGTGGTCGATGTGGACGTCACCGGACGCCCGCCGCCCGACGTTGAAACCACGCTCGGCGTTGAAGAGGAGCGTCCGTCAAAGCGAATTGTCTGACCAGGCTTGATGGTAAACGGCTCGGGAATCTGGTTGCGGGCAGCCAGCGCCTTCCAGTCCCAGCCGTAACGAAATGCAATGGAAAAAAGTGTGTCGCCGCGCCTGACCACGTATTGGCCAGTGGTCACCGTCGGGCGCTGGGCCACGGCATTGCCGTTGCGATCAACGACGCGAACGCCGCCTGAAGGCGAGCTGGAGCAGCCGACCAAAAGGACACTGAGAGCAATGCCAATCACCAGACGCTGATAACTTCTTGAAGACCTGAGCTGCTGAATGACTGTGAGACTCACCCGCCACTCCCTTTACTGGTGACTGAATTCAAAAAAGATGCCTATTGTGCCGTAATAGCGACGGGCAGCCAGTGATATCCGCTGAAAAACGCTGTTAAGTATCAATCAGCTGCGTGGGAATGATGCCATCAGGCCATTTAACATTCCGGGCCGCGCGCTGTAGACCGATGACTGACGCCAGAATTCATTGTTACCGCAGACAATCTTCAAGCGATGGGCCCATTGAGCAGCGGCACGAAGCGCACAGCCCCCAGCACGTGCCGGGAAAAACCGTGTTCTTCACGGATGATCAGCATCAACTGCTGAACTTCCCCCGAGCCCACTGGAATGACCAATCGGCCTCCCGGTGCCAGTTGATCGAGCAATGCCTGCGGTACATCGGTGGCCACAGCCGTGACGATGATGCCGTTATACGGCGCCAGGGCTGGCCAGCCCTCCCAGCCGTCACCCCAGCGGAACACCACGTTGCGCAGGTTGAGCTCGACCAGACGCTCCTTGGCGCGATCCTGAAGCACCTTGATGCGCTCGACGGAAAACACTCGCTCTACCAGCTGCGCCAGCACAGCGGTCTGATAGCCTGACCCGGTACCGATCTCCATAACCTTGTCCAGCGGCCCGGCTGCCAACAGCAGCTCGCTCATCCGCGCGACCATGTAAGGCTGGGAAATGGTCTGGTTGTGGCCGATGGGCAATGCGGTATCTTCATAGGCGCGATGCGCCAGCGCTTCATCGACAAACAGATGCCGGGGCGTCTTGCGAATGACGTCCAGTACCCGCTGGTTGGAAATGCCCTCTTCGCAGAGGCGTTGAATCAGACGCTCGCGGGTACGCTGCGACGTCATTCCGATCCCTCGACGCAATAGATCATCCTGCTCGCGTGACATCAACGAAGTCCCTCCAGCCAGGTGTTCAGGCTGCTGAATCCGTCCTGATAGGTTCTATCCAGCTGCAACGGCGTGATCGATACGTAGCCTTGTACGACCGCATGAAAGTCGGTCCCGGCACCGCCGTCCTCGACATCGCCGGCAGCAGCGATCCAGTAGCCGGCGCGGCCACGCGGATCGACGACTCTGATCGGTGCTGCAGCGCGGGCACGATGCCCCAATCGGGTCAATTGAATGCCGCGGATATGCTCGAGCGGCAGGTTGGGAATATTCACGTTCAATACCGTGCGGGGTGGCAGGTCGAGTTGCTCATGGGCCTCGACCAGCAAGCGCGCGTAATGCGCCGCCGTCGCCAGATTATCCGGCTGACGTGACAGAAACGAAAAGGCAAACGACGGGCGCTGCAGAAAACGCCCTTCAAGGGCTGCAGCAACCGTTCCGGAATACAGTACATCGTCGCCCAGATTGGCCCCCAGGTTGATGCCTGAAACCACCATGTCCGGTTGACGCTCCAGTAGCCCGTGAATGCCCAGATGCACGCAGTCGGTGGGCGTACCGTTGACACTGATGAAGCCATTTTCCAGGGTGTGCGGATGCAGGGGCCGGTCGAGTGTCAGAGAACTGCTGGCACCACTTTTGTCCTGATCAGGCGCAATCACCACGCAGTCGGCGTAGTTCGCCAACGCCGCATGGAGCGCGACAAGACCGGGCGCATTCACCCCGTCATCATTTGATATCAGAATACGCATGAGCTGTCCGTCTGCCCAACCGGCACCAGATCGATGAGTTCGCGGACCAAAACGGTCGCGAAACATCCGGGCGGAAGGACGAATTCCAGTTGCAGAATGTCAGACTCGGGATAATGCCACGTCAGCCGCCCAATGGGCAGTCGCAGGATGCGCCGTTCGTGCTCCATGCCCGCTCTGACCAGCCAGTCACGCAACACGGATTCGTCATCGGCAACGGTATTTTCCAGCGCTGCCGTCGCACCGCCAGCTGGCGAAGGGCCTTCACCCCATTGAGGTCCGGTGGGGTGCAGATCGAGGATCGCCAGACGAGGATCGCTGCATTCATCCACCCCGGCCGGGAAAAAGCTGCGGCTGTCGGTGAACGCCAGCAAATCACCGACCTGAGCCTTCTGCCAGCTGCCATCGGCAACCCGAGCGGCCAACACTCGGTTAAACAGGTAACTGCGCGCCGTGGACAACAGTCGCGAACGCACCGCGCGTTGCTCAGGCAGCGCCTTGCGGGCGGCGTAATCGCGTGCCTCGCCAAGATTTCCGCCCTGATAGCCGAAACGCTGCGTGCCGAAATAATTGGGAATACCCTGCCGTACAATGGTTTCAAGACGCTGATTCAAGGCGTCCTTGTCTGCATCCAGCTGGGTCAGACGCAACGTGAAGCCATTGGCCGCGTGGGCGCCGCGTTGCAGTTTGCGTTTGTGGCGGCCACTTTTGAGAATCTGCAGCGTGTCGTCCTGCGCAGCGGACAGATCAGGATCGGCCTTGCCAGGCAACTGAATGCTGAACCACTGGCGGGTCAGTGCCTGGCGATCCTTGAGCCCGGCGTAGCTGACTGTGCGCAGCTGGACGCCCGCAGCCCTGGCCAGTCGGCGGGCCGCCTCTTCCGTGTTCAGACCGCGCTTCTCGACCCATAGCCACAAGTGCTCGCCATCCCCGGAAAGCGGAATGTCCAGCACTTCGTCGACCTGAAAGTCTTCGGCAGTCGCCTTGAGGACTGCACGCCCCAGTGCCTCGCCGTAAGCTCGCGGGCCCAGCAGTTCACGTTCATTCATGCGCGCAGCAACAACGCAACGGCATGCACCGCGATGCCTTCTTCACGCCCGGTAAAGCCAAGCTTTTCAGTCGTCGTGGCCTTGACGTTGACCTGATCCGGCTCAACCTGAAGGTCTGCAGCGATCAATGCACGCATGGCATCAATGTGCGGCGCCATTTTCGGTGCCTGAGCGACGATGGTGGCGTCGACATTACCGACCTTCCAGCCTTTGCCATGAATCAACGTAAGGACATGACGCAGCAGTACGCGGCTGTCGGCGCCTTTGAACTGCGGATCCGTGTCGGGAAAGTGCTTGCCGATATCGCCCAGCGCTGCGGCACCCAGAAGCGCATCGCTCAAGGCATGCAGCAGGACATCGCCATCGGAATGGGCCAGCAGGCCGAACCCGTGTGCAATCCGCACGCCGCCCAAGGTAATGAAGTCGCCTTCAGCGAAACGGTGCACATCAAAGCCATGGCCAATACGCATAAAAAAACGCCCTGAAAAAAGTCAGGGCGTGATTCTACCTGCTTTGGCGCGCGTTAGCTGTTCAAGGCTGCAGCGTGATGCCTGAGATGGTCTTCGATGAAGCTGGCGATGAAGAAATAGCTGTGGTCGTAACCTGGCTGCATGCGCAGGGTCAGCGGATAGTCCGCAGCCTTGGCCGCCTGAACCAGCACCTCGGGCTTGAGCTGGTTGACCAGAAAATCATCACGATCGCCCTGATCGACCAGGGTCGGCAGCTTTTCGGACGCCTGCGCAATCAGCACGCTGGCATCCCACTCGCGCCAGCGAGAACGGTCTTCGCCCAGATAACGGGAGAATGCCTTTTGCCCCCAGGGGCAATCGATCGGATTACTGATCGGCGAGAACGCTGATACCGAACGATAGCGACCAGGATTACGCAATGCGCAGACCAGCGCGCCGTGACCGCCCATCGAGTGCCCGCTGATGCTGCGCACCTGTGACGCCGGGAAATGCCCCTCGATCAGCGTCGGCAGTTCCTTGACCACGTAATCATGCATTTGGTAATGCCGCGCGTAAGGCTGCTCGGTGGCGTTGAGGTAGAAGCCCGCGCCTTGACCGAAGTCCCAGGCGCCGTCAGGGTCATCTGCCACGTCAGCACCGCGCGGACTGGTATCAGGCGCCACGATGATGATGCCCAGCTCGGCCGCCAGTCGATGGGCAGCGGCTTTCTGCATGAAGTTTTCATCTGTGCAGGTCAGGCCGGAAAGCCAGTACAACACCGGCAGCTTGCCGCCCTGCTCCGCCTGTGGCGGCAGATAGACGGCAAACACCATGTCGCAACCGAGCACCTGAGAATGGTGCTTGTAGCGCTTGTGCCAGCCGCCGAAGCTCTTTTGGCAGGAAATATTTTCCAAAGGCATAGGGTTTCCTCCAGTTGCAGGCCTCAAGCCTCAAGCTGCAAGCGCGTACCAGACCACCTGCTTGCTGCTTGAAGCCGAGCGCCTGCCGCTGCTTCTTAAAAATGAATGACCGTGCGGATGCTTTTGCCTTCATGCATCAGGTCGAACGCCTTGTTGATGTCTTCCAGGCCCATGGTGTGGGTGATGAACGTATCCAGCGGGATTTCACCGGTCTGCGCCATGTCCACATAGCTCGGCAATTCGGTACGGCCACGCACGCCGCCAAACGCCGAACCGCGCCAGACGCGCCCGGTCACCAGCTGGAACGGACGGGTAGCGATTTCCTGACCAGCACCGGCCACGCCGATGATGACCGACTCGCCCCAGCCCTTGTGGCAGGATTCCAGCGCTGCACGCATCAGTTGCACATTACCGATGCACTCAAACGAGAAGTCGACGCCGCCATCGGTCATGTCGACGATGACTTCCTGGATCGGACGGTCGAAATCTTTCGGATTGACGCAATCAGTCGCGCCCAGCTGTTTGGCGATCTCGAACTTGGCCGGGTTGATGTCGATGGCGATGATGCGAGCCGCCTTGGCTTTGACCGCACCGATCAATGCCGAGAGGCCAATACCGCCCAGACCGAAGATGGCCACGGTATCGCCAGGCTTGACCTTGGCGGTGTTGAGCACCGCACCGATACCGGTGGTGACACCGCAACCCAGCAGGCAGACTTTTTCCAGTGGTGCCTGCTTGTCGATTTTGGCCACCGAGATTTCCGGCAGTACGGTGTATTCGGAGAAGGTCGAGGTGCCCATGTAGTGGAAAATCGGCTCGCCCTTGTAGGAAAAGCGCGTGGTGCCATCCGGCATCAGGCCTTTACCCTGAGTGGCACGAATCGCCTGGCACAGGTTGGTCTTGCCCGAGCGGCAGAACTTGCACTGACGGCATTCCGGGGTGTACAGCGGAATCACGTGGTCACCGACCACTACCGAGGTCACGCCCTCACCCACCGCCTCGACAATCGCACCACCTTCGTGGCCGAGGATCGATGGAAAGATCCCTTCAGGGTCAGCACCGGACAGTGTGTAGGCATCAGTGTGGCAAACGCCGGAGGCCACTACTCTGAGCAGCACTTCTCCCGCCTTGGGCATGGCGACATCGACTTCAACGATCTCCAATGGCTTTTTGGCTTCAAAAGCGACAGCAGCGCGCGACTTGATCATCAATCTTCTCCGACGGGTAAAAACAAGGATTGCAGTGTAGTACAGTGCCAATTGACGAGTAATGCGGCTAAAAGCAAAACATTAATGCTGTACAGGGATAATCGATGTACACCAATCGCTGGGAAGGTTTGGATGAATTCGTTGCGGTCGCGGAATGCGGGCAGTTCACGGCGGCGGCTCTGCGGCTCGGGGTCTCCTCGTCGCACGTCAGCCGTCAGATCGTGCGCCTTGAAGAACGCCTGCAGACCCGTCTGCTCTACCGCAGTACCCGCAAGGTCGCGCTCACCGAAGCCGGTCAGACCTTTCTGCATCACTGCCAGCGCCTGCAGGACGGCCGCGAGGAAGCTCTGCGCGCGGTGGGCGATCTGGCCAGCGAACCCAAGGGGTTGTTGCGCATGACCTGCGCCGTGGCCTATGGCGAGCGCTTCATCACGCCGCTGGTCACGCGTTTCATGGACCTGTACCCGCACCTGCGGGTCGATATCGAGCTGAGCAACGACACGCTGGACCTGGTTCATGAAGGCATGGACCTGGCGATTCGTCTAGGTCGGCTGCAGGACTCGCGTCTGGTCGCAACCCGCCTCGCGCCACGGCAGATGTACCTGTGTGCTTCGCCGTCCTACATCGAGCGTTACGGCCGACCGCACAGCCTTTCGGAACTCAATCGCCATAATTGCCTGATCGGAGGCAGCGATACCTGGCAGCTCCAGCAGAACGGACGTGAGTTTTCCCAGCGCGTGCAAGGCAACTGGCGCTGTAACAGCGGCCAGGCGGTGCTGGATGCCGCATTGCACGGCGTCGGCTTGTGTCAGTTGCCGGATTATTACGTGCAGAAACATCTCAACGACGGCACGCTGGTTTCATTGCTGGAGGCGCATCAACCGCCCAACACCGCCGTGTGGGCGCTCTATCCGCAGCAAAGGCACCTGTCACCCAAAGTGCGCAAGCTGGTGGATTATCTTAAGGAAGGGTTGGCGATGCGGGATGAGTATCGCCAGTAGCGGACACCTAGCGCCCGAACTCGCTGCGGCGCTGGCGCAGCCATTCCAGGTCTTCCGGACGCGTGACCTTGATGTTATCGGAGCGCCCCTCGATCAGGCGTGGCGATTGACCCGCCCACTCGATGGCCGATGCCTCATCGGTGATGCTGACGTTAGAGACCAGGCTGTCCGCCAGGGCGCGATGCAGGGCCCCAAGACGAAACATCTGCGGCGTGAAGGCTTGCCAGATCAGGCTGCGATCCACTGTTTCCAGCACACGACCGCTGCTGTCGGCACGCTTGAGCGTATCGCGGGCCGGCACGGCCAGCAGGCCGCCAACAGGATCATCGGCCAGTTCGCCAAGCAGATTGTCCAGATCACTGCGCGCCAGGTTCGGACGCGCAGCGTCATGAACCAGCACCCAGTCATTGTCACTGGCGCCCTGCGCATGCAGGTGCAGCAGCGCATTGAGCACCGAGCCTGAGCGTTCACTGCCGCCGTCCACACGCTGAATGCGAGTGTCATGCGCACAGGGCAATGCAGCCCAGTAAGGGTCGTCCACAGCCAGACTGATCACCAGCCCCTTGAGCCGGGGGTGATCGAGAAAGCAAAGCAGGCTGTGTTCCAGAATTGTCAGGCCGCCCAGTGGCAGGTACTGCTTGGGACGGTCGGCTGCCATGCGAGCACCAATGCCCGCTGCAGGTATCACTGCCCAGAAGGCAGGAAGAAAGTCTTTCATCGCACCAACTTGATTATTGCGCGAGCTGGTAAAGGGTTTCGCCGTCCTTGACCATGCCCAATTCATGTCGGGCACGCTCTTCGACGGTTTCCAGACCTTTTTTCAACTCCATGACCTCGGCATCGAGCACGCGGTTGCGCTCCAGCAGCACCTGATTTTCAGCGTGCTGGTCGGCAATCTGCTGAGTCAGGCTGGCCACTTGCGCGAGGCTTCCGTTACCGACCCAAAGGCGGTACTGCAAGCCAGCCAGCAACAGGAGAAGGACGAGGAACAACCAGTTAGGACTGCGCATTGAAATATCAGGTACCCAGTAAAAAAGACAGCAGAGCCAACGTGAACAACAAACGACTGAGGGCATTGAGCCTGACATAAGCCAGGCTCAATCACTCCAGATTACCGCGGAGCGTCAGCATCGGAGCTGCACAGGCGAGTCAGGGAACCCGAATCCGTGCAGCACTCTGCGTCTTTTTACCATCTATGGCTCAGCCGCGAAACTCGGCACGACCACGATACACAGCCTTGGAGCCCAATTGCTCCTCGATGCGCAGCAATTGGTTGTACTTGGACACGCGGTCGGAGCGGCACAGCGAACCGGTTTTGATCTGACCGGCAGAGGTGCCCACAGCCAGGTCGGCAATGGTCGAATCTTCGGTCTCGCCGGAACGGTGAGAAATGATCGCAGTGTAACCGGCAGCCTTGGCCATCTGAATGGCTTCCAGGGTTTCGGTCAGCGTGCCAATCTGGTTGAACTTGATCAGGATCGAGTTGGCGATCTTCTTGTCGATGCCTTCCTTCAGGATCTTGGTGTTGGTCACGAACAGGTCGTCACCTACCAGCTGGGTTTTCTCGCCGATTTTGTCGGTGAGGATTTTCCAGCCATCCCAATCGGACTCATCCAGACCGTCTTCGATGGAAATGATCGGGTGATTGCGGGTCAGCTCGGCAAGGTATTCGGCGAACTCGGCAGAGCTGTACTCGCCCTCTTCGCTCAGTTTGTACTTGCCGTTCTTGTAGAACTCGCTCGCTGCGCAGTCAAGCGCCAGGGTCACGTCGGTGCCCAGCTTGTAGCCCGCCTTGTCAACAGCTTCCGCGATCGCGCTGAGCGCCTCCTGGTTAGACGCCAGGTTAGGCGCAAAACCACCTTCGTCGCCTACTGCGGTGTTCAGGCCACGCGCCTTGAGGACCGCCTTGAGGTGATGGAAAATCTCGGTGCCCCAGCGCAGGCCTTCAGCGAAGGACTTGGCGCCGACAGGCTGGATCATGAATTCCTGGATGTCGATGTTGTTATCGGCATGCTCGCCACCGTTGATGATGTTCATCATCGGCACCGGCATGGAGTACACGCCCGGTGTGCCATTGAGGTTGGCGATGTGCGCGTACAGCGGCAGGTCCTGATCCTGTGCCGCCGCCTTGGCAGCTGCCAGGGAGACCGCGAGGATGGCGTTTGCGCCCAGGCTTGCCTTGTTTTCAGTACCGTCCAGCTCGATCATCGCGTGATCCAGCGCCTTCTGGTCAACCGGGTCCTTGCCCAGAAGCAGGTCACGGATCGGACCATTGATATTGGCAACAGCCTTCAGAACGCCCTTGCCCATGTAACGGCTCTTGTCGCCATCACGCAGCTCCAGCGCTTCGCGCGAGCCGGTTGAAGCGCCAGACGGCGCGCAGGCGCTACCGATGATGCCGTTATCGAGGAGCACATCTGCTTCAACGGTTGGGTTGCCACGGGAGTCAAGAACTTCACGACCTTTGATGTCAACGATTTTTGCCATTGTTGTAAACACTCCAGGATTGACGAAAACGACGCAGCGGGAAAACGATGTTCACAGTCAGGCGCAAAAACCGGCAGCCCTGAATGCGACAACCCCGTCACGAATGACGGGGAACGGCACTTTACCGGAGAACCCTGCTCAAGCGGTCTCTACGATCGGAAAACTTTTGACAAGTTCATCCAGTGACTTGAGTTGCGCCAGGAACGGCTCAAGTTTGTCCAGACGCAAGGCACATGGCCCGTCGCATTTGGCATTGTCAGGATCCGGATGGGCTTCAAGGAACAGACCGGCCAGATTCTGACTGATACCGGCCTTGGCCAGATCCAGCACCTGGGCGCGACGGCCGCCGGCAGAATCGGAACGACCGCCCGGCATCTGCAGGGCGTGGGTCACGTCGAACAGGATCGGGTATTCGAACTGCTTCATGATGCCGAAGCCAAGCATGTCCACGACCAGATTGTTGTAACCGAAGCTGGAGCCACGCTCACAGAGAATCAACTGATCGTTACCGGCCTCTTCGCACTTGGTCAGGATGTGCTTCATTTCCTGCGGTGCAAGGAACTGGGCTTTCTTGATGTTGATGACTGCGCCGGTTTTCGCCATCGCGACGACCAGATCGGTCTGCCGCGACAGAAAAGCCGGCAGCTGAATGATGTCGCAGACTTCAGCCACCACGGCGGCCTGATGAGGCTCGTGAACATCGGTGATCAGTGGCACATTGAAGGTGCGCTTGATCTCTTCGAAAATACGCATGCCTTCTTCAAGGCCCGGCCCACGGTAGGAGTTCACCGAAGAGCGGTTGGCCTTGTCGAAGCTGGCCTTGAACACGTAAGGGATACCGAGCTTTTCGGTGACCTTTACGTATTCTTCACAGACCTGCATGGCCATATCCCGGGATTCGAGTACGTTCATGCCGCCGAACAGCACCATTGGCTTGTCGTTGGCGATCTCGATCGAACCTACGCGGATGATTTTCTGAGCCATGTCTGCAGTCCCTGTCAGGAATTTTTCTGATGTTGAGCCAGTGCCGCCTTGACGAAGCCGCTGAACAGCGGATGACCGTCACGGGGCGTGGAGGTGAATTCCGGGTGGAACTGGCAAGCGACGAACCATGGATGATCCGGTGCTTCGACCACTTCAACCAGCGCGCCGTCGCCGGAGCGGCCGGAAATCTTCAGGCCCGCCTCGATCAGTTGCGGCAACAGGTTGTTGTTCACTTCATAGCGATGACGATGACGTTCGACGATCACGTCCTTGGTGTAGCAGTCGTGGACCAGCGAACCGGCTTCAAGCTGGCACTCTTGCGCGCCCAGACGCATGGTGCCGCCCAGATCGGAGCTTTCGGTACGGGTTTCGACTGCGCCGGTGGCGTCTTCCCATTCGGTGATCAGACCCACTACAGCGTGCGCGCTGGTGCGATCGAACTCGGTGGAGTTGGCGTCTTTCCAGCCCAGCACGTTACGCGCGAACTCGATGACCGCGACCTGCATGCCCAGGCAGATACCCAGGTACGGAACCTTGTTCTCACGGGCGAACTGAACGGCAGTGATCTTACCTTCGACGCCGCGCAGACCGAAGCCACCCGGAACCAGGATCGCGTCCACGCCTTCCAGCAGGCCGGTGCCCTGGTTTTCAATGTCTTCAGAGTCGATGTAACGCAGGTTGACCTTGGTGCGATTGGTGATACCGGCGTGGCTCATGGCTTCGATCAACGACTTGTAGGCGTCGAGCAGTTCCATGTACTTGCCGACCATCGCGATGGTCACTTCGTGTTCCGGGTTGAGCTTGGCGTCGACGACCTTGTCCCACTCGGACAGGTCGGCACCACCGCATTGCAGGCCGAAGCGCTCGACCACAAAATCGTCCAGGCCTTGGGAATGCAGAATGCCCGGGATCTTGTAGATGGTGTCCGCGTCTTCGAGGGCGATGACCGCACGCTCTTCGACGTTGGTGAACTGAGCGATCTTGCGACGCGAGGAAACGTCGATCGGGTGGTCGGAACGGCAGACCAGCACATCAGGCTGCAGGCCGATGGAGCGCAATTCCTTCACCGAATGCTGGGTCGGCTTGGTCTTGGTCTCGCCGGCAGTGGCGATGTACGGCACCAGCGTCAGGTGCATCAGCATCGCGCGGCGTGCGCCGACTTCGAAGCGCAACTGGCGGATGGCTTCCAGAAACGGCTGGGACTCGATGTCGCCCACTGTGCCGCCGATCTCGACCAGCGCCACGTCGGCATCGCCTGCACCCTTGATGATGCGGCGCTTGATTTCATCGGTGATGTGCGGGATGACCTGAATGGTCGCGCCCAGGTAATCACCACGGCGCTCTTTGCGCAGGACGTGCTCGTACACACGGCCGGTGGTGAAGTTGTTGTTCTGGGTCATGGTGGTGCGGATGAACCGCTCATAGTGACCAAGGTCCAGGTCAGTCTCGGCGCCGTCGTGAGTGACGAACACCTCACCGTGCTGGAACGGGCTCATGGTGCCTGGGTCCACGTTGATGTACGGATCCAGTTTGAGCATGGTGACCTTGAGTCCCCGCGCCTCCAGGATGGCCGCCAATGAAGCCGAGGCAATGCCTTTCCCCAATGAAGAAACAACACCGCCCGTGACGAAGATGTAGCGCGTCATGAAAAACCCTAGAAGTCTGCGTTAAAGCGGTCAGAGCCGCCGGGGATAGCGAAGGAAGGCCGAAGCCCCCGATTACCGACAAAATTCACGGTGCACTCCCGAAACTGCTGCGTTGAAACCGACCGGCCGAAGCCCGTGTGGTGTGCGCTACATTTTAAGAATTACCCAGTAAATACTGGTTGGTAACCGGCAACTCATGTCGTTTCAAAAGAGCCGACAGAAGCTGTATCAAGAAGGGAGCGTAGTCTACCTGAAAGGGCCTTTCAGCTCAAACTTTGGTCGCCGGTCGGCGTAACCCAGCGCAAACGCCAGTTTTCATTGGGCGAACCGTCCAGTCCAGGCAGGTTGGCGACCGCCAGCAGCACGTTATCGAGGTACAGCAGCGGCAATCTGCCGCGCAGAAACGCCGGCACTGACTGCTCGTTGAGCAGGCGCTTGAGATCACGGCTGCCGCGCCCGTCCAGGCGTAACACTTCACCGCCCTGCCGATAGCGGATTTGCAGACACCCCGACGGCGCCTTGCCTTCCAGAACCACGCGACCATTACCCGGCAAGTCCAGCGCCACATCAGGGTCCGACCAGTCCATTGCCTGATGACAGAGCGGCTGCCAGTCAGCGGGCACCCACCAGATACAATTCTGCGCCCTGTGCAGCGTCCCATCAGCAAGCCGCCACAACGGACCCGCGTCCTGCGCGGCATCGCGCAACGCCTCCCAGCCAGCCCAGTGATCGGTGTCCGGCAGGCGCGTCAGCGGCGCGAGCCAGTGACGCAGTGCATTGCGCTGCCGAGCTGCGGATAATGCGGCAATCGGCCCGAGACTCAACACCGGCAGGCCAACCCAAGTGAACGACGTTGCAGCCTGCGCGTTGGCAATATCCTGCAGCGCGAGCTCGTCGAGCAATTGCTGCGCTTCGCCGAGGTGGCGTGCAGTACGCGCCAGACTGGCCGCTGCCTGCGGCCATCTGGAGGTCAGCAACGGCAGTACCTGACTGCGCAAAAAATTGCGCGAGAACTGCTGATCGTCATTGCTGGGATCTTCGATCCAGTTCAGCCCGTGCCGACGCGCGTAATCTTCCAATTGCATGCGCGACACGTCCAGTAGCGGCCTCAGCAGATGCCCACGCCCCAGCACTCGCTGATCGGGCATGGCAGCCAAACCCCGTACGCCTGCGCCGCGCAGCAGACGGAACAACAGGGTTTCGGCCTGATCGTCGCGATGCTGCCCCGTCAGCAGCACCTCGCCCTCACCCAGCCGCTGGCTGAACGCGCTGTAACGCGCCTGCCGGGCAGCCTGCTCGAGACTTGCAGCGGGCTCGACCTGAACGCGAACAGACTCGAATGCCACCCCGAGCGTCTTGCAGACCTGCTGACAATGCTCTGGCCAGCCATCGGCAGCAGTTTGCAGACCGTGGTGCACATGGATGGCGTTGAGCGCAGGCAGGGTTTCGCGACTGGCGAGTTCAGCCAGAAGATGCAAAAGCACGGTTGAGTCGAGGCCGCCGGAGAAACCGACATGCCAGACAGGCGCATTGCGCCATGGGGCCAGGACTTGAAGAAGCCTGGCAGAAAGATCATGACCGGTGCGTGGGGGAGTGGTCATGAATGTTTTTCACCGGCCTGGCGGGTTCGCACACTAAGTGCTGCAGTGCTCAAACCCGCCCTTTCGCGAACAGGTTCGCTCCCACGCCCTTCGGGCAGACACCCGCAAGACGTGGGAACAATCGGGGCGACGCAGCTTACAGACCGTAGCTCATCAAGCGGTCATAACGGCGCGCCAGCAGCTCGTCGTTATCGAACTCCTTGAGCATCGCCAGCTGACTGCTCAGCTCTGCGCGAATCAAGGCAGCGGCGGCGACCGGATCACGATGCGCGCCACCAAGTGGCTCGGCGATGACCTTGTCGACGATACCCAGACCTTTCAGGCGGTCAGCGGTGATGCCCATCGCTTCGGCAGCATCCGGAGCCTTCTCGGCGGTTTTCCAAAGGATCGACGCGCAGCCTTCCGGAGAGATCACCGCGTAGGTCGAGTACTGCAGCATGTTCAACTGGTCACAGACACCAATCGCCAGCGCACCACCGGAACCGCCTTCACCGATGACGGTAGCGATGATCGGCGTCTTGAGACGGGCCATCACGCGCAGGTTCCAGGCAATGGCCTCGCTCTGGTTGCGCTCTTCCGCGTCGATACCCGGATAGGCGCCCGGCGTATCGATAAAGGTCAGGATCGGCATCTTGAAGCGCTCGGCCATTTCCATCAGACGACAGGCCTTGCGATAGCCTTCGGGGCGCGGCATGCCGAAATTGCGGCGAACCTTCTCGCGCACTTCCCGGCCTTTCTGATGGCCGATGACCATGACTGGCTGGTTGTCCAGACGGGCAATACCGCCGACGATCGCCGCATCATCGGAGAAATGACGATCACCGTGCAGCTCATCGAACTCGGTAAAGATGTTTTCGATGTAATCCAGTGTGTACGGACGACGCGGATGGCGCGCCATGCGCGCGATCTGCCAGCTGGTCAGGTTGCCGAAGATGCTTTCGGTGAGCGTCTTGCTCTTGTCTTGCAGCCGGGAGATCTCGTCGCCGATGTTCAGCGAGTTGTCATTACCCACCAAGCGCAGTTCTTCGATTTTGGCCTGCAAGTCAGCGATAGGCTGTTCGAAATCAAGAAAATTCGGGTTCATAGGCATCCGTCTTGGGTCGACGGCCAAGAGGCCGGCCGGTTGATCCGTCTGCGCCGTTCCTGTTCGGAACCGGCGCGTTCAGGTCGAAATTAAAATTCAGGGTTGAGCGCAAGTCGAGCCTGCGGCGTTCAACGATACTGGAGAAAGACGTTCTCACGTCCGAACTGGTCACGCAGAGCTTGAATCAAGCTGTCCGCAGGATCAATCCGCCATGCTTCTCCCAATTGCAGCAATGCGCGGGCGTCCTGCCCCGTGTAGTCCACCGTGATCGGACAGGCACCGCGATGGCGCTTGCACAGATCGCCCAGCCAGCGCAGCCGGTCGCCCTTGAGCGCCTCGGCACGCACCGTCACACGCAGGCTCTCGGCCAGATTGGTGCGGGCATCCTCGATACTCATGACACGCTTGGCCCGCAAGCGCAGCCCACCGGAGAAGTCATCATTACTGACTTCGCCCTCGACCACCACCATAGCATCGGTCTGCAACAGTGACTGAGCCGAATGGAACGCTTCGGCAAACAGCGACGCCTCGATGCGCGCCGAGCGATCGTCCAGGGTAATGAACCCCATCTTGTCGCCCTTCTTGTTCTTCATGACGCGCAGGGCAATGATCAGGCCCGCGACTGTCTGGGTGTCTCTTGCCGGCTTGAGATCGATGATGCGCTGACGAGCGAAACGGCGGATCTCGCCTTCATACTCATCGATCGGGTGCCCGGTCAGGTACAGCCCCAGGGTTTCCTTTTCACCACGCAGACGATCCTTGAGGCTCAGCTCGCGGGTCTTGCGATGATTGGCGTAGACATCGGCATCCGCTTCGACGAACAGACCGCCGAACAGGTCGGCGTGACCACTGTCATGACTGCGCGCCGTCTGCTCTGCCGCCTGAATGGCTTCTTCCAGCGCGGCAAGCAGCACCGAACGGTTACGGTCGATATTGGCCTGATAGGCCTTGGGCTCCAGTTCGAAGTACGGCCCGAGACGATCCAGCGCACCGCTGCGAATCAGGCCATCCAGGGTGCGCTTGTTGACCCGCTTGAGGTCGACGCGAGCGCAGAAGTCGAACAAGTCCTTGAACGGCCCGTCCTG
This sequence comes from Pseudomonas syringae pv. coryli str. NCPPB 4273, assembly GCF_000972175.1. Classification (NCBI taxonomy): domain Bacteria; kingdom Pseudomonadati; phylum Pseudomonadota; class Gammaproteobacteria; order Pseudomonadales; family Pseudomonadaceae; genus Pseudomonas; species Pseudomonas syringae pv. coryli. Next base: position 149,945 of record NZ_AWQP01000037.1, on the reverse strand, counting down.
GCGCGCATCGGTAATCGCCTCGACCGGCCCCTCGCCTACGCCCTTGATCGCACCAAGGCCATAAAGAATACGGCCATCGTCGCTTACCGTGAACTTGAACTCCGAGGTGTTCACGTCCGGCGCGTCGAGGCGCAGCTTCATCGTGCGCACTTCTTCGATCAAGGTCACGACCTTGTCGGTGTTGTGCATATCTGCCGACAACACCGCCGCCATGAACGGCGCCGGGTAGTGAGTCTTCAGCCAGGCAGTCTGGTACGACACCAGGCCGTAGGCTGCGGAGTGGGACTTGTTGAAGCCGTAACCGGCGAACTTTTCCACCAGGTCGAAGATGTTACCGGCAAGGTCCGGGTCGATGTTATTGGTCTTGCAGCCATCGATGAAACCACCGCGCTGCTTGGCCATTTCCTCGGGCTTTTTCTTACCCATGGCACGACGCAGCATGTCCGCACCGCCAAGGGTGTAACCGGCCATGACCTGGGCGATCTGCATCACCTGTTCCTGATACAGGATGATGCCGTAGGTCGGTGCCAGTACCGGCTTGAGGCCTTCGTACTGGTAATCGACGTGCGGATAGGACAGCTCGGCGCGACCGTGCTTACGGTTGATGAAGTCGTCGACCATGCCCGATTGCAACGGGCCGGGACGGAACAGCGCCACCAGTGCGATCAAGTCTTCCAGACAGTCGGGCTTGAGCTTTTTGATCAGCTCTTTCATGCCACGCGACTCGAGCTGGAACACCGCCGTGGTCTCGGCACGCTGCAGCAACTGATAGGTCGGCATGTCGTCGAGCGGGATGAACGCGATGTCCAGCGGTTCTTCGTTGACCTTGGCGCGGTCGCGGTTGATGGTCTTGAGCGCCCAGTCGATGATGGTCAGGGTACGCAGACCGAGGAAGTCGAACTTCACCAGCCCCGCGGCCTCGACATCGTCCTTGTCGAACTGGGTCACCAGACCGTCACCGGCCTCGTCGCAATAGATCGGCGAGAAGTCGGTCAGCTTGGTCGGGGCAATGACCACACCACCGGCGTGCTTACCGACGTTACGCACAATGCCTTCGAGCTTGAGCGCCATCTCCCAGATTTCCGCAGCTTCCTCATCGACCTTGAGGAAATCGCGAAGAATCTCTTCCTGCTCGTAGGCTTTTTCGAGGGTCATGCCGACTTCGAACGGGATCATCTTCGACAGACGATCCGCCAGCCCGTAAGACTTGCCCTGCACCCGCGCCACGTCACGCACCACCGCCTTGGCGGCCATGGAGCCGAAGGTGATGATCTGGCTGACCGCGTTGCGACCGTACTTCTCGGCCACATATTCGATCACCCGGTCCCGACCATCCATGCAGAAGTCGACGTCGAAGTCGGGCATGGAAACCCGTTCCGGGTTCAGGAAGCGTTCGAACAGCAGGTCGTATTCCAGCGGGTCGAGGTCGGTGATCTTCTGTACATAGGCAACCAGCGATCCGGCACCCGAACCACGACCCGGCCCCACCGGCACGCCGTTGCTCTTGGCCCACTGGATGAAGTCCATCACGATCAGGAAGTAACCGGGGAAGCCCATCTGGATAATGATATCCAGCTCGAAATTCAGCCGGTCGACATACACCTGACGCTTGGCTTCGTAATCTTCGGTCGTGTCCTTGGGCAACAGGACTGCAAGACGCTCTTCCAAACCATCGAAGGAGACCTTGCGGAAATACTCATCAATGGTCATGCCATCGGGAATCGGGAAGTTGGGCAGGAAGTGCGTGCCCAGCTTGACGTCAATGTTGCAGCGCTTGGCAATCTCGACGGTGTTTTCCAGCGCTTCCGGCAGGTCGCTGAACAGCTCGGCCATTTCTTCCGGGCTTTTCAGGTATTGCTGATCGCTGTAATTGTGCGAGCGACGCGGGTCGTCCAGCGCACGGCCTTCACCAATGCATACGCGGGTTTCGTGGGCTTCGAAATCGGCCTGTTTGATGAAGCGCACATCATTGGTCGCCACCAGCGGCGCGCCGTGCCGCTCGGCCAGGGCCACCGCAGCGTGCAGATGTTCTTCGTCATTGGCGCGGTTGGTACGCTGCACTTCGATGTAGAAGCGGTCAGGAAAGACTTCCAGCCACTCGCGCAGCAGTTCGTCGGCCTCCCCCGGATTGCCGCCGAGCAAGGCCATGCCGATCTCGCCTTCCTTGGCCGCAGAAAGCGCAATCACGCCTTCGCTGGCCTGCGCGACCCACTGGCGCTGAATGACGATCTGACCGTTGCGCTGGCCTTCGATAAAGCCTCGGGAAATCAGCTCGGTCAGGTTGCGGTAACCCTGGGCATTCATGGCCAGCAGGCTGATGCGGCTGAGCGCGGCATCTTCGTCCCTGCCCGCCAGCCACAGGTCGACACCGCAGATCGGCTTGATGCCGGAGCCCTGGGCGGCCTTGTAGAACTTGACCAGCGAACACATGTTGTTCTGGTCGGTCACCGCCACGGCGGGCATGTTCATGCCGGTCAGCGCCTTGATCAACGGTTTGACCCGGACCAGGCCGTCAACCAGCGAATATTCGGTGTGCAGGCGTAGATGAACGAAAGAAGCCGGCATGGTGATCCTATAAAACGCGAAAATACAAAAAACGAAGGGCAGGATTGTAGCTGGCCCGGAGTGAAACGTCAGTCCTGCAGCAAACCGACTGACGGCGCAAGCGAGCCGCCGAGCATTATCGTTGCGCGCGCTTCGTGGGCGGCACGCACCGGTGCAAAGGAACGCCGATGAATGGGCGTAGGCCCGAGCCGGGCCAGTGCTTCCAGATGCACCGCCGTAGGATAACCCTTGTGCCCACCGATGCCATAACCCGGATAGATGAGTTCAAACGCCGCCATTTCCCGATCCCGGCTTACCTTGGCAAGAATCGAGGCGGCGGCGATGGCAGGCACCTTGGAGTCACCCTTTACCACCGGCGCCGAGGGCACCGACAACTGCGGACAGCGGTTGCCGTCGATAAGCGCCAGTCTGGGCGTGATACTCAAGCCTTCGACGGCGCGCTGCATGGCCAGCATCGTGGCGTGCAGGATATTCAACTGGTCGATCTCTTCGACTTCAGCCCTGGCGATGAACCAGCACAGGGCTTTCTCCTGAATTTCGACGTAGAGCTTCTCGCGCCTGGCTTCGGTCAGTTTTTTCGAATCATTGAGACCGAGAATCGGCCTGGTCGGGTCGAGAATGACGGCGGCGGTTACCACTGCACCGCACAGCGGGCCGCGACCCACTTCATCAACACCCGCCACCAGGTCCTCGACGAGGGTAAAATCCAGACCTGTTTGCATCATGGGCGACCTCACAGTGAAGGCGACCGTCCGAGCAGGCTCAATACCGCATCGGCGGCCTGATTGGACGCATCGCGGCGCAGGATCCGGTGAATGGCATCAAAACCGGCGGTTTGTTCGCGACCGTCTTCGATCAATGGCAGCAGCGTACGCGCCAAGGCTTCTGGCGTAGCATCGTCCTGCAGCAGTTCAGGCACCAGCAGACGCTGGGCCAGCAGGTTGGGCAGCGACACGTAAGGGCTTTTGACCATTCGCTTGAGGATCCAGAAGGTCAGCGGCGCCAGGCGGTAGGCAACCACCATGGGGCGCTTGTAAAGCAAAGCTTCCAGGGTCGCGGTGCCGGAGGCGATCAGTACTGCATCACACGCGGCCAAAGCAACGTGCGACTGGCCGTCGAGCAGCGTAACGGGCAGATCACGACCCTGCAGCAATTGCTCCACCTGAGCTCGCCGCTGGGGACTGGCGCAGGGCAGGACGAAGCGCAGGTCAGGGCGCTGGGCAAGCAACAGCTCGGCCGTGTCGAAAAACAACCCGCCCAGACGCCCCACCTCACCGCCCCGGCTGCCCGGCATCAGCGCGACAACCGGCGTATCCTGCGCGAATCCCAGGCCAGCACGAGCCCCTGCACGATCGGACTCCAGAGGGATGGTGTCTGCCAGCGGATGACCGACAAAACGCACCGGTACGCCCTGCTCTTCGTAGAAACGCGCTTCGAACGGCAACAGGGTCAGCATCAGATCACAGCCTTCACGAATCTTCAGCACACGCTTCTGACGCCAGGCCCAGACTGACGGGCTGACGTAGTGCACGGTCTTGATGCCGACGCGACGCAGCTGAAGTTCGATATTGAGCGTGAAGTCAGGCGCGTCGATGCCGATGAAGACATCCGGCTTTTCATTGATCAGGGTCTGGACCAGCAACTTGCGCCGGGCCAACAGCTCGCGCAGTCGCCCGAGCACCTCAACCAGCCCCATCACCGATAGGCGTTCCATCGGGAAGGAGGACTGCATGCCTTCGGCTTCCATCAACGGACCGCCGACACCGATGAAGCGGATATCAGGATGGCGCACCTTGAGGGCACGCATCAAACCGGATCCGAGGATATCGCCGGATGCTTCACCCGCGACCAGAGCGACACAGAGTGGACTGGTCATGATTAGCGAATGATGCCGCGAGTCGACGTCTGAATGGACTGAAGAAATACCGCCACTTCAGGAAACTGCGCCGCGGGCTCTGCCAGATCGGCCAGCGCCTGACCGATGGTCAGACCCTGACGATAAACCGTCTTGTAGGCTCTGCGCAGCGCATGAATAGCTTCTTCGGAGAAACCCCGACGGCGCATGCCCTCGAAGTTCATGCTGCGCGCCTCGGCCGGATTGCCAAAGACCGTGACGAACGCAGGTACATCCTTGCCGATCGCAGTGCCCATGCCGGAGAAGCTGTGCGCACCGATGTGGCAGAACTGATGCACCAGGGTAAAGCCGGACAGGATAGCCCAGTCATCGACATGAACGTGGCCTGCCAGGGCGGTGTTGTTGACCAGGATCACGTGGTTGCCGATCACACTGTCATGCCCGATATGGGCATAGGCCATGATCAGGTTGTGATCGCCCAGCGTGGTTTCGGCACGGTCCTGAACGGTTCCGCGGTGAATGGTCACGCCTTCGCGGATCACGTTGTGATCGCCGATGACAAGACGGGTTTCCTCGCCCTTGTACTTCAGATCAGGCGTGTCCTCACCCACCGATGAAAACTGGTAGATGCGGTTGTGCTTGCCGATTCTGGTTGGCCCCTTGAGGACAACGTGAGGACCGACGACTGTACCCTCGCCAATTTCCACACCGGGTCCGATGATCGACCAAGGGCCGACCTCAACATTGTCGGCCAGAACGGCCGTCGGATCGATGATTGCGCGAGGGTCAATCAAACTCATAGTTTGCGTTCCGCACAGATGATTTCAGCAGAGCAGACTGCCTTGCCGTCAACTGTAGCCTTGCATTCGAACTTCCAGATCTGACGCTTGCTGCTCAGGAATTTCGCCTCGAGAACCAGTTGGTCGCCTGGCAGAACCGGCTGACGGAAACGCAGTTTGTCCGAACCGACGAAATAATAGAGCGTGCCGTCCGACGGCTTGGAGTCGAGCATCTTGAACGCAAGAATACCGGCAGCCTGCGCCATCGCTTCGATGATCAGCACGCCCGGCATGATGGGATGCTCAGGGAAGTGACCGTTGAAAAAAGGCTCATTGACGCTGACATTCTTGTAGGCGCGAATGTTCTTGTTCTCGATATCCAGCTCGGTTACACGATCCACCAGCAGGAACGGGTAACGATGAGGCAGGTATTCGCGAATTTCTTTGATGTCCATCATTTCGAGGGGAAGCCTGTAGTAAAGATTAGGAGTGCGTCGCGACTGCGCAGCACCCCTCTACATCAAGGAGGCAGTTTATCGACTGAGCACGCTTGATATTAAAAAGGTATCAGCCATCAGATGAGCGATTATCAGCGCAGGTCACCATCTCTACAGCCTTTTCAAGCTTTTGCAGACGTCGCGCCATATCATCGATCTTGCGCAGACGAGCTGCACTCTTGCGCCACTCGGCGGCCGGCTGCATGGCCGTACCGGACGAGTACGAACCCGGCTCGGTGATGGAATGCGTTACCATCGTCATGCCGGTGATGAAAACGCCATCACATATCTCGATATGCCCCACCAGACCAACACCGCCAGCCAGCATGCAATGCTTGCCGATTATGGTGCTTCCGGAAATGCCGACGCACGCGGCCATCGCCGTGTGGTCGCCAATCTGAACGTTGTGAGCAATCTGAATCTGGTTATCCAGTTTCACGCCATTGCCGATGCGTGTGTCAGCCAGTGCACCGCGATCGATCGCCGTATTGACACCGATCTCGACGTCATCACCCACGGTGACGCCACCGATTTGTGCGATTTTCTGCCAGACACCCTTCTCACTGGCAAAGCCGAAGCCTTCGCCGCCCAGCACGGCACCCGACTGAATGACCACACGCTTGCCGATGCGCACATCGTGATAAAGCGTCACACGGGGTGCCAGCCAGCCGCCTTCACCGATCTCGCAGCGAGCGCCGATGAAGCAGTGAGCACCGATGGTGACACCTGCAGCAATGCGCACACCGCTCTCGATCACAGCAAAAGCGCCAATGCTGACAGCAGGATCAATCAGTGCATCCTCGGCAATCACCGCCGTCGGATGAACGCCTGCGCTGCTTTTAGGCTTAGGATCGAAAAAATGCGAAATACGTGCATAAGCCAGATAAGGATCCGGGACCAATAGCGCATCTCCGGTGTAGCTGTCGGCATCTGCGGGCTTGAGCAGCACGGCAGCAGCCTTCGCATCGACCAGGAATTGACGGTATTGGGATTTTGCCAAAAAACTGATTTGACCAGGGCCAGCGTCTTGTAAGGAGGCTAGCCCGGTGATGTCCTTGTCCTTGTCACCACGTAACGTGGCACCAAGGAACTCGGCCAACTGGCCGAGCTTGATGGTTATGCTCATGGTTACTTCAGCTGGTTCATGCGCTCGATGACCTGGCGAGTCACGTCATACTGTGGCTTGACGTCGATCACCGCACCGCGCTCGAAAACCAGGTCGAAACCACCTTTCTTGATGACTTCTTCTACAGCCTGATCCAGCTTCGGCTTCAACTGCTTGAGCATTTCGCGGTCAGCAACGGCCTTGGCTTCGTTCAGTTCCTTGGACTGGAACTGGAAATCACGGGCCTTTTGCTTGAACTCAAGCTCCAGACGCTCGCGCTCAGGCTGAGCCATCTTGTCGCCACCGCTGACCAAACGATCCTGAATGCCCTTGGCGCTGCTTTCCAGGCTTTTCAGCTTGGTCAGTTGCGGGCCGAATTTCTTCTCGGCGTCCACTGCGTAACGCTTGGCAGCGTCCGATTCCAGCAAGGCCATCTGATAGTTCAGTACCGCAATTTTCATGTCGGCGAATGCAGGGCTTGCGACCAGTACGGTTGCCAGCATTACCAGTTGAGTCAACTTGCGCACAATACAACTCCTACAAAATTCGTTGCGTTATCAAAGATCAGACGCTTAGAAGGTCTGACCCAGGGAGAATTGGAAAACCTGCGTTTCGGCTTCGTCGTCCGGCTTCTTGATCGGCATCGCCAGAGCGAAGCTCAGCGGGCCGAGTGCGGTGATCCAGGTGACGCCGATACCCACAGAGCTGGCCATGCCGGAAAGGTCGATGTCGTTGCATTCGACTTTCTTGCCTGACGCGCTTGTTCTGGTCGAGTCGCACTTGGTATCGAAGACATTACCCACGTCCCAGAAAACAGACGTCCGCAGCGAGCGCTGATCCTTGACGAATGGCAGCGGGAACATGACTTCTACGCCACCCTGAACCAGGGCGTTGCCACCGAATGGCAGTGGATCCTGGTCCGGGTCCGCCAGTGTGCCCGGCTTGGAACCGTTACTTGGCGTACTGCGCGGACCAAGGGTGCTGTCCTTGAAGCCACGTACCGAGTTGAAACCGCCCGCATAGTAGTTCTCGTAGAACGGCAGACCCGAGGTCGAACCGTATCCGTCACCATAACCCAGCTCGGTGTGCAGACGCAGGGTGTAGTTGTCGGTGATCGGGTGGAAGTACTGAGCACGGTAATCCAGTTTGAAGAACGACAGGTCGCTACCCGGCAAGGTGGATTCAAACACCAGGCTTTGCGAGTGACCACGGGTCGCCAATACACCCTTGTTCAGGGTCGACTCAGACCAGCCAACCGAGCCCTTGAAGTTCAGGTACTTGTCGCCTTCCTTCTCGACGAAGTCGAAAATCTCGTCAACGGTGTACTTGCCGGTCTTGATTTCGTCCTGCTGCACGGTCAGGCCGTAGGTCAGGCGCGAGGTCTCGCTGATCGGGTAGCCAAGGTTGATACCGGCACCCAGGCTGTCAACCGCATAGCTTGCAACATCAACGTCGAGGTCATCGTAGTTGGTGGTGCGATAGAACGCGCTGTAACCCAGGCTGACACCGTCCGGCGTGTAGTACGGATCAACGTAGCTGAAGTTGTAACGGCTCTGGTATTCGCTGCGGGTCAGGCCGATGCTGACCTTGTTACCGGTACCCAGGAAGTTGTTCTGGCTGATCGAACCACCAAGGATCAGACCGGCGCTTTGCGCAAAGCCCACGCTGGCGGTGATCGAACCGGACGCCTGCTCTTCAACGGCGTAGTTCACATCGACCTGATCGTCGGTGCCAGGAACAGGTGGCGTTTCGACGTTGACTTCCTTGAAGAAGCCCAAACGGTCCAGACGGGTTTTCGACTGGTCGATCAGGTAGGTCGATGCCCAACCGCCTTCCATCTGGCGCATTTCGCGACGCAGCACTTCGTCTTCCGACTTGGTGTTGCCGCGATAGTTGATACGGTTGACGTAGGCACGCTTGCCCGGATCGACGACGAAGGTGATATCGACCGTGTGGTCTTCGTTGTTCGGTGTCGGCACGCCGTTGACGTTGGCGAAGGTATAGCCTTCGTTACCCAGACGGCGGGTGATCAGTTCGGACGTCGTGGTCATGACCTTGCGCGAGAAGACCTGGCCCGGCTGCACCAGCAACAGGGATTTGACCTGGTCTTCAGGGACCTTCAGGTCACCGCTGAGCTTGACCGACTTGACGCTGTACTTCTCGCCTTCGTTGATATTGACCGTGATGTACACGTTCTTCTTGTCAGGCGTGATCGAGACCTGAGTCGAGGCGATATCCATGTTGATATAGCCGCGATCGAGGTAGTACGAACGCAGACGCTCAAGGTCACCCGACAGCTTTTCACGGGCGTACTTGTCGTCATTCTTGAAGAACGACAGCCAGTTGCTGGTCTTGAGCTCGAACAGGTCGGTCAGGTCTTCGTCGGAGAAGACCTTGTTGCCCACCACGTTGATGTGCTGAATGGAGGCTACGGTGCCTTCATTGATGTTGATCTTCAGGCCTACGCGGTTGCGCGGCTGAGGAACAACCTCGGCGTCAACCTCGGCAGAGTAACGGCCCTGGGCAACGTATTGACGTTGCAGCTCGTTACGCACGCCTTCGAGGGTGGCACGCTGGAAAATCTCACCTTCGGCCAGACCGGACTGTTTCAGCCCCTTCATCAGGTCCTCGGTGGAAATGGCCTTGTTACCCTCGATTTCGATACTCGCAACCGAAGGGCGCTCGACGACGTTGATGACGAGCACGTTGCCGTCGCGACCCAGCTGGATATCTTGAAAGAAACCGGTTTTAAACAGCGAACGGGTAGCATCGACCAAACGACCATCGTCCGCCTGCTCGCCTACGTTCAGCGGCAGTGCACCAAAGACACTGCCGGCGGAAACCCGCTGCAGGCCGTTGACACGGATATCGGAGATGGTGAAGGACTCGGCGTGAACTTCAGCGATCATCAGTGCGGAAAGAACCGCAGTTAGCAGCAGACGTTTCATGAAGTCCTTTCTTATTCCAACTGGCAATAAACAAACTGCCGCAAAATGCGGCAGATTCGCAACTCGGCAACGCTTTACAGTCGGCCCAGATCGTTGACCAGCGCGAGCAACATTACGCCCACTACCAGACTGATACCGATCTGCGCCCCCCAACCTTGAACCTTTTCCGAAAGGGGACGACCACGCGCCCACTCGATCAGATAAAACAGCAAATGCCCCCCGTCCAGGACGGGAATGGGCAGCAGATTCAGAACACCCAGGCTAATACTCAGATAAGCGAGGAAGTTCAGAAAATCTCCGATGCCCGACTGGGCCGAAGCGCCCGCCACTTTAGCAATGGTTATCGGTCCACTCAAGTTTTTTACCGAGAGCTCGCCGAACAACATTTTCTTCAGCGAGTCCAGGGTCAGCACACTCATGTTCCAGGTGCGCTTCACGCCCTCGGCCATCGCCGCGAAAGGCCCGTAGCTGACCTCGCGCAGCATTTCCGGTGGCCAATCGACAGCTTTCACACCAGCACCCAGGTAACCCGCGGCAGCCTTGCCCTCGCCTTTGGCCGCCAGGGTCACCGGCACGTCCATTTGCACGCCATCACGCTCGATGCGCAGCGAAATCTTCGCTTCGGGGCGCTCGCGCACCCGATCGACAACCTGTTGCCACTCATCGAGCGGCTGACCGTCCATCGAAACAAGACGATCACCCGATTTAAGTCCTGCGCTCTGCGCCGGACCTTTCGGATCGATTTCTGCCAGCACCGGCAGTAGCGCCGGACGCCACGGGCGAATACCCAGCGATTTTATCGGATCAGGCTCTTCTGCGCCCCTCAGCCAGTCATTGAGTACCAGCTCACGAGATGTGTCGACCGTAGACCCCTGATCCCTGACCTTGAAAGCGATGGTACCGCTTTCACCCAGACGACGGACCAGCTGCAGGTTGACTCCGGACCACCCAGAGGTAGGCTCGCCATCGACAGCGACGATTTCCTGTCCGGCCGTCAGGCCTGCCTGTTGAGCGATACTTCCGGACTCGACTGCGCCGATCACCGGGCGCACCTGCTCGCTGCCCATCATCGCCAGCACCCAGAAAAATGCGATGGCAAGGAGGAAATTGGCTGTCGGGCCGGCGATCACGATCGCGATGCGCTGGCCTACCGTCTTGCGGTTGAACGACTGATCGGCGAGCTCGGGCGGCACATTGCCTTCGCGCTCGTCGAGCATTTTCACATAGCCGCCCAGAGGAATGGCAGCGACGACGTACTCGGTGCCCTGACGATCATGCCAGCGCAGAAGAGGCGTGCCGAAGCCTACTGAAAAACGCAGCACTTTGACGCCACAGCGACGAGCCACCCAAAAGTGGCCGAATTCGTGGAAGGTCACCAGCACGCCCAACGCAATCAGGGTGCCGAGAATCATGTATAAAGCGCTCATCAGCCTTCTCCGGGTACCGACTGGTCGGCCAGTGTGTTAATCATTGCAGACCTCCAGGCCCGCCCTTGACGCACCACATCAACCCTTTCACTCACATCTTGTCGGGTTGTCAGATCGCTAGCGCCCGTTTCTTTCAAGCCATTGCCCCGCCAGCAAACGCGCTTTCGCATCAGCGGCGAACACCGCATCGAGTCCTTCGACCGCGGTGACAGGCTCATGATCCAGAACCTCCTCGATAATACCGGCGATTTCCAGGTAGCGGATACGCCCGTCGAGGAATGCCGCAACGGCCACTTCATTGGCCGCGTTGAGCATCGCAGGCGCACTGCCTCCAGCCTCTGCCGCCTGTCGGGCCAGCCGCAGGCAAGGGAATCGTTCTTCGTCCGGCGCCTGAAAATCAAGCTGACCGATACGAAACAGGTCCAGTGGCGCAACGCCAGAGTCTACACGTGCAGGCCATGCCAGCGCATTGGCGATGGGCGTACGCATGTCGGGATTGCCCAATTGAGCCAACACCGAGCCATCGACATAATCGACCAGCGAGTGGATCACGCTTTGCGGGTGAATGACCACCTCGACCTGATCCGGGCGCGCATCGAACAGCCAGCAGGCTTCGATCAGCTCCAGCCCCTTGTTCATCATGGTTGCCGAATCGACGGAGATCTTGCGCCCCATCGACCAGACTGGATGGGCACAGGCCTGCTCAGGCGTGACATTGTGCAACTGCTCCAGCGGCGTTTCGCGAAACGGCCCGCCCGAGGCAGTCAACATGATCCGCCGCACACCGACGGCACCCAGCCCGCGAGCGAAGTCGCCGGGCAGGCACTGGAAGATCGCATTGTGCTCACTGTCGATCGGCAACAGCACAGCGCCACTTTGCCGAACGGCCTGCATGAACAAGGCGCCGGACATGACCAGCGCTTCCTTGTTGGCCAGCAATACCTTCTTGCCCGCCTCCACCGCAGCCAGCGTAGGACGCAAGCCGGCAGCTCCGACAATGGCGGCCATGACTGCGTCTACCCGAGGGTCTGCGGCTACTTTGCACAGACCGCCTTCGCCGACCAGCACCCGGGTATCGAGCCCGGCCGCCGCGAGGTCATCCTGCAGCTTGCGGGCGACCACCTGGTCAGGCACTACGGCGTACTGCGGTGTATGCCGGATGCAAAGGGCCAGCAATTCGTCCAGGCGGCTGAAACCGGTGAGCGCGAACACCTGATAAAGCGCTGGATGACGGGCAACCACATCCAGAGTGCTCAGCCCGATGGAACCGGTTGCACCCAGAATGGTGATTTGTTGCGGCCCACTCACATGACACCCCAGTCAGCGGCCCAGAGCAGAACGGCAAATACCGGAATCGCCGCCGTCAGGCTGTCGATACGGTCCAGCACCCCGCCGTGTCCAGGCAGCAGATTGCTGCTGTCCTTGACCCCGGACTGGCGCTTGAACATGCTTTCGGTCAGGTCGCCAATCACCGAAATGAATACGATCACCGCGGCGCCAAACAGCGCTGCTATGAACTGCGCAACCGTCCAGTCGCGGTAAAAGCCAACTGCTGCCGTGATGCCCAGACTGACCACCAGACCGCCATATACGCCCTCCCAGCTCTTGCCAGGGCTCACCTTGGGCGCCAGCTTGCGCTTGCCAAAAGCCTTGCCGGAGAAATAAGCGCCGATGTCGGCGGCCCAGACCAGCACCATCACCGACAGAATCAGCCAGTTACCCAACGGCCATTGCTTGATCAGGACCAGCCCCTGCCATGCAGGCAGCAGAATCAGAAGCCCGATGACCAGCTTGCACGCTGCACTCGCCCAGTGGCTGCTCGAGTCCGGATAGGTAAGGACCAGAAAGGTCGCAACACCCCACCAGATGACGGCGGCAACCAGCACCCAGGGCTCCAGCCCCGGCAGCAGGTACATGAGGAAAAGTAGAACAGCGACCACAGCCGCATAACCGATACGCATCGACTGCGCGGCAAAACCTGCGAGCCGCGCCCATTCCCAGGCACCCAGAACGACGACGACCCCGATGAACAGGGCGAAGTACATGCCGGTCAGCAGGAAAAACCCGCACAAGGCGATCGGCAACAGAATGAGTGCCGTGATGATCCGTTGTTTCAGCATTAAGCCCGGGCTCCAGCTTCTACCTGTTCGCTGGTTTTACCGAAGCGACGTTGGCGAGAAGCGAAATCTGCCAGCGCAGCGCGCATGGCATCGTGTTTGAAGTCCGGCCAGAACAGGTCGGAGAAGTACAGCTCGGCGTAGGCCAGCTGCCAAAGCAGGAAGTTGCTGATGCGGTGCTCACCGCCGGTGCGGATGCACAGATCCGGCAACGGCAGGTCGCCGGTGGCCAGGCAGGTCTGCAACAACTGGGGAGTAATGTCCTCCGGCTGCAGGTGTCCGGCCTGAACCTCACGCGCCAGCCGCTGGGCGGCCTGCGCGATGTCCCACTGCCCACCGTAGTTGGCAGCGATCTGCAGCACGAAGCGGCTGTTGCCAGAGGTGCGCACTTCCGCCTCGCGCATGGCAGCCTGAAGCTCAGGATGAAAGCGCGAGCGGTCGCCGATGATCCGCAGGCTGATCTCGTTCTCGTTCAGGCGCTTGGTTTCACGGCGCAACGCCGTGAAAAACAGCTCCATCAACGCACCAACCTCTTCGGCCGGGCGCTGCCAGTTTTCACTGGAGAACGCGAACAGTGTCAGCACTTCGACCCGGGCTTCGGCGCAGACCTCGATAACGGCCCGCACGGCATCGACACCCGCCTTATGGCCTGCAACGCCTGGCAGCAGGCGTTTCTTCGCCCAGCGATTATTACCATCCATGATAATCGCGACATGGCGCGGCACCGAAGACGGCACGGCCGGTTTTATCTTTTCCATGAAAGCGTCCGAAACCTTAAACAGCCATCAGATCGGCTTCTTTCTGCTTGACCGAAACTTCGATTTCCGCCACGAACTTGTCAGTCAGCTTCTGTACGTCGTCGGCCGCACGGCGCTCTTCGTCTTCGCTGATTTCCTTCTCCTTGACCAGGTCTTTCAACTGGCTCAAGGCGTCACGGCGAATGTTACGGACGGCCACACGGGCATCTTCTGCGGCATCACGCGCCTGCTTGGTGAAGCCCTTGCGGGTTTCTTCGGTCAGCGCCGGCATGGAGATCAGCAGCAACTCACCCAGGTTGGTCGGGTTGAAGCCCAGACCGGAGCTCTGGATGGCCTTGTCGACAGCGGCCAGCATATTGCGCTCGAACGCCACGACCTGAAGGGTACGCGAGTCCTTGACGGTCACGTTGGCAACCTGGCTCAGCGGGGTATCGGCACCGTAGTAAGGAACCATGACACCACCCAGAATGCTTGGATGCGCCTTGCCGGTACGGATACGGGTGAAGGCATGGGTCAGCGACTCCAGGCTCTTCTGCATGCGGGTCTGAGCATCTTTCTTGATTTCGTTGATCATTATTGTGCTTCCTCGATCAGGGTCCCTTCGGCGCCACCATGGACGATATTCAGAAGAGCACCCGGCTTGTTCATGTTGAAGACGCGCAATGGCATCTTGTGATCGCGACACAGGCAGATTGCGGTCAGATCCATCACACCCAGCTTGCGATCCAGCACTTCATCGTAGGTCAGATGATCGAACTTCTCGGCATTCGGGTCCTTGAACGGATCAGCGGTGTAAACACCGTCCACCTTGGTGGCCTTGAGCACTACATCGGCGTCGATCTCGATTGCACGCAGGCAGGCAGCCGAGTCGGTGGTAAAGAACGGATTACCGGTACCGGCAGCAAAAATCACCACTTCCTTGGCGCTGAGATGGCGCATGGCCTTGCGGCGATCATAATGATCGGTCACACCCACCATGGAAATGGCCGACATCACGATGGCGGTGATATTAGCGCGCTCCAGCGCATCGCGCATTGCCAGGGCGTTCATCACAGTGGCCAGCATGCCCATGTGATCGCCTGTCACACGGTCCATGCCCGCAGCACTCAAGGCCGCGCCACGGAACAGGTTGCCGCCACCGATCACCAGACCGACCTGAACGCCGATACCGACCAGCTGGCCGACTTCCAGCGCCATGCGGTCCAGCACCTTGGGATCGATGCCGAACTCTTCCGAGCCCATGAGGGCCTCACCGCTAAGCTTGAGTAGAATGCGTTTATAGCGAGCCTGATAACCACTGCCCTGCTGAGCCATTGCGAATCTCTCCTGCGGCGTTTTCTGAAAAAAATCTGTGCGGGCTATTTCAAGCCTGCGCTTACTTTAGCTTGACGCTTTGCGCGCGTCGGGAGAATGCAGCCTTGTGAGCACAATCTCCAAGGAAAATTTCCTTTCCTCTTTCGACAAAGAGGCCGCACGCGTAAGCGGGCAGCCTCTTTGGGGCGACAGTTGAAAAACCGTCTTACTGCTTCGCGGCAGCCAGTTGAGCAGCCACTTCGTCAGCGAAGTTATCAACTGGCTTCTCGATGCCGTCGCCTACCTTGAAGTAGGTGAAGGAAACGATTTCAGCGCCGGCTTTCTTGGCCAGATCACCGACCTTGACTTCCGGGTTCTTGACGAAGGCTTGCTCGACCAGGCTGGCTTCTGCCAGGAACTTGGTGATACGACCGCCAACCATTTTTTCAACGATTTCAGCAGGCTTGCCTTTGATCTTGTCTTCGTTCAGTTGCAGGAAGACATTCTTCTCGCGCTCGATCGCTTCGGCAGAAACTTCCGAAGGGAACAGGAACTCGGGGTTGCTTGCCGCTACGTGCATGGCGATATCTTTGGCCAGCTCGACGTCGCCACCCTTGAGGGTAACAACCACGCCGATCTTGTTGCCGTGCAGGTAAGTACCTACCACGTCACCTTCGATACGCTTCAGGCGACGGATGTTGACGTTTTCGCCAACCTTGCCGACCAGTACCAGACGTGCAGCTTCCTGAGCTTCGATCAACGGAGCGACATCAGTCAGCTTGTCAGCGAAGGCTTTTTCGACGCTTGCAGCAACGAAAGCCTTGAAGTCGTCTTGCAGAGCCAGGAAGTCGGTCTGCGAGTTGACTTCGATGATGACAGCGGCTTTACCGTCGTCCTTGATGGCGATAGCGCCTTCAGCAGCCACGTTACCTGCCTTCTTGGCGGCCTTGATGGCGCCGGAAGCACGCATATCGTCGATTGCTTTTTCGATGTCGCCGCCAGCCTTGGTCAAGGCCTTTTTGCAATCCATCATGCCTTCGCCGGTACGCTCGCGCAGTTCTTTGACCAACGCTGCAGTAATCTCTGCCATTTCAAAATCCTCTTGGATAGGTCTTCAACCATTCCACCCGGCAGGCCGGGCGTGCAATTCTTGAAAAATCAGGGTGGCAGCAACACATGACAGCGAGGTCATGGTTACAGACCGACAAATCATTTCCTAGGTGGCAAAAAGGGGGCTAAGCCCCCTTTTCGCGTACTGAGTAAACGCCAGGCGTTTGTACTCAGCCTTCTACAGCAGCTGCCGCTGGAGCTTCTTCGACGAAAACGTCGGTGCCGCCAGCAACATTGTTACGACCACGGATAACAGCATCAGCCATCGAACCCATGTACAGCTGGATGGCGCGGATTGCGTCATCGTTGCCCGGGATGATGTAGTCAACGCCTTCCGGGCTGCTGTTGGTATCGACGACGCCGATAACCGGGATGCCCAGCTTGTTGGCTTCGGTGATCGCGATGCGCTCGTGATCAACGTCGATGACGAACAGAGCGTCCGGCAGACCGCCCATGTCCTTGATACCACCCAGGCTGCGATCCAGTTTTTCCAGATCACGGGTGCGCATCAGGGCTTCTTTCTTGGTCAGCTTGGCGAAAGTACCGTCTTCAGCCTGTACTTCCAGCTCGCGCAGACGTTTGATCGACTGACGGATGGTCTTGAAGTTGGTCAGCATGCCGCCCAACCAGCGATGGTCGACGTACGGCGAACCGCAACGTGCTGCTTCTTCAGCAACGATCTTGCCAGCGGAACGCTTGGTGCCGACGAACAGAATCTTGTTTTTGCCCGACGCCAGGCGCTCAACGAAAGTCAGCGCTTCGTTGAACATAGGCAGGGTTTTTTCAAGGTTGATGATGTGAATCTTGTTACGCGCGCCGAAAATGTATTTACCCATTTTCGGATTCCAGTAACGGGTCTGGTGACCGAAGTGGCAACCAGCCTTCAGCATATCGCGCATATTGACTTGGGACATAAATAGTTCCTTGATAAGTCGGGTTAGGCCTCCACGTATCCCAATGACCAACCAATGGCATCTGCCAAGGGCACCCAGGTCATCGTGTCGACACGTGTGTGGGTTTGTGCTTCAAGGACGGACCTTGGAAAGCGGCGCATTTTATATCATAAAAGGGAAGAGAACGGAACTCCCATCAAGTGCTTGTTTTGCGGTGACTTTGCAGCTGCATGGACAGCCTATAGAAGGAAGCGATGATTACCCGGCACCGGCGGTCTGATAGAATTGCGCCTTTGCGCACCCACCGCGTGCCTGCCACGCCGAGAGAATTCGTATGACCATCACCCTCAAAACTCCGGAAGACATCGAAAAGATGCGCATCGCCGGTCGCCTGGCCGCCGATGTTCTGGAAATGATCGCGCCGCACGTCAAGCCTGGTGTGACCACCGAAGAGCTGGACCGCCTCTGCCACGACTATATCGTCAACGAACAGAAGGCGATCCCGGCCCCGCTGAACTACAAGGGCTTCCCCAAGTCGATCTGCACCTCGATCAACCAGGTGGTCTGCCACGGCATCCCGAGCGACAAGAAGCTGAAGGACGGTGACTCGCTGAACATCGACGTCACCGTCATCAAGGACGGCTACCATGGCGACACCAGCCGGATGTTCCATGTCGGCACCGTTCCGGTATGGGCCGAGCGCCTGTCGAAGGTGACTCAGGAGTGCCTGTACAAGGCCATCGAAATCGTCAAACCCGGCACTCGCCTGGGTGACATCGGTGCCGTCATCCAGAAACACGCCGAAAAGAACGGCTTCTCCGTGGTTCGCGAGTTCTGCGGTCATGGCATCGGCAAGGTGTTTCATGAAGAGCCACAGGTCATGCACTTTGGCGAGGCCGGAACCGGTATCGAGCTGCAGGAAGGCATGACCTTCACCATCGAACCGATGATCAACCAGGGCCGCCCTGAAACCAAGATTCTCGGCGATGGCTGGACGGCGATCACCAAGGACCGCAAGCTCTCGGCGCAATGGGAGCACACGCTGCTGGTGACCGCTGACGGTTACGAAATCTTCACCTTGCGCAGCGATGACACCATTGCCCAAAAGGCTCCCTGACCCGATCATCCCCGGCTGAACGCCCGCCCGTCACTTGCACAGCCCGACACGAGGAATACTGTTCAATGCCGCAAGTAGATCCAGACTTGTTCGATCGTGGCCAGTTCCAGGCCGAACTGGCCTTGAAAGCCAGCCCCATCGCTGCGTTCAAGAAGGCCATCCGCCGGGCGAGAGACGTCCTTGATGAGCGCTTCAGGTCGGGCCGTGACATTCGACGACTGATCGAGGACCGGGCATGGTTTGTCGATAACATCCTGCAAAAGGCCTGGGATCAGTTCGAATGGAGTGAAGACGCCGACATCGCGCTTCTGGCAGTGGGTGGCTACGGGCGCGGCGAGCTGCATCCTTACTCGGACATCGATCTGCTGATCCTGCTGGACAGCGACGACCACGAAGTTTTCCGTGAACCCATCGAGCGGTTTCTGACGCTGCTATGGGACATCGGCCTGGAAGTCGGACAGAGCGTACGCTCGGTCAACGAATGCGCACAGGAAGGCCGCGCCGACCTGACCGTGATCACCAATCTGATGGAAAGCCGCACCATCGCCGGCCCCGAACGCCTGCGCCAGCGCATGCTGGAAGTCACCAGCACCGAGTATATGTGGCCGAGCAAGGAGTTCTTCCTCGCCAAGCACGCTGAGCAGAAAAAACGCCATCACAAGTACAACGACACCGAATACAACCTGGAACCCAACGTCAAGGGTTCTCCGGGCGGCCTGCGCGATATTCAGACCATCCTCTGGGTTGCGCGGCGTCAGTATGGCACGCTGAATCTGCACGCACTGGCAGGCGAAGGCTTCCTGCTGGGCAGCGAAAACGCCCTGCTCGCCTCCTCCCAGGAGTTTTTGTGGAAAGTGCGTTATGCGCTGCACATGCTGGCCGGACGCTCCGAGGACCGGCTTCTGTTCGATTATCAGGTGCGCATCGCCGGGTTGCTGGGCTATGAAGACAACGATGCCAAGCTGGCCATAGAGCGCTTCATGCAGAAGTACTACCGAGTGGTCATGAGCATCGCCGAACTCAGCGATCTGATCATCCAGCATTTCGAAGAAGTGATTCTTTCCGACGACAGCGGTACAGCACAGCCAATCAATTCACGCTTTCAGCTGCACGACGGTTATATAGAAGCTACTCATCCGAACGTCTTCAAGCGCACCCCGTTCGCCATGATCGAAATCTTCGTGCTCATGGCCCAGCACCCGGAGATAAAGGGAGTACGCGCCGACACCATTCGCCTGCTGCGTGAACATCGGCACCTGATCAACGACGAGTTCCGCAACGATATTCGCAACACCAGCCTGTTCATCGAGCTGTTCAAGTGCGAAATAGGCATTCACCGCAACCTGCGCCGGATGAACCGCTACGGCATTCTCGGCCTGTACCTGCCGGAGTTCGGCCATATCGTCGGCCAGATGCAGCATGACCTGTTTCACATCTATACGGTCGACGCGCACACTCTGAATCTGATCAAGCACCTGCGCAAGCTGCAGTACACCGAGGTGTCCGAGAAATTCCCGCTGGCCAGCAAGATCATGGGGCGCCTGCCCAAGCCGGAGCTGATCTATCTGGCCGGGCTTTATCACGACATCGGCAAGGGTCGTGGCGGTGATCACTCGGAGCTCGGCGCCATCGACGCGCAGGCCTTCGGTACGCGCCATCATCTGCCTGCCTGGGACACCCGGCTCATCGTCTGGCTGGTGAGCAACCACCTGGTGATGTCGACCACCGCCCAGCGCAAGGATCTCTCCGACCCGCAGGTCATTCACGACTTTGCCCAGTTCGTGGGCGACGAAGTGCATCTGGATTACCTGTATGTGCTGACCGTCGCCGACATCAATGCGACCAACCCGACGCTCTGGAACTCGTGGCGCGCCAGCCTGCTGCGCCAGCTGTACACCGAGACCAAGCGGGCCTTGCGCCGCGGCCTGGAAAACCCGGTCGACCGCGAAGAACAGATTCGTCGCACACAGACTGCCGCGCTGGATATTCTGGTACGCAACGGCACCGATCCTGATGATGTCGAGCAACTCTGGTCAGCACTGGGCGACGATTACTTCCTGCGTCACACCGCAGGCGACGTGGCCTGGCATAGCGATGCAATCCTGCAGCAACCGGCCGACGGCGGTCCGCTGGTGCTGATCAAGGAGACCACGCAGCGTGAATTCGAGGGCGGGACACAGATCTTCATTTACGCCCCGGATCAGCATGACTTCTTCGCGGTTACCGTGGCGGCGATGGACCAGTTGAACCTGAACATTCACGACGCGCGCATTATTACGTCCAGCAGCAAATTCACACTCGACACCTACATCGTCCTCGACCATGAGGGTGGTTCGATCGGCAACAATCCGGAGCGTATTCAGGACATCCGCGAAGGCCTGACCGAAGCCCTGCGCAACCCGGATGATTACCCGACAATCATCAAGCGCCGCGTGCCGCGTCAGCTCAAGCATTTTGCCTTCGCCCCGCAAGTCACCATCCACAACGACGCCCAGCGCCCAGTGACGGTACTCGAGTTGCTGGCACCGGATCGTCCCGGCCTGCTGGCGCGCGTCGGCAAGATCTTCCTGGAGTTCGACCTGTCCCTGCAGAACGCCAAGATTGCAACGCTGGGCGAACGCGTGGAAGACGTGTTCTTCATCACCGACGCCAACAATCACCCGCTGTCCGATCCACAATTGTGCCGCCAGTTGCAGGATGCAATCGTCAAGCAACTGAGTGTCAACTCAGAGCAAGGCGGCGATTTGCGGATCAGCATATGAACATTCGCTCCTACGAATCGACTCAACGCAGCTCATTGAGGAACACGTTCCATGAATAACGCCATGCAACTGCTTCAGCCTTACCCTTTCGAGAAGCTGCGCGCCTTGCTGGCCGGCGTAACGCCCAATCCGGAAAAGCGTCCGGTAGCGCTGTCGATTGGCGAGCCGAAGCACCGCTCCCCCGATTTCGTCGCCAAGGCGCTGGCCGACAATCTCGATCAGATGGCGGTTTACCCAACCACGCTGGGTATTCCGGCACTGCGCGAAGCCATTGCCGGCTGGTGCAGCCGTCGATTCGGCGTACCACAGGGCTGGATCGATCCGGCGCGCAATGTACTACCGGTCAACGGCACGCGCGAAGCGCTGTTCGCCTTCACCCAGACCGTGGTCAATCGCAGCGATGACGGCCTGGTGATCAGCCCGAATCCGTTCTACCAGATTTATGAAGGCGCTGCGTTTCTGGCCGGAGCCCAGCCACACTACCTGCCATGCCTGAGCGAGAACGGTTTCAATCCCGATTTCGATGCGGTCAGCCCGGACATCTGGAAGCGTTGCCAGATCCTCTTTCTGTGCTCGCCGGGCAACCCGACCGGGGCACTGATTCCGGTTGAAACCCTGAAAAAGCTCATTGCCCTGGCTGACGAACATGACTTCGTCATTGCTGCGGACGAGTGCTACAGCGAGCTGTACTTCGACGAGCAGAGCCCGCCGCCGGGCCTGCTCAGCGCCTGCGTCGAGCTGGGCCGCAAGGATTTCAAACGCTGCGTGGTCTTCCACAGCCTGTCCAAGCGCTCCAACCTGCCGGGCCTGCGCTCCGGTTTTGTGGCGGGTGACGCGGAGATCCTCAAGGTTTTCCTGCTGTATCGGACTTATCACGGCTGCGCCATGCCGGTTCAGACTCAACTGGCCAGCATCGCGGCCTGGAATGATGAGGAGCACGTACGCGCCAACCGTGATCTGTACCGCGAAAAATTCGCTGCGGTGCTCGACATCCTGAGCCCGGTGCTCGACGTTCAGCGCCCGGACGGTGGTTTTTATCTGTGGCCGAATGTCGGCACCGATGACGCTGCATTTTGCCGCGATCTGTTCGTCGATCAGCATGTCACCGCAGTACCGGGCTCGTACCTTTCCCGCGAAGTGGATGGCGTCAACCCTGGCGCAGGCCGGGTGCGCCTGGCGCTGGTGGCACCGTTGGCCGAATGCATCGAAGCGGCAGAACGTATCCGCGCCTTCCTGAGCAAGTAAAAGCCAAACCCAAAAAGATCGCCCCGCCGCATGCAATGTGCGGCGGGGTAATTAGTTACCACCTTCCGCCCCGTGCGTGAACGTACTCTCAACCTTCATTTTTCATGCTTCCAGACACGAAGCGAACAACTATGAAGGCCAATCTCATGCCCGCATCCACTGCTCCCAAAGGCTTAAAACTGCCCGCATCCTGCTGCATGCGCAGCGCTGGAAATCACCAGGCTTCGTATGAAGCGGCGATTCGCGAAAACCCCGCTAACGCGGAAACCACCCCTGCTTACCAATCGGAAACCGGCAACAACACCAGCCAGTCAAGGCACCAGGCGCGCCTGCTGGTTTCGTTCAGCAAATACTGGGCTCGCGGGCGAACCCTGAAAGTTCTTTTCCTCAAGAACCCTCCAGCCACCCTCACAGCGCCCATCATAGAAGCGGCAAGCAAATGGCTGCCGCACATAAACCTGAAATTCGAGTTCGTGACGGACGGAGCGAGCGATATCCGAATTGGCTTCAATGAACATTTGAACTGGAGCGCCATAGGCACCGACACCCTGCTGGCCGAGCCTGATGAGTCGACCATGGAGTTCAACCTCAAAGAACTGTACACGGCGGATCTGAAACCCATGCCGGACCTGACGCGCATCGTGCTGCATGAATTCGGACACGCGCTCGGTGCGGTTCACGAGCATCAGCATCCGCAGGCAAACATCCCCTGGAACGAACCGCTGGTGCGCTCACTGCTTTCGCAAACCGGATTGAGTGAAGAAGAGATCAATACCAATTTTTTCGACAGGTACGAGGCCGCCGACTTCCACCACTCGGCTTACGACCGTGACTCGATCATGCATTTCGATATCCCCAACGGCCTGACCCTCGGCGACTTCGAGATCATCAATGTGGGCAAGACGCTCAGCAGCAATGACATCGCCGTGATGGGCGCTATCTATGCGGACCGTGGCAACTCGAAATTTGAAACGCCCTGACGGAGAGCGTCCGGGCACGTGTTGATCATGCGGCAATCAACAGCGCGCCATACGTTTCCAACGTGTGGCGTGGCCGCCCGAAAAAAGTGCTGACTACTCTCGGGTTCGCAGTTTTTCAGCCACCCAGCCGACCGCCCAACTGACCGGATCATGAGACTGCATGGGCAGCAACGGCTTTCCTTCGCGGGCAGCCAGCCGGCCCTGGGCTTCGGCTTCACCGTGAATCCAGAGGGTACTTTGCTTGAATCCCTCGGCACGTTGACGCTCCCTGTAATAACGCTGCCGGACAAGCGCTTCCTGACGCTTCTTCTCTTGCTCAGACATAACGCACCCAAACTTCAAATGACGGGTAATAATTGCCCGCAGCAGCCAGCGACTCAAGCAGGAGCGGGTGAAGTTTTCTTAATGATGGTTATCCTTATTATCTAATTTCCGTTCAGTAACCGTACTGGCGCTGTCACGACACTGAACGGACTGACGTGGCATAATAGCCGGCTGAATTGCGAGGAGAAGACGTGGGGAGTATCGAGCAAGATCAGCCACCCCACCTTAAACAATGACTTACACTCTATTTGGCATCAAAGCCTGCGACACGATGAAGAAGGCTCGTACCTGGCTCGACGAGCATTCGGCGAGCTACGAATTTCACGACTACAAGACCCAGGGCATCGACCGTGAGCACCTCGAGCAGTGGTGCAATGAACACGGATGGCAGGTTGTGCTGAACCGCGCAGGCACGACCTTTCGCAAGCTCGAAGACGGACAAAAGGCCGATCTCGACCAGGCGAAGGCCATAGAACTGATGCTCGCGCAGCCGTCCATGATCAAGCGTCCAGTGCTTGATCTGGGCGATAAAACCCTGATCGGCTTCAAGCCTGACCTGTATGCAGCGGCTTTACAGTAAGCCAGAGCGCTACTGAAAGCCCCTTGATAAAGCCACGAGGTATTTACATGTCCACCACCCTGTTCAGCCTGGCCTTCGGCGTCGGCACCCAAAATCGTCAAGGCGCATGGCTTGAAGTATTTTATGCTCAGCCTCTGATCAATCCTTCTGCGGAACTGGTCGCGGCTATCGCACCGGTTCTGGGTTACACCGGCGGCAACCAGGCAATCACCTTCAATGTCGACATGGCCTACAAGCTGGCCGAAGCGGCCAAATCCGTGGACGCGACTCAAGCCGCACTGCTGACTCGTCTGGCCGAAAGCCAGAAGCCGCTGGTCGCGACCCTGCTGGCCGAAGACGCCACACTGACGTCGACTCCCGAGGCGTACCTCAAGCTGCATCTGCTGTCGCACCGCCTGGTCAAGCCGCACGGTCTGAACCTGGCAGGCATCTTCCCCCTGCTGCCAAACGTGGCCTGGACCAGCCAGGGCGCGGTCGATCTGGTCGAGCTGGCCGAGCGTCAACTCGAAGCACGCCTCAAGGGCGAGCTGCTGGAAGTATTCTCGGTCGACAAATTCCCGAAAATGACCGATTACGTCGTGCCGAGCGGCGTTCGTATCGCTGACAGCGCTCGCGTGCGTCTGGGCGCCTATATCGGCGAAGGCACGACCGTCATGCACGAAGGCTTCGTCAACTTCAATGGCGGCACCGAAGGCCCGGGCATGATCGAAGGCCGCGTTTCCGCTGGCGTATTCGTCGGCAAGGGCTCGGATCTGGGCGGCGGCTGCTCGACCATGGGCACGCTGTCCGGTGGTGGCAACATCATCATCAAGGTCGGTGAAGGCTGCCTGATCGGTGCCAACGCCGGCATCGGCATCCCGCTGGGTGATCGCAACACCGTGGAGTCGGGCCTGTACGTGACCGCAGGTACCAAGGTCGCGCTGCTCGACGAAAACAATGAGCTGGTCAAGATCGTCAAGGCCCGCGAGCTGGCGGGTCAGACCGACCTGTTGTTCCGTCGCAACTCTCAGACCGGCGCGGTGGAATGCAAAACCCACAAGTCGGCCGTCGAGCTGAACGAAGCACTGCACGCTCATAACTGATGCTGTGTGCGGGTTCAAGGCTGACGGCTTTGAACCCGCCTGCACACGCGGGACGAACAATGCCCCTCTTCTCTCCCTGGCGCGGCGACTTCCCCGCCATCGCCGCTCTGCAACGGCAAGGCCAGACCTATCTGGACAACGCCGCCACGACGCAAAAGCCTCAGGCGCTTATCGACGCCCTGACTCATTACTACGCCAACGGTGCCGCCAATGTGCATCGTGCCCAGCATCTGCCCGGCGCGCACGCCACTCAAGCGTTCGAGGCCAGCCGTGGCAAGGTCGCTCACTGGCTGAATGCCGGCGAGAACGGCCAGATCATCTTCACCCACGGCGCAACGTCTGCGCTGAACCTGCTGGCCTACGGGCTGGAACATGAATTCGCGGCGGGCGACGAAATCGCCATCAGTGCGCTGGAGCATCACGCCAATCTGCTGCCATGGCAGCAACTGGCTCAGCGACGCGGCCTGAAACTGGTGGTTCTGCCGCTGGACATCGATGGCGTGATCGACTGCGACGCGGCAGCCAACCTGATCGGACCGCGCACGCGCCTGCTCGCAGTCACCCAGCTCTCTAACGTGCTCGGCACCTGGCAGCCCCTCGCCCGCCTTATCGCACTGGCCAAGACCCAAGGCGCGCTCACCGTCGTGGACGGCTCGCAGGGCGTGGTGCACGGACGCCATGATGTACAGGCGCTGGGCTGCGATTTTTATGTGTTTTCCAGCCACAAACTGTATGGCCCGGAAGGACTCGGCGTGCTTTACGGACGCAACGAAGCGCTGCCCAGCCTTGCGCATTGGCAGTTCGGCGGCGAGATGGTGCTGACGGCCGATTATCAACACGCGAAATTTCGTCCGGCACCCCTGGGTTTCGAAGCCGGCACCCCGCCCATTGCCAGTGTGATCGGTCTGGGCGCTACCCTGAGTTACCTGGACAGTCTCGACCATCAGGCGGTTGCAGAACATGAAGCCAGACTGCACCGTCGCCTGCTCGAGGGCCTGCAGCAGCGGGACGGCATTCAGGTCCTGGGCTCGCCGGATCTGGCACTGGTCAGCTTCGTCGTCGATGGCGTTCACAATGCCGATGTGGCCCACCTGCTGACCGAGCAGGGCATTGCCGTGCGCGCTGGCCATCACTGCGCGATGCCGCTGTTCAAGACCCTTGGCCTGCCCGGCGCGATTCGCGTGTCACTGGCGCTGTACAACGATTCGGATGATCTGCTGCAGTTCTTCAGCGCACTGGATCAGGCACTGGAGCTGCTTCGATGAGCCTGCCGCCCTTGGCGCAAACTGCGCTCGACAGTTTTTCCCGGCCGCAAGGCTGGGAACAGCGCGCACGCCTGCTGATGCAATGGGGTGATCAACTTGCGCCGCTGGGTGACGAAGAAAGGACCGACGAGAATCTGGTACACGGTTGTGAAAGCAAGGTCTGGCTGACCGGCGAAGTCAGCGACAACGCCTGGCTGTTTCGGGCCGGCAGCGACGCTAGACTGATTCGCGGCCTGGTGGCGCTGCTGCTGGCGCGTGTCAACGGACTGTCGGAACGAGAGCTGGCAGCCGTGGATTTACCTGACTGGTTCAATCAATTGGGCCTCGCCCGCCAGCTATCACCCTCGCGCAGCAACGGCCTGAATGCCGTACTGCAGAAGATGCGTCAGCTGACTCAAGCCTGATCAGGCGTGGCCGGCACTGGCTTGATCCGCTCCGAAGGCCGTCGCGTGCCCGCTACCAGTTTGTCCACCGCACGGGTGGCGGCAATCATGCCAAAGGTCGCGGTCACCATCATCACTGCACCGAAACCACCGGCGCAATCGAGCTTTACGCCCTCGCCGACGAATTTCTTTTCCAGACAAATACTGCCATCCGGCTTGGGGTAGCGCAGTTGTTCAGTGGAAAACACGCAAGGCACGCTGTAGTGACGGTTCGGCGTGCGTGAAAAACCATAATCCCGACGCAGGGTCGAGCGCACCTTGGAGGCCAGCGGGTCATTGAAGGTGCGGTTCAGGTCGGCGATCTGAATCAGAGTCGGATCGATCTGCCCGCCCGCCCCGCCGGTGGTGACCATCTGAATCTTGCGCCGCTTGCACCAGGAAATCAGCGCAGCCTTGGCGTTGACGCTGTCGATACAGTCGATCACGAAGTCCATGTCCGGGGTAATGCACTCGGCCATGGTGTCGCGGGTCACGAAATCAGCCACGGCATGGACAATGCAATCGGGGTTGATTGCGCGGATACGCTCGGCCATCACCTCGACCTTCGGCCGACCGACCGTGCTGTCCAGTGCATGCAACTGGCGGTTGCTGTTACTGACACAGACATCGTCCATGTCGAACAGCGAAATCTCGCCCACGCCACTGCGCGCCATCGCTTCCGCCGCCCAGGAGCCCACGCCGCCGATACCCACCACGGCCACATGAGCCGCGCGCAAGCGTGCCAGCCCCTCGACGCCATATAGACGCGCGATGCCAGCGAACCGTGGATCTTCTGCACTCATGACCAATACCTCAAAAACCGGCGCGCATTATAGGGGTTTGTCGACGACAAGACACCTGACTTGTTCCCGGCGGGCAAGGTCATTGTCCGTTGACGAGTTGCCCCAGAGACTCAAGGGAAGTAAAAAATAATGATTTTAGAACGCAATCAACGCCCACTGCTTAAACGCCATTCCGTTTTTGGAAACGCCCGAGGAAAAGAGTCTAAGCATTGCAAACGGCAGTGAACGAGGGCGGCTAAGGTTAACCAACGCGAAGGGAACTCGCGGCACCGGCGCAACAAGCATGGAGCACATTGCAGACATGGATGACAATCTATCCAAGAGAAACATATGGCCAGCCCATTCATTAACAACAATGGCCAGCGAGGTTCCGGACTGGCCTGAAAATATCCCGGGGGTCTCATACAGCCCTTTTCGTCCTGGGCAGAGTCCGTACACGCACCTCTATCCGACCCGCGAGCAAATCACCGAAGACCTGCTGCTGATCCGGCCTTTTACCCGGCACATAAGAACCTATTCAGTGGAGGGTACGCTGGCCTGTATTCCCGAGATCGCCGAGGCATTGGGCATGAGCGTCACACTGGGCGTATGGATCACCTGGGACGAGAAACATAATGACCGGGACTTGCTGACCGGCGTAGACCTGGCCAATCGATTCTCCAGCGTTCAGCGCTTACTCATCGGGCATGAAGCACTGCTGCGCAACGATGTCACCGTCGATCAACTGATTGCCTATATGAGCACTGCACGACGCTATGTCGATGTTCCGGTGTCGACCTCGGAAGGATGGAAGCAATGGCACGAGACGCCTGAACTGGCCGAACATGCAGACTTCATAGCCGCTCATATACTGCCGTTCAAAGAGGCTGTGCCGGTGACCGAAGCAAGCGCACGAGTACTTGCGCGGGCTGACGAACTGAAGCTGATGTTTCCCGACAAACCGCTGATCATTTCCGAAGTTGGCTGGCCCGGCAAAGGCAACTTCAGAAGGCGTATAACAACGTATCGTGCAGAACAGTCGATCTATCTGCGTCATCAGCTCGCTCTGCTCGAACAGCACGGCCACGACTACTTTGTCATGGAAGCGTTCGATCAGCCGTGGAAAACCTCGGAAGGTTTGCCAGGGCC
Source organism: Pseudomonas syringae pv. coryli str. NCPPB 4273 (assembly GCF_000972175.1). NCBI lineage: Bacteria > Pseudomonadati > Pseudomonadota > Gammaproteobacteria > Pseudomonadales > Pseudomonadaceae > Pseudomonas > Pseudomonas syringae pv. coryli. Next base: position 120,890 of record NZ_AWQP01000037.1, on the reverse strand, counting down.
GCACTGGGGCCTGTTTGATGCACAGCGCAAGATGAAGCTGCAACTGAAGGGTCCTGTGAAAACACGCGCCAGTTGGCAGTCGGAAATCCCGAGAGTAATAGCCGGTTTGCGGCCTGACGCCTGGCGAACAACAGCGGTAATGTGCGCCGTGGCGTACGCCGTGCTGGTCTGGGTCGGTATGAGTTACGCGCAGCCGTTATCCGCATGGATAGCCCTGCCCATTGCTCTGGCATGGGCCACCGGCATAATGATCGTCGTGGGCACACAGGGTTACGAGTTTCTGGAGTCGTTCTGGGGAGCGGAAAATCCGCGATCCTTTCCGCCAACACGTGCCTATCCAGGCCCGTGGCCCAAGGTTTCCATACATGTACCCTGCTACAACGAACCTCCGGACATGGTGAAGCTGACTCTCGACGCATTACAAAAACTGGATTATCCGGACTTTGAAGTGCTGGTAATCGATAACAACACCCAAGACCCGAACGTCTGGAAACCCGTCCAGGCGTACTGTCGACAACTGGGAGCTCACTTCCGGTTCTTTCATGTCAATCCGCTAAGCGGCTTCAAGGCCGGCGCACTGAATTACCTGCTGGAATACACGGCCGAGGACGCCGGAATAGTCGCAGCCATCGACGCCGACTATTGCGTGCATCGGCACTGGCTCAAACATATGGTGTCGCACTTTGCGGACCCGGATATAGCCGTCATCCAGGTACCTCAGGATTATCGTGACGGGGACGAGAGTCTGTTCAAACGTTATTGCGAGGCCGAGTATCGCGTTTTCTTCAATATCGGCATGGTGATCCGCAACGACCACGACGCAATCATTCAGCACGGCACCATGACCCTGATTCGCAAATCCGTACTGCAGCGGCTGCGCTGGGCAGAATGGTGTATCTGCGAGGATGCTGAACTGGGATTGAGAATACTGGAGCACGGCTTTTCTACCGGCTATGCCGCCATCAGTTACGGCAAAGGGTTGATGCCCGACACTTTCATGGACTTTAAAAAACAGCGCTACCGCTGGACCTATGGTGCCATGCAGATATTCAAGCGGCATGCAGCAAGTTTGCTGGCGGGGACCGGTACCGCGTTGACGCCTGTCCAGCGTTATTACTTTATCGCCGGGTGGGTGCCGTGGATGGCAGGCGGCGTCAATTACTTCCTGGCACTGGCCGTGCTGTTGTGGTCGATGGCAATGATCGTTGAGCCCGACCTGCTTGAACCGGTGCCCTGGTTGTTTTCGGCCTCATTATTGCTGATGTTCGTTTTGGGAATATTCAAGGCGTTTACCCTCTACCAGCGGCTGGCCAATACAGACATCAAAGACGCACTGGCAGCGATGCTGGCGAGCACGGCGCTCTATTCCGTCATAGGCAAAGCCGTGTTGTCAGCACTGTTCACATCAGGATTGCCGTTTTTTCGCACGCCAAAGCAGACTGCACGCACCCGGTTCGGCCAAGCCGTACGGGAAGCCACAGAAGATGTGTGCATGATCGTGCTCTGGTGGGCTGCGATCATACTTCTCTGCATCCGAAAAGAGACCATCGATCCAGACCTGGGATTCTGGATAGCCATGCTTTTCGCACAATCAGTCCCTTATCTGGCAGCCATTACCATGACAATCCTGTCCGCTCGCGCAACCCGCCCCGCCCCATCCACTGCCTGACATATCCAGCGGGCACGATAAACGACGGCCTCAGGTCGTCGTTTTGCTTTAAGATGTCCGCCTTTTCGCGCCCAAAGTCTTGCTACCGGAGTTCTGTACATGACGGCCCCAGCCGACCTCTCGCCCACCCTCCAACTCGCCTGCGATCTGATCCGCCGTCCGTCAGTGACGCCGGTCGATGCCGATTGCCAGACCGTGATGATGCAGCGCCTGGGCGATGCCGGCTTCAAGCTGGAGCCGATGCGTATCGAAGACGTCGACAACTTCTGGGCCACCCACGGCACCACCGACGGCCCGGTACTGTGTTTCGCCGGTCATACCGACGTGGTTCCGACCGGTCCGCTGCAGAACTGGCAGAACGATCCGTTCGATGCGTTGATCGACGAGCACGGCATGCTTTGCGGACGTGGCGCGGCAGACATGAAAGGCAGCCTGGCTGCCATGCTGGTGGCAGCCGAACGCTTTGTCGCCGATCACCCTGATCACAAGGGCTCGGTGGCATTTCTGATCACCAGCGACGAAGAAGGCCCGGCGCATCACGGCACCAAAGCCGTGGTCGAACGCCTCGCAGCGCGTAATGAGCGTCTGGACTGGTGCATCGTCGGCGAGCCGTCGAGCACCACGCTGGTCGGCGATGTGGTCAAGAACGGTCGACGCGGTTCGCTGGGGGCTACGCTGACGGTGCGCGGCAAGCAGGGCCATGTGGCTTACCCGCATCTGGCCAAGAACCCGATTCACCTGGCCGCGCCGGCCCTGGCCGAACTGGCCGCCGAGCATTGGGACCACGGCAACGACTTCTTCCCGCCGACCAGCTTCCAGATCTCCAACCTGAACGCCGGAACCGGCGCCACCAACGTCATCCCCGGCGATCTGGTGGCGGTCTTCAACTTCCGTTTTTCCACCGAGTCGACCGTCGAAGGCCTGCAGCAGCGCGTTGCCGATATCCTCGACAGGCATGAACTGGACTGGCACGTGGACTGGGCGTTGTCCGGCCTGCCGTTCCTCACCGAGCCGGGCGCGTTGCTGGACGCCGTGTCTTCCAGCATCAAAAGCGTCACCGGTCGTGAGACTAAAGCCTCAACCAGCGGCGGAACCTCCGATGGTCGCTTCATCGCCACCCTCGGCACGCAAGTGGTCGAGCTGGGGCCGGTCAACGCAACGATCCATCAGGTCAACGAACGTATTCTGGCCAGCGACCTCGATGTGCTGACCGAGATCTACTACCAGACTCTGGTCAAGTTGCTCGCCTGATGCTGACCTGCCCGATCTGCTCAGCGCCGCTCAGCACTGCCGACAACGGCGTGGTGTGCCCGGCCAATCATCGCTTCGACCGAGCCCGTCAGGGCTATCTGAACCTGTTGCCGGTGCAGCACAAGAACAGCCGCGACCCTGGCGACAATCAGGCCATGGTCGAGGCGCGACGCGACTTTCTCAATGCCGGGCACTACGCTCCGGTAGCCCGGCGTCTGGCTGAACTGGCCGCCGAGCGATCCCCCGCGCACTGGCTGGACATCGGCTGTGGCGAAGGCTATTACACCGCGCAGATTGCCGAAGCCTTGCCCCATGCCGATGGCTATGCGCTGGACATCTCCCGCGAAGCGGTCAAGCGTGCCTGCCGTCGTGACCCGACGCTGACCTGGATGGTCGCCAGCATGGCCCGTGTGCCACTTCCGGATGCCAGTTGCCAGTTTCTGGCCAGCGTGTTCAGCCCGCTGGACTGGCAGGAAGCCAAGCGCCTGCTGACCCCAGGCGGCGGACTGATGCGGGTCGGCCCGACCAATGAGCATCTGATGGAGCTGCGTCAGCGGCTCTATGATGAAGTGCGCGATTACGCCGACGACAAGCACCTGTCGCTGGTGCCGCAAGGTATGCAGTTGCAACACAGCGAAACCCTGCGCTACACGCTGAAGCTGATCGACGGCCAGTCCCGCGCCGATCTGCTGGCCATGACACCGCACGGCTGGCGCGCCAGCGCTGAACGTCGCGCAGCGGTCATTGAGCAACCAGGACCTTTCAAGGTCACCGTTTCCATGCGCTACGATTATTTCGTGCTGCAATAAGCATTCAACAGAGGCCCCCATGCGCCAACCCGATATCGAGATTTACCTGAAAGACGAAGACGTCGATCACAAGGCAATCGCCCAGTGGCTCGGCGACGCGCTGGGCTCCTGCAGCGATTGGAAGCAGAAAGGCCAGACCTGGAAATGCACAGCGGGCACTGTCGCCGTGACCTGGTTGCCCAGAGCGGTCGGCAAATGGAACAGCCTGCATCTGGACAGCGATCAGACCCCGTGGGAAGACGACATCGCCTGCGCCCGCGCCGCATTCAAGGCCTTGAACGTCGAAGTACGTTGCGCCCCGGGCACCTGGGTTGAAGAAGAAAGCGACGAGACGGCCGACCGCTGGATACGCGTCAGTGCCGACGGCGAGGAAGAGATTACCTGGCGAACCTCGTAGGACTATTCGCCGCGACGTTCCGGATGCGTGACGTCGCGAGGTAAACCCGGCTCGGCAAACGGTCATTCAGACGTGACCCTTTCAGCGGGCGCACCGGCGCTTTTGCCGATCGCTTCGGGATACGTCACACTGGCGCCCATCCAGGGCAGCCGCCCGCCCCTCACTCAGCAGAAGCCGTATGACCCGCTCCCCATTCCGTCGTCTTGTGTTCGGCACCCTGCGCCGGTTGTTGTATCTCTGGGTTCGCTCGGAAACCATCAATCAATCGTCTTTCACGCTGAATCTGGACCGCAGTCGCCCGGTGTTCTATGCACTGCAATCGCCGTCGATCAGCGATCTGGCAGTGATCGATACAGAATGCCGCAAAGCCGGTCTGCCTCGTCCGGTGCTGTCGGTGGCGGTCGGTAACCTGATCGAGCCCGCCGCATTCTTTTACCTGACACCCTCCCCCGACTGGCTCGGTCGCCAGGACAAGCGTGGTGCGCCCCCGACGCTGGAGCGTGTGGTCGCAGCCGTCAGCCAGAACCCCGGTGAAGACGCGCAGATCATTCCGGTCAGCGTGTTCTGGGGCCAGTCACCTGACCGCGAATCCAGTGCCTGGAAGCTGCTGTTTGCCGACAGCTGGGCGGTGACCGGTCGGTTACGCCGTCTGGTGAGCATTCTGATTCTGGGCCGCAAGACCCGCGTGCAGTTTTCCGCGCCAATTCACATGCGCGAACTGGTGGGTGAAAACAAAGGTTACGAGCTGACGCTGCGCATGACCCAACGTCTGCTGCGCGTGCACTTTCGCAACCTGAAAAGCGCCGTGATCGGCCCGGACGTTTCGCACCGGCGCACGGTGGTCAAAGGTCTGCTGGACGAGCCGCTGGTCAAGCAGGCGATTATCGAAGAAGCCGAGCGTGAACATATCACCCAGGAAAAGGCCCGGGAACGGGCGCTGAGCTACGGCAACGAGATCGCCTCGGACTACACCTATTCGGTGATCCGTTTCATGGAGGTGGTGCTCAGCTGGTTCTGGAACAAGATCTACGACGGCATCAAGGTCAGTCACATCGAAGGCGTTCAGGAAGTTGCGCCGGGACATGAAGTCATTTATGTGCCTTGCCACCGCAGCCATATCGATTACCTGCTGCTTTCCTACCTGCTGTTTCGCAACGGCCTCACGCCGCCGCACATCGCCGCCGGCATCAACCTGAATATGCCTGTGGTCGGCGGCCTGCTGCGACGTGGCGGGGCATTTTTCATGCGCCGCACGTTCAAGGGCAACCCGCTGTACACGGCGGTGTTCACCGAGTACCTGCACACGCTGTTCATCAAGGGCTTTCCGGTCGAATACTTTGTCGAAGGCGGCCGTTCACGCACCGGGCGCATGCTGCAACCGAAAACCGGCATGCTCGCCATCACCCTGCGCAGCTTCCTGCGCAACTCGCGGATGCCCATCGTCTTCATCCCGGTGTACATCGGCTACGAGCGTGTGCTGGAAGGCCGTACTTACCTGGGCGAACTGCGCGGGGCAACCAAGAAGAAAGAGTCGATCTTCGATATCTTCAAAGTCATTGGCGCGCTGAAGCAGCGCTTCGGCCAGGTCTCGGTGAACTTCGGTGCGCCGATCAAACTGGCCGAGTTCCTCGATGGCGAACAACCGGACTGGCGCGAACAGCAGCTGGACCCGCAATTTCGCCCCGAATGGCTGAGCGAGACCACGCACCGTCTGGGCGAGCGTGTGGCCCAGCACCTGAACGAAGCCGCAGCCGTCAACCCGATGAACCTGGTTGCCGTGGCGTTATTGTCGACGCAAAGACTGGCGCTGGACGATCAGGCCATGGAGCGGGTTCTTGACCTGTACCTGACCCTGCTGCGCGCCGTTCCGTACTCCCCGCACACGACACTGCCGGAAGGTGATGGCCGCTCGCTGATCGAGCATGTCAAAGGCATGGACCTGCTCGCCGAGCAAAAAGACGCGCTGGGCAAAATTCTGTACCTGAACGAACAGAATGCGGTGTTGATGACCTACTACCGCAACAACGTCCTGCACATCTTCGCCCTGCCCTCGCTGCTGGCGAGCTTTTTCCAGAGCTCGTCGCGCATGACCCGCGAACAGATTCTGCGCTACACACGTGCACTGTACCCGTTCCTGCAATCGGAACTGTTCATTCGCTGGCCGCTGAACGAGCTGGATGAGGTGGTCGATCAATGGCTGGCTGCGTTCGTGGAGCAAGGTCTGTTGCGCTTCAAAAAGGACGCCTACGTGCGCCCGGAGCCCAGCTCGCGCGAGTTCGTCTTGCTGACGCTGTTGTCGCGGGCCATCGCCCAGACCCTGCAGCGCTTCTACATGGCGATTGCCTTGTTGCTCAACAGCGGGCAGAACACGCTGAGCCCCGAGCAGCTCGAAGACCTGTGCACGGTCATGGCCCAGCGCCTGTCGATTCTGCACGGCCTCAATGCGCCGGAGTTCTTCGACAAGAGCCTGTTCCGGCACTTCATCCAGACCCTGCTGGACCTGGGCGTACTGCGCAAGGACAGTGCCGGCAAGCTGAGCTATCACCCGATGCTGGGCGAACTGGCGGAAGGGGCGGCCAAGCGGGTATTGCCTGCCGAAATCCGTCTTTCGATACGGCAAGTGGCCTTGCACAGCAATGAAGAGGAGCAGGACGTGGGAAGCGATCAAGAGAAAACGTAGGGCTTTTCCGTAACCTGGCAGGGACATTCAGACAGCTGTTTTCTGCTCTCTGGCCCCTGCTAGGGTTTGGTCTGTACCAATGACTGGTACTTAATCAAATAAGGAAATTGAAATGTCCAGCGAACCCCTAGTAAGCCTTCAGGGTGAAGTTTATTACCTGCCACGTATTGCGTTGCCAACGGGCTGCAAGCTGATTGTCGCCCTGAGTGACATCAGCCTTGCTGACGCACCGGCCCATGTCATCGATGTCAGCGAAACAGAGATTACTCACCAGGTGCCGCTGCCGTTTGAACTGAACTACGCCGCCGACCGCTATCCCGTGCAGGGCCACAGCTATGCCCTGTCGGCACGAATCGAACACAACGGCACGCTGATATGGATCAACGATACCGTTCATTCGGTCGAGCTGACCAAAGAAGACCAGAAAGGCCTGCTGATCAAGGTCATTCAGGCAGCCGGCTAATCCGTTCAACACTGATTGCTCCCTTCAACGGCGCGCCTCAACGCGCCGTTGTCGTGTCACAAGGCTTCATCCTCCTCGACATCAGTTGACGTCCATCGCTCACGGGTGCGAGTGCCTGTCGCGACTTCCTGATACGCTTGATCACGCACCGCACCACTATCGATCCGGGTTCAGGTCAGAACCCACTTCAACAAGGACGCTCTCATGCCTCGTTTTTCGTTCTCCCTGGCCGGCCTGTGCGCTGGCCTTCTGCTGTCGGCCAACGTCTTCGCCCTGTCGCTGAGCGATCTCTCGCAATCGGACGCAACCGGTGGGCTCAAGGATGCCCTGACTCAGGGCGCACAAGTTGCTGTCAAACAGCTCGGCGTTCCCGGCGGCTTCAGCAAAAATGAAGAGGTGCGCATCGAGCTGCCGGGCAAACTCGGCCAGATCGCGAAAAAGATGAAAATGCTCGGCATGGGCACTCAGGTCGATCAGCTGGAAACCAGCATGAACCAGGCCGCCGAAGCCGCCGTGCCTCAAGCTCAGGCGCTGCTTGTAGATGCCGTGAAAAAGATGAGCGTTACCGACGCCAAGGCCATTCTCAGCGGCGGCAAGGACTCGGCCACCCAGTACCTGAGCAGCACCAGCCGCGAGCAGATCCGCGCCAAGTTCCTGCCTATCGTCAAGAAGTCCACCGATCAGGTCGGTCTGGCGCAGAAGTACAACGCCTTTGCCGGCAAGGCGGCGGCGCTTGGCGCGCTTGACAGCAAAAGTGCCAACCTTGAAGGCTACGTGACCGAACAAGCGCTGAACGGGCTGTTCGAAATGATCGCCAAACAGGAAGAAAGCATTCGCGCCAACCCTGCTGCTGCCGCTACAGGCCTGGCGAAGAAGGTCTTTGGCGCGCTTTGAGTGAGGGGTTTGCGCCTGTATTCACAAGCGCATCCGCGTTTGATTCGGGCTCGGGCCATCGACGATAGGCGCTATGCACCGCTCTCGTCTGCGGCTGCCTTGGGCTTCAAGGCCTTCTTCGGGTAGATGTCGTAGCGGCTGGATTTGCCGTCCAGTGCATAGCCCGGCTTGAGGCCGTCGATACAGGGGGCCTTGCGCGGGCGTTTGACCACCACGCGGTGGGTGGCAAGCGCCAGTGCGGCTTCCAGCAACGCTGGCGCGTCCATGTCATCACCGACCAGCGGCCGGAACAGACGCATTTCCTTTTTCACCAGGGCGGTCTTTTCCCGGTGCGGGAACATCGGGTCCAGGTAAATCACCTGGGGCGGCTCCCCTGTCCAGGCGCGGATGATGTCGATCGAGTTGCCGGTCAACAGGCGCATCCTGGCAATGATGGAGCCGACGTCACGATCACCGCGCCCGCGGGCCAGACCGTCCTCCAGCAATGCAGCGATAATCGGCTGACGCTCGATCAGGCTCATGTCGCAGCCCAAACTTGCCAGCACGAATGCATCCTTGCCAAGACCTGCCGTTGCGTCCAGCACGCTGGGGCGAATGCCCGGCTGAATACCGACCGCCTTGGCAATCATCTGCCCGGTCCCGCCGCCGAACAACCGCCGATGAGCCACCGCGCCCTCGACAAAATCGACCCGTACGGCGCCCGGAGCATCATCGCCCAACTGCTGCAATTGCAGCCCGCCGTCGGTCAGTTGCAGTGCAAAATCAGCGTGCGCATCGCTCAACGGCAGGCCCAGGCGCTGCGCCCACTGCGCCGCCTGCTCCTGTTCGCCAACGGCCAGGGCTTCGACCCGGATACGACTGCCTGCTTGCTGCTCAATCATTGCGCTTACACACTCAAAAATTGTTAATGATCGGCAAACTCTGCCGATAACCAAGTATCCGGCATTTTGCCAGACCCAAGGCCAGTACTGATCGCTATGTCAGAGATTGTTCAATCATCCATCGGCTATTTGTCGCACTCAGGCGACTTTAGCGTACGCAACAGCCGCACACTGGGTGGTGTGACGCAGCTGTGGTCGGATGCATTTGCCCGGGCGATGGCGGATCAGGTCAGTGAAAGCGCTTCAGTACCCGTGCACCCGACGGCTGTCGAGGTGGATGTAGAAACAGGCGAACCGGTCGCTGGCGCAAAAACCCTGAGCAAGATCGTCGAACAACGTACCTGCCCGGTCACCGACACCGAGGTCAAGCCTCCAGAGCCGCTGTTCCTTCCGATTGCCGAGTTCGACCTTGATCTGCTGCCTCCGCCTGCCGAGCCGTTCAGCATGGCTGAAATGATCGAACAGCAACGCCATCTGGAATTCGAGAGTCACTGGGTACGCCCTACCGTTCTGAACCCTTATGACGATAGCGTCAACCCAGGCCCTGGCCCGCAGCCACGCCCGCTGCATCTGCCGATTGCCGAATTCGAATGGGAACTGGCCGACAAGCCTGCCCAGCCGCTGGATGAGCAGACCATTGCCGCCCAACAGCGCCAGTTCGACTATGAGAACGGCTGGGCACGCCCACTGATCCTGCAAAACCTGCGGATGGCGGCATAAGCCCCGAACGCTTACCTGCACACCGACCAGCGCCCCATGTCGACGTGAAAATGATCGCGATGTGCCGCGTTGTACTCCGGCCCGAGCACCGTGCTGAAGTTTTTGCAGGCACCGTCACGTAACAGCCTCAGAAAACGCCCCTTGTCCCCTTCGTCGCCCCAATCCTTGAGCACACCGATGCGCTGACCGTCTGCCAGGCGAAAACCTGCCATGTCCAGCGCATTGGCTGTGGCGTGCTGGCTGAGCCGAGCGTTGGCGCGGTTGTAGATGTTGCGGCAGGCAAAGCTGCCCAAGTGATCGATCCGCGCTACGCGCTGGCCGAAAACGGCCTGAGCGGCAGGTTGCAATGTATGGATATCAAACAGCGCATAGGCGACCGCCAACGGGCAACTGGCCAGAAAGCTGCTGCTCAGCGCCACGTCTCCCCCCTGAATACGCAGGGTATTTTCCAGAGGACAACGAGCAGAAGGATCACTGTCGGCCTGGCGACTGAAACGCAACCCAGACGAACCCAGCACCTGATCGCACAGTGCGGGATCATTCTGCAATCGCGACAGCTTGTAAGCCGTCAGAAAGTTGGGCTCGGCCCGCACATCCAGTGGCGCCCATGGGTTCCAGCGCTCGGGTACATCGACCCAGCCACGCCAGACCGCGAACGCAGCCATTGCACAGAGCAGCAGGAATACCAGCAGCACGCGCATGCTCAACCCTTGGACCGGGCAACAGGTGCGAATCGGATGACGCGTTTACAAACAGGGGCAAAACAGCGCAGTTGCGAATCCATAAGCGGGCTCTCCACAAGGTCGGACTTCATCAGCCCACACCTGGAAGACCTCAGAGCAAGCCCAACTGTTCCACCTGAGGCCCGCGATCCAGCTCGAACAATGCCGGCAAGCCAGGCAATCGCGCCATCAGTTGCTGATGAAAACGCAAGGCCTGCTCGGCAGCCCTGATGTTGTCCGGGGTGTGCAGGAACACATACGGCGTGCGCCCCTCTTCGATCCACACGGCGACCTTCTCAACCCACTGCAGCAGAAACTGATCGTTGGCCTCCAGGTCCGGACCGCCGATGAAGCGCACTTGGGGAAACAGGGTCAGCGCAGCCGGACGAGGCGGCACCTTGGGCTTTTTCGATTGAGCGTGCAGGACTGCAGGATCAGTCGATACACAGCTGAACAATGCCCGGGAATCGAGGCAGATGCGCTCGACGCCTCGGTCCAGCAACAGGCGATTGAGTATGCGCTCTTCGTCACCCTTCATGAAAAACGCCATATTGCGCACTTCCACGGCCAGCGGCACGTTGAGCTCGTCGAGAAAACCGGCCAGTTCGGCCAGACGCTGCGGTGTGAAGCTGGCGGGCAACTGCAGCCAGAACGGCGCGATGCGACCGCCCAGAGGCGCAAGCAGCCGAATGAATTCCTCAGCAGCGCCCACCTGCTCACGAAGATCACCGTTGTGGCTGATGTCTTTATGGAATTTGGCGGTGAAGCGAAAATCGACGGGCATTGTTTCTGCCCAGCGCTGCACCGTGGTGGCGGCGGGACGGGCATAGAACGTAGTGTTGCCTTCGACAGCGTTGAATACCTGAGTGTAGAGATTCAGGAAATCATTGGGGCGGGCATCTTCGGGGTACAGCGAATCGCGCCAGGCGTTTTCACTCCATGACGGACAACCGACGTAGTAAGGCAGGCGAGACACAATCAAACGTGCAGATCGAGCCCCGATACTTCAAGGTCCCAATCGACAAAACTGGCAGTGGCCATATAGCTAGCCAGTGCGTGGGCGACACGAGAGCTCATGGAGCGCGGGAAAATGATGTCTTGCGGACGCGCAGGGACGTTGGCAGTGCTGCCAATCGTTGAATCACCCGTTTCACGGCGAGCGCGCGCTGGAGGCGGCGGCAGCTCGGCATCAACTACGACTTCCTCAAAAGAACCTTCGACAGTCGAAGGCGTTTTCTGCGGCTTTCGCTTGATGGGATACGAGCGTGATGAGGTTCCGTCTATGCGCATCGATTATGTACTCGGCGTCGATAGTGGCAATTTAGCGTTGCTGCCTTGTAGTTCGCAAATTGCGTAACGATAACTAGACCACATATCTTGCAACTTGTTATCGCCAAATGAGATTAAAGACCATTCAGACGATAAACGGTAGATGGCAAACTGACATTTTCCAGCACTGGCTGACCGGTTGGCGATGACTGAAAGACATTTTCCCGAAACGCGGCAGCCTTTTGTGCAAGCTCTGCCCCATTCAGTCAACGTGCCTTCGGCGTAGCCACCTTGTCACGCAGGTAAACCGGCTGAGCGTCATCTGCAGGCAGGGCTTCGCCGCGGTGCCAGGCGAAGGTCGCCAGCGTTAACAGATCCTGCGCGTGGGGCAGCATGGCTGCATCCTGGCCCACCAGGCTGACCGGCATACGCTCTGCGTAGCCCCAGCCCGTACCGGCACCAAACCATTGCCCGCCGGCATGCGCAGGCAGCGCGGCCAATTCGGGCGCCATTACAGCTTCGTCGCCCAACAGACGCATCTCGCCAGCGGTCTCGTGATAGCAGCCCCAGTACACCTCGTCCATGCGTGCATCGATGGCCGATGCCACTTGCGACACGCCGTGCTCGCGATGCGCGCGCTGCGCCAGTACGGCGAGGTTCGACACCGGCAGCACCGGACGTTCCAGGGCGAATGCCAGGCCTTGCACGACGCCGATGGCAATGCGCACGCCGGTGAACGCACCGGGACCGCGCCCGAAAGCAATGGCGTCCAGCGCCGACATGGCAATGCCCGCCTCGGCCATCAGGCTTTTGATCATCGGCAGCAGCCGCTGGGCGTGCAGGCGCGGGATCACCTCGTAGTGGCTCAGCACCTTGCCGTCATGCAGCAAAGCGACCGAGCAGGCTTCAGTGGCGGTGTCCAGGGCCAGCAAGGTGGTCATCGGTGTTTCCGTTGTGGTCAATGTGAAAAAGTGCAGCAGTATAAATGACAAATGGCCCGCAAGCGGGCCATTTATTGTTCAGCCTGCAAGCCTCAGCTCAGGGCTTCCAGTACTTTTGCAGTGATGTCCCCAACCGAGCCGACGCCCGGAATATGGCTGCACTTGGGCTTGCCGTTCTTCGCTTCCAGATTGCTGTAGAACTCGACCAGCGGCTTGGTCTGGGCGTGATACACCGACAGGCGATGACGCACGGTCTCTTCGACGTCATCCTTGCGCTGCAGCAGCGGTTCGCCGGTCACATCATCAATGCCTTCAACCTTCGGCGGATTGAAGATGGTGTGGTAGATGCGCCCGGAACCTTCGTGAACCCGGCGGCCGGACATGCGCTTGACGATTTCTTCGTCATCGACGGCGATTTCCAGCACATGATCGATTTCCAGACCGGCTTTCAACAGGGCTTCGGCCTGTGGAATGGTGCGCGGGAAGCCATCGAACAGCACGCCGTTCGCGCAGTCGGGCTCGGCCAGACGGTCCTTGATCAGACCGATGATCAGGTCATCGGAAACCAGACCGCCCGAGTCCATGACGCTCTTCGCCTTCAGGCCCAGCTCGGTTTCAGCCTTGACTGCAGCGCGCAGCATGTCGCCTGTCGAAACCTGCGGGATGCCGAACTTTTCAGTGATGAATTTTGCCTGAGTACCTTTACCGGCCCCGGGAGCTCCCAGCAGAATCACGCGCATCGTCATGCTCCTCAAATTTTTTATAGTGAAATCATCGGATTCGCCTCGGGGGCCAATCTAAAAAATGAATCAGGCCAATAGGCCGAAAGGCTGATCAAGATACACAGCAGACCGAGGCCGCACAAGCCGCCGAAAGTCGCAGTAAGCGCAGGCATACCGCCTTGTCAGCCTTGATTTCACAGTGATATGACCTGTATCAAGGTTTACGGCAGGCCAGCCTGCAAATCCGGCGCTGGCCATCGCCGGACCGAAAAGGCCCGACGATGACAACGGCCTGATCCATCAGCCCGTGTTGCGCAGACCGGCAGCAATCCCCGCTACAGACACCAGCAGCGCCAGTTCCAGAGGACTGTCCAGACTGGCTTCACGATTACGCGAGCGCGACAGCAGCTCTGCCTGGAGCAAATGCAACGGGTCAAGGTAGGTGTTGCGCAGGCTGATGAATTCCAGCGTTTCAGGGCTATGGGCCAGCAGTTGCGTCTGCCCGGTCAACCCCAGCACCACATTGCACGCCTGCGACAATAGGTCGCGTAAATGTGCGCCCAAATGTTGCAGCTCGGCGCTGACCAGACGTTCGTCGTAAAGCCGGGCGATGTCCGCATCGGCTTTGGCGAGGACCATTTCCAGCATGTCGATGCGCGTTCTGAAGAACGGCCACTGTTCACGCATCTGTGCCAGCACCTCGCCTTCGCCGCGCTCCAGCGCCTTGCTCAGTGCAGCTTCCCAGCCCAGCCAGGCGGGCAGCATCAGACGCGTCTGCGTCCAGGCGAAGATCCACGGAATGGCACGGAGACTCTCTACACCGCCCTCGCGGCGCTTGGCCGGACGGCTGCCGAGTGGCAAACGCCCCAGCTCCTGCTCGGGTGTCGCCTGGCGGAAATACTCGACGAATTCCGGGTTCTCACGCACCACCGCGCGGTAGGCGCTGACCCCGTCGTCGGCCATCTGGTCCATCATCGTCCGCCACGCCGGTTGTGGAGGTGGCGGCGGCAACAGGGTCGCTTCCAGCACGGCGGCCAGATAAAGATTGAGGTTCTGTTCGGCGATGTCCGGCAGACCGAATTTGAAACGAATCATTTCACCTTGCTCGGTGGTCCGGAAGCGTCCGGCCACAGAACCCGGTGGCTGCGACAGGATCGCCGCGTGCGCCGGGCCGCCGCCACGACCGACTGTACCGCCGCGGCCGTGGAACAGCAGCAATTCAACCTGCTGCTCGCGGCAGATCTCCACCAGTCTTTCCTGGGCACGATACTGCGCCCAGGCCGCCGCCGTCGTGCCGGCATCCTTGGCCGAGTCGGAATAGCCGATCATCACCTCTTGCGGGCCGTGCAGACGCGAGCGATAGCCCGGCAGCCCGAGCAGCGTCTCGATCACCGGTCCGGCGTTGTCCAGGTCGGCTAGGGTCTCGAACAGCGGCACCACACGCATGGGCCGCTGCAGCCCGGATTCCTTGAGCAGCAATTGCACGGCCAGTACATCCGAGGCCGAGCCGGCCATCGAGATCACATAAGACCCCAGCGACGCCGCCGGAGCGGCCGCCACCTCCCGGCAGGTTGCCAGCACCTCTGCGGTGTCGGCGGCCGGTTTGAAATAGCTCGGCAGCAGCGGCCTGCGGTTATTCAATTCACGCAACAGAAAGTCGATGCGGGTCTGCTCATCCCACTCTTCGTAGCGACCCAGCCCCAGATAATCAGTGATTTCGGTCATCGCTGCGCAGTGACGGCTGGAATCCTGGCGAACATCCAGACGCACCAGGAACAGGCCGAATGTGACGGCCCGACGCAGGCAATCCAGAAGCGGCCCGTCGGCGATCACACCCATGCCGCATTCGTGCAGCGACTGGAAGCACAGCATCAATGGGTCAAGCAGTTCACGGCTGTCTTGCAGCACCGCTTCCGGCGCAGGCAGGGTTTCGCTCAACGAGGCATTGGCCCAGTTGCGCGTCGCACGCAGGCGCTCGCGCAGGCGTTTGAGTTCCGCCCGATAA
This sequence comes from Pseudomonas syringae pv. coryli str. NCPPB 4273, assembly GCF_000972175.1. Taxonomy (NCBI): domain Bacteria; kingdom Pseudomonadati; phylum Pseudomonadota; class Gammaproteobacteria; order Pseudomonadales; family Pseudomonadaceae; genus Pseudomonas; species Pseudomonas syringae pv. coryli. The sequence goes on along the minus strand of NZ_AWQP01000037.1, from coordinate 105,467 downwards.
GGTTCGGCGCTGTCACCCACGCTGGCACGCAGAGCATCGCTGGCCTGCTGCATCGACAGTTCTGCGGCGAGATTGTCCACGTCACGCAAATACAGGTCAGCCGCCATCCAGCGCGCCAGCAACAGCACTTCGCGGGTGACCGCAGCCGTGACATTCGGGTTGCCGTCACGGTCGCCGCCCATCCAGGAGGCAAAACGGATCGGCGCGGCTTCCAGGGGCAGATGCAGGCCGGTGGCCGCATGCAGCGCATGGTCAGCCTTGCGCAGGTAGTTTGGAATGGCGTGCCAGAGCGAGTGTTCAATGACCGCGAAACCCCATTTGGCTTCATCGACCGGCGTGGGTCGGATGCGCCGGATCTCTTCGGTGTGCCAGGCCTCGGCAATCAGCCGCTGCAGGCGCGAAGTAATCTGTGTGCGCTCGCTGCTGTTGAGATCGCGATGATCAAGTGCGGCCAGCTGCGCAGCGATGGCGTCGTATTTCTGAATCAGCGTACGGCGTGCAACCTCGGTCGGGTGCGCAGTCAGCACCAGTTCGATTTCCAGCTTGCTCAGCTGGCGTGCCAAGGCGTCGGGTGAGTGGCCTTCGGCCTTGAGGCGATCAAGCAGCTCGGGCAGTACTCGCGACTCGAACGGCAGCGGCTGTTTATCGTCGCGGCGGTGCATGAGCTGATACTGCTCGGCAATATTGGCCAGGTTGAGAAACTGGTTGAAGGCACGCGCAACCGGCAGCAGCTCGTCATCACCCAGCCCGTCGACGCTGGAACTGAGCTGCTCGGCCCCTGCCGCGGAACCGCGTCTGCCCGCTTTGGCGCCTTTGCGAATACGCTCGATCTTGTCGAGAAATTCAGCGCCTCGCTGTTCACGAATGGTATTCCCCAACAGCTCACCCAACAGGTGAACGTCTTCGCGCAGACGCGCATCGATATCGGCCATCGTTCCTCTCCCGTTTTTTATCTGGGCTCAGTTGCGTACCCGCTCGGCAGCACGGGCGTACGTGAATTCAAATCCGCTGTGCCAACAGTGCACCAAAAGCCTGCAATTGGACAAATGCTTCAGCAAAAACCTGAACGCCATCAGGGTTATTGAACGTCGTTCGACGCGCCTTCATATGATGACCAACATATTGGCACTCATCTGAATGCTTCTGAAAAATCCTGACCGCTCAGTAGATATTTATCTGAACTATTCAAAAACCGCGAAGGTCGGAACGATTAACCATTACAGGAAAGCCCGAAAGGCAGTAGGCGGTTGTACAACCTGATGCCCGGACTTGATGCAACGACTGTCATGGATAACCACGTTGGAGTCAGACATTGGAGTTGATCAACATGAACACCCTAACTGCCAAAACCAAGTTCAAAGGCCTGCGCGGTCTCAAGCTGGCTGCGCTGGCACTCGGTAGCACCTTTATCCTGGCCGGTTGTGCCGGTAACCCGCCCTCCGAGCAGTACGCGGTTTCGCAATCGGCCGTCAACAGCGCTGTCAGCGCTGGTGGTACCGAGTTCGCGGCGGTAGAAATGAAGTCGGCTCAGGACAAGCTCAAAGCTGCTGATCTGGCCATGCAGGATCACAAATACGATGAAGCACGCCGTCTGGCTGAACAAGCCGAGTGGGACGCTCGCGTAGCAGAACGTAAATCCCAGGCCGCCAAAGCTGCCAAGGCCGTGCAGGACGCTCGTCAAGGCGTCAACGAACTCCGTGAAGAAGGCCTGCGCCAGGTGCAGTGATTGCCCTGCACACCCTTCTGTTTTCATGAATTCGTAACTGATTAAAGGACGACCCTATTATGCGCAAACAATTGATGATCCCTGCTCTGCTGGCCATGAGCGTTGCTCTGGCAGCCTGTGCAACCAAGCCGAACCCTAACCTGGAACAGGCTCGCAGCAACTTCACCGCGCTGCAGACCAACCCTCAGGCCACTCAGGTCGCAGCCCTTGAAACCAAGGACGCCAGCGAATGGCTGACCAAGGCAGAACAGGCCTTCCGTAACGATGACGACGTACAGAAAGTCGACCAACTGTCGTACCTGACCAACCAGCGTATCGAGCTGGCCAAGCAGACCATCGCCCTGCGCACCTCTGAAGCAGCGCTGCAAAACGCTTCTGCCGACCGCGCCAAGGCCCGTCTGGAAGCGCGCGACGCGCAGATCGCCGCACTGAAAAACAGCCTGAACGCCAAGCAGACCGAACGTGGTACGCTGGTGACTTTCGGTGACGTGCTGTTCGACTACAACAAGGCCGAACTGAAGCCAACCGCCCAGGGCGACATTGGCAAGCTGGCTGGCTTCCTGCAGGAAAACACGGACCGTAAAGTGATCGTCGAAGGCTACACCGACAGCACCGGTTCGGCTTCCTACAACCAGTCGCTGTCCGAGCGTCGCGCCAACTCGGTGCGCATGGCTCTGGTACGCATGGGTGTAGACCCAGCGCGCGTTGTGACCATGGGTTATGGCAAGGAATACCCGGTTGCTGACAACTCCAGCAACTCGGGCCGCGCCATGAACCGTCGTGTGGAAGTCACCATCTCCAACGACAACCAGCCTGTTGCACCACGCTCTTCGATGAAATAAGCGACTGAGCTGCTGCACCGAAGCCCCGCCTGCGCATACAGGCGGGGCTTTTTCATGAGCGAGGGTTTTTGCGGCGGTCTTATTGCCGGGGCGTTTGCTGGCCGAGGCAACGCACTGCCTGCCTGCGATCATCGATCAATACGCCCGACAGACCTTTTCGCGACGTATCGAACAACACCAGTACGCCATCAACGCACTGCGCCACCTCGGCGGCTGGCGTGGCAGCGACCTTGTAATCCTCGCCGGGGACGGTTTTGAGCAGGTTGAATTCACCGAGCAGCAGTGCATCCTCGGGCTTTGCGAAGTGCAGGTAGCCGTAAAACCACAGACAGCCCACCGTGCCGATGACTGCACCAACGGCGCTGAGGATCATGCCGTTGAGGTTACGCTCGCGGCTCATGGCGCTGGCGGTGTTGCAGGGGTCGGGTAGTTGGGCACTTCCGCAAGGCGGCGCAGGCCGTTGAAATGCGTCGGGTCGTCCAGATAACGCAGCATGACCTGACGCCAGAGAGGGTCTGCGAACGTCTGCACGTGTTCGCCGCGGGTCAATTGCAATACACGCGGAGGCGGCGCGGCCTTGTACAGCTCGATGCCGTTGGCGAGCGGCACCAGCGTGTCGTCCATGCTGTGAAAGATCAGCATCGGTGTGCCAGCCAGTTTTGGCAGGCCGTTGACCGCGCTGTCGGCCTCCGGGATAAACCAGGACAGGGGCGTTTTCAATGGCCAGGTCAGCCACGATTTGCTCAGCGAGTTTCGCGCGACACTGCGGTAGCTGGCCGGCACGCTGTCCAGCACCAATGCCTTGATCCGCGAGCGCTCTTGCGGGTGTTCGGACAGGTAATGCACCGCCAGCGCCCCACCAATGCTTTGCCCTAGCACCACAAGCGGTTTGCCTTGCACTTGCGGCGCAGTGTTCAACCAGTCGAAAGCGGCCTGAACGTCCTCGTAGACCGCCGGCAGGCTTGGCTCGCCCTGCGACTCGCCATAGCCCCGGTAATCCAGCATCAACACTTGATAACCCTGCTCGGGCAACCACCAGACGCCACCCAGATGCCAGGACAGGTTGCCACCGTTGCCGTGCAGATGCAGCACTGTACCCTTCACCGGCACACCTTCCTTGGCGGGCAGCCACCAGCCATGCAGGCGCGTCCCGTCGGCAGCGGTGAGGTTCACGTCCTGATACTGCAGGCGCGCCTTGTCGGGGGTGAACGGAACGCCCTGCTCGGGGTAGAACAACATCGAACTGCAGCCGGTGAGCGCAAGGACCAGGGTGAAGATGCCGAGCAGTTTCAAATGAGCTTTCCTTGTTGTTTTCATCGCCACATCACTGCTGTGCTGGCGCGGAGCAATGGCACGATAGTTACAAGATTATCGTTCCTCACGCTCCAGCGCGGGAATGCCGTTCTGGACGCTCTGCGTCCTATCCTGACTGTGCAGCGCGGCGCAGATTTGTGACGCGGAGCGTCACCCACTGCATGCCAACGCGGAGCATTGGCACGATAGTCAGTTCGGCCTACAAAATATTCGAGTAGTCCGCTTCGATGCGGTCCAGGCTCAGGTGGTTGAGGAAGTTGGAGAAGCACATCCAGGCTGACAGGGCGTTCATGTCACGGAACTGCTCGGGCAGGTACTTGGGTGCAACCACCAGCCCTTCGTCCACCAGTTGGCGCAGGGTACGCATGTCTTCCAGCGTGGTCTTGCCGCAGAACAGCAGCGGTACCTGTTCGAGCTTGCCCTTGCGCACGGCAAGCTGAATGTAGTTGTAGACCATGATGAAGCCCTTCAGGTAGGACAGGTCCTTGGTGAACGGCAGGCCGTTGGGCACCGAGCCGCGGAAGACGCGACTGGCATTGCCATAGCTCTCGGACATGCCAAAGCCCTGCTCCTGGTAAAACTCGAACACCTGCAGAAAATCGGCCCCCTGCTCGGCCATGTGAATGGCGCGCGTGCGATTGGTCAGCTTGCGCAGGCGGCTCGGATAGGATGCAAAGGCGATGACTTCCATGAGAATCGCCAGGCCTTCCTGCGTCACCGTCGAAGATGGCGGACCTTTGGACAGGAACGTACAGATCGGCTGGTTTTGCCCGTTCAGCGTGGTGCCCACGTGCACCAGTCCTTCGTGAACTTCCAGCGCGCGTACATCGCGTTCGTTGAACATCGCGTCGGTGCGGATCTTGATGTAGTCGGCACCGGCAGCCGCATCGGCGACGATCCCGTCGGATTCGAAAACCCGGATGGTCTCCTCGGCCTCACCGAACACGCGGTTCAAACGCGATTGCAGCAGCGAAACAGCGTCCTTGGCGGTGAGCGTTTTCGGCTCGTCCTTCAGGTCACCGCGCCCGGCAATGTTGTTCAGGTAATCCGAGAGCATCAAGCCGAGATCGGCCAGCGTCGGATCACCCGCATGGAAAGCGTCGGATGCCGCGCCGTACAATTCCTGAGAAATCAGCCCGAAGTCGGACGTGCCGCGTGCTTCAAGCATACGCACCACCATGCGGTACTCACGGCACATGCGGCGCATGATCTGCCCGACCGGGTTGAACTGCCCCAGTTGACGCGTAACGTCGCGCTCGATGTTCTGGAACTCTTGCTTCAAGGCGGAAGAGTCGAAACCCAGCGGACGGTTTTCGTAATAAGCGCGGTCCACGGCAGGCAGCGCCTTGCCCTTGGCGGCCAGAAACTCCTTTCGGACGTTCTCATCCCATTTAACTGCATCCAGAATGCGAATCGGCGTCTGTGCAACGACGATCCGATCCGATAAAGCACGAATAGTCTGTTGATACTCGTCCACCGGTACTCCTTGGCTGGCTGTCACGCTACTGCTTGGCGGCGCGGAACAACACGCCACCGCTGGAAAATATCGAAACTGGCAGGCTCGTCAAACCGTCTGAGCAGCCGATCCGGGGCACTCGCGCAGCAGTATAGTCACCCTCGAAGCGGCTGCGGCGTCCCCAGAACCAGACGCATCTGCCGGGTCAGGATACAGAGCATTTCTTCGTCCGCCTGACGCGGCGGCCCATGCAGCAGACCTTGATACTCAATGCGACGGATGAGCCCCGTCAACACCTGAGCATCCTGATAGGGCTGCAGGGAACCGATCACCTGAAAGAACTGACAACTGCCTTGAAGCAAAATTTCCTGGTGGGCCATGACCAATGGCGTCAGGCGCGGATTGATCAGTGCTTCGTGGTAGAACGCCTGCTCGGCGATCAGATAGTCACGCCGGGTCAGCAGTTGATGGCGGATATGCTCCATCACCATACGCGCGATGTCGTCCGCCAGACGAAAACGGTCGGTCGGACTCCCGGAACTGCGGCTCATCATCTCGCGCAGAATGCCTTCGGTGTTCTGCCACAGCCGCGCCAGATAGTCAGCGCTGCGCTGTACATACTGGGCGAAGGCATCAGTCAGCAGATCATCGATATCCTTGAAGTAATAGGTGGTTGCCGACAGCGGCACACTGGCTTCAGCGGCCACTGCGCGATGGCGCACGGCGCGTACGCCATCACGCACCACGATACGCATGGCGGCATCGAGAATGACCTGCCTGCGCTGCTCACTGCCCTCGCGCGCAGCCTTGCGGCCCTGATACTTGACGCTTTTGGCCACCGCGCTGGCTACTCCGGCGGCCCCTTCTCTGGCAATCGTCACGACAGCTTCCTTATAAGTCGCTCTGAAATGAGTCGATCTGAAAAACACTTAAAAAAAGCCGCCCAATGAAGGCGGCTGTTTTAACACTGATTACGCTTGCGGGCGCATATGCGGGAAGAGGATCACGTCGCGGATCGACGGCGAGTCGGTGAGCAACATCACCAACCGGTCGATGCCGATCCCCTCGCCTGCCGTCGGCGGCATGCCGTACTCCAGCGCACGCACGAAGTCGGCGTCGTAGTGCATGGCTTCGTCGTCACCTGCATCCTTGTCGGCCACCTGCGCCTGGAAGCGTTCGGCCTGGTCTTCGGCGTCGTTGAGCTCGGAGTAGGCGTTGGCAATTTCGCGACCGCCGATGAACAACTCGAAACGGTCGGTAACGTTCGGGTTTTCATCATTGCGACGCGCCAGCGGCGACACTTCGAACGGGTACTGGGTAATGAAGTGCGGCTGTTCCAGCTTGTGCTCGACCAGCTCTTCGAAAATCATCACCTGCAATTTGCCCAGGCCTTCGAAGCCCAGCACCTTGGCACCGGCCTTTTTCGCAATGGCGCGCGCCTTGTCGATGTCCTGCAGGTCGGCAGCGGTCAGCTCAGGGTTGTACTTGAGGATCGAGTCGAACACAGAGAGACGTACGAACGGTTCGCCGAAGTGGAACACCTTGTCGCCATAAGGCACGTCGGTGGTGCCCAGCACCAGTTGCGCCAGTTCGCGGAACAGTTCCTCGGTGAGGTCCATGTTGTCTTCGTAATCGGCGTAGGCCTGGTAGAACTCGAGCATGGTGAACTCGGGGTTGTGCCGGGTCGAAACACCTTCGTTACGGAAGTTGCGATTGATCTCGAAGACCTTCTCGAAACCACCGACCACCAGACGCTTGAGGTAAAGCTCCGGGGCGATACGCAGGAACATTTCCATGTCCAGCGCGTTGTGGTGGGTTTCGAACGGCTTGGCCGCCGCGCCGCCGGGAATGGTCTGCAGCATCGGCGTTTCGACTTCGAGAAAGTCGCGCTTCATCAGGAAGCTGCGGATGTGAGCGATGACCTGCGAGCGCACGCGGAAGGTCTCGCGCACTTCCTCGTTGACGATCAGGTCGACGTAACGCTGACGGTAGCGCTGTTCGGTGTCGGTCAGGCCGTGGTGCTTGTCGGGCAGCGGACGCAATGACTTGGTCAGCAGGCGAACGCTGGTCATCTCGACGTACAGGTCGCCCTTGCCGGAGCGTGCCAGCGTACCTTCGGCAGCGATGATGTCGCCCAGGTCCCAAGTTTTCACCTCGGCCAGGGTTTCTTCAGGCAGGGTCTTGCGGTTGACGTAGACCTGGATGCGCCCGGTCATGTCCTGGATCACCATGAACGAGCCACGGTTGAGCATGATGCGACCGGCAACCTTGACCGGGATCGCTGCCTCTGCCAGTTCTTCCTTGGTCTTGTCGACGTACTGTTTCTGCAGGTCATTGCAGTAGCTGTCGCGGCGGAAGTCGTTGGGGAAGGCCTGACCCTTGGCACGGCCTGCAGCAAGCTTTTCCTTGCGCAAGGCGATCAGGGTGTTTTCTTCCTGTTGCAGGGCTTGCGGGTCGAGTTGTTGGTCGCTCATGTCTTTAAATATTCCATCACAGGTTCGCCCTCGCCTTGCGACGAGGGACTTGAGGTGTCGGCTGACGGTTTACAGCCCTTGCTTGAGGCTCGCGATCAGGTATTCGTCGATATCGCCATCAAGCACCTTGTCGCAGTCGCTGCGTTCGATGTTGGTCCGCAGGTCCTTGATACGCGAGGCGTCCAGTACGTAAGAGCGAATCTGATGACCCCAGCCGATATCGGACTTGGTGTCTTCAAGCGCCTGGGACGCCGCGTTACGCTTCTGCACTTCCTGCTCATACAAACGGGCCCGCAGCATTTTCATGGCGGTGTCCTTGTTCGCATGCTGGGAACGCTCGTTCTGGCAGCTGACCACGGTATTGGTCGGAACGTGGGTGATACGCACCGCCGAGTCAGTGGTGTTTACGTGCTGACCACCGGCCCCGGAGGAGCGGTAGGTGTCGATGCGCAGGTCCGCCGGGTTGATGTCGATTTCGATGTTGTCATCGATTTCCGGCGAAACGAATACGGCCGAGAACGAGGTGTGGCGACGGTTGCCGGAGTCGAACGGGCTCTTGCGCACCAGACGGTGAACGCCGATCTCGGTACGCAGCCAGCCAAAGGCGTATTCGCCCTTGATGTGCACGGTAGCGCCCTTGATACCGGCGACTTCACCAGCGGACAGTTCCATGATGGTGGCGTCGAAACCGCGCTTGTCGGCCCAGCGCAGGTACATGCGCAGCAGGATGTTGGCCCAGTCCTGCGCTTCAGTACCACCGGAGCCGGCCTGGATGTCCAGGTAAGCGTTGTTGGGGTCCATATCGCCACTGAACATGCGGCGGAATTCGAGCTTTTCCAGCGATTCGCGCAGGCGCTCGACTTCGGCAGCGACGTCATCGACGGCAGCCTGGTCTTCTTCTTCGGCAGACATCAGCAACAGGTCTTTGGCATCGGCCAGACCCGAGGACATTTCGTCCAGGGTTTCGACGATCTGCGCCAGCAGGGAGCGCTCGCGCCCCAGTTCCTGGGCGTAGGCCGGGTTGTTCCAGACGTTTGGATCTTCGAGCTCGCGGTTGACTTCGGTCAGACGATCATGTTTGTGATCGTAGTCAAAGATACCCCCGAATGGTTTCGGAGCGCTCGGACAAATCCTTGATGCTGTTTAGGATCGGGTTGATTTCCATGGTAGGCAGCACTCGCAGGCGAAATTTTCAAAGCCGACGAGTATACCCCAGGGCGGACCACGAAAGCAGCCCGTCGGGCAGGCGTTGTGCGGCCTATTTTACCGATCGCAGCCGACGTCAGCCCGCCGCGACCTGATTGCGTCCGTTGTTCTTGGCCTGATAAAGCCCCTTGTCGGCATCCAGAATCAGCTGACGGCTGTGCATTCCGAGCTGTGGCGTCATGGTCGCCACCCCGATACTCACCGTCAGGCTGGAACCTGGCGCTGGCGCAATGTGCGGGATATTCATGCCTGACACGCTCTGGCGCAGTTTTTCAGCGAGCAGACGCGCCCCGCCCGGTGAGGTATTGGGCAGGACCATGGCGAATTCCTCGCCCCCGTAGCGAGCCGGCAAGTCCGACGGACGACTGCAACTGTTGCGGATGGCCTTGGCGACCTGGCGCAGGGCCTCGTCGCCCTCCAGATGCCCGAAGTTGTCGTTGTAGGGCTTGAAGTAGTCGACATCGATCATCAGCAACGACAACTGGGACTGCTCGCGAATTGCCCGGCGCCACTCCAGTTCCAGGTACTCGTCGAAATGACGGCGATTAGACAGGCCCGTGAGGCCATCGGAATTCATCAGGCGCTGCAGCACCAGATTGGTATCGAGCAGTTGCTGCTGGCTGACGCGCAGAGCCCGATAGGCCTCGTCGCGCTGCAGCAGGGTCATGTACGAGCGCGAGTGATAGCGAATACGCGCCACCAGCTCGATGTTGTCCGGCAGTTTGACCAGGTAGTCGTTGGCACCGGCCGTGAACGCCGCGCTCTTGATCAACGGGTCTTCCTTGGTGGACAGCACGATGATCGGGATATCGCGGGTCAGCGGGTTGCTGCGGTACTCGCGCACCAGCGTCAGCCCGTCGAGGCCCGGCATCACCAGGTCCTGCAGAATCACCGTCGGCTTGATCTGCACGGCCTGGGCAATCGCCTGATGCGGGTCGGCACAAAAATGAAAGTCGATAGACTCATGGCCGGCCAGGCCGCGTCGTACGGCTTCACCAATCATGGCCTGATCGTCCACCAGAAGTACCATTGCGCTGTTTTCATCCGGCGTCTTGAGCTCATCCGTTTGCAGGTCATTCATGATCTTTCTCCTGATCGCCGACTGCCACTGAGTTCAGCACAGCAGTCATTGAGTAAATACCTCGATCAAGCGAGGTGCTATGGCGGGTAACGGACAGATTTCCACGGCAGCATCGATGGCTGCGGCAGCCTTGGGCATGCCATACACAGCAGAGCTGGCCTGATCCTGAGCGATGGTCAGAAACCCCCGCTCGCGCATGGCCTTGAGCCCCTGTGCACCGTCGCGCCCCATCCCGGTCAGCAGAACGCCGACCGCCTCACCACTCCAAAAACGGGTGACGCTCTCGAAAAACACATCAATCGAGGGTCTGTAAACTTCATTCACCGGCTCCGCCGTGTACGCCAGCGTGCCGTCCTTGAGCAATCGAATGTGATGATTGGTGCCCGCCAGCAACACCACACCCGGCTGTGGCGTTTCGCCTTCCCTGGCCAGACGTACCGGCAGGCCGGAGGCAGAGCTCAACCAGTCGGCCATACCGGCGGCGAAGACCTGATCGACATGCTGCACGAGGACAATCGCTGCAGGAAAACTTACCGGAAGCGCCTTGAGCAGAATCTCCAGCGCTGCAGGCCCGCCTGCCGAGGAACCGATCGCGACGAGCCGGTCACGTCTCGACGGCGCGGAAACCGGTGCAGCCGCGACCCGTTCAAAGCCGACACGCTGGCCGATCAGCCAGTCGATATTGAGGATCTTGCGTAGCAGGGGCGCCGCCGCCTCTTTTGGATTGGGACCACCGATGGCCGGCGTGTCTACCACATCCACTGCGCCGTGCCCCATCGCTTCGAACACGCGGCGCATGTTCTGCTCGTGGTCGACGGTCACGATGACGATGGCACAGGGTGTTTCGGCCATGATCCGGCGCGTGGCTTCCACGCCATCCATCACCGGCATGATCAGGTCCATCAGGATCAGATCCGGGGTCCGCTCGACACAACGCTGCACGGCGTCGGCACCATTGGACGCCACCCAGATGATCTGATGCGCGGGCTCGAAGGCCAGCGCACGGCGCAGGGCTTCGATGGCCATTGGCATATCGTTGACGATGGCAATCTTCATCCTTGCGCGTCTCCTATCAATTCGACGACAGCGTCGAGCAAGGCATCATCGTGGAAACTGGCCTTGGCCAGGTAATAATCGGCGCCGGCGTCCAGGCCGCGACGCCGGTCTTCTTCGCGGTCCTTGTAGGACACGACCATGACCGGCAAGGACTGCAAGCGGGTATCGCGGCGCAACAGGGTCACCAGCTCGATACCGTCCATACGCGGCATGTCGATGTCGGTAATCAGCAGGTCGAAGTCCTCGGCGCGCAGCGCGTTCCAGCCGTCCATCCCGTCTACGGCCACCGACACCTGGTAGCCGCGACTGACCAGCAGCTTGCGCTCCAGCTCGCGCACGGTCAAAGAATCATCGACCACCAGCACGCGCTTGCGTGACACCTGGTCTGCCTGGCGATCGCGTCGATCGATGCGTTCCAGGCGGCCGGTATTCAGGAGTTTTTCCACCGAGCGCAGCATGTCTTCGACATCGATGATCAGCACCACCGAACCGTCGTCGAGCAAGGCTCCTGCCGACACGTCCTGCACCTTGCCCAGGCGCGCATCGAGCGGCATCACCACCAGCGTACGCTCACCGATGAAGCGTTCGACGGCGACGCCATAAACCGCATCGCGCTCGCGGATGACCACGACCTTGAGCGTTTCTCCGGCCTTCTGCGCAGGCGGCCGGTTCAGCAGTTGACTGGCCGAGACCAGCCCCACATGCCGCTCTTCATCCCAGAAATGCTGACGCCCTTCCAGTTGCAGAATGTCGTCAGGCTGCAGGTCGCGCATACGTTCGATGTGAGCCAGCGGAAAGGCGTAGGCTTCGCCGCCCACTTCCACGACCAGGCTGCGTACCACTGAAAGCGTCAGCGGCATTTCAATTCTGAAGCGACTGCCCTCGCCCGCCCATTGCTGCAGCTCGACGCTGCCGTGCATCTGGCGAACCATATGCTGCACGGCATCGAGGCCGACACCACGGCCGGAAATCTGCGTGACCTTGTCGCGCATGCTGAAGCCCGGCAGAAACAGAAAACTCAGCAGTTCTTCCTCGCTCAACTGCGCAGCGGTTTCGGCAGGCGAAAGCTTGCGGTCAACGATACTCTGGCGCACACGTTCAAGGTCCACGCCACCGCCGTCATCGCTCAACTCAACGACCAGCAAGCCGGCCTGATGCGAGGCCTGCAGACGAATCAGACCTTCAGGGTCCTTGCCGGACGCCACGCGCTGCTCGGGCGACTCGATGCCATGGTCCACGGCGTTGCGCAACAGATGGGTCAATGGTGCATCGAGCTTTTCCAGCACATCGCGATCGACCTGCGTCTTTTCGCCTTCGATCTGCAAGCGGACCTGTTTGCCCAGCTCACGCCCCAGATCGCGGACCATGCGTGCCTGGCCGTTCAGCACATCGGCGAAAGGTCGCATGCGGCAGGCGAGTGCCGTGTCGTATAGCAACTGCGCACGTTGCGCCGACTGCCAACCGAATTCATCCAGCTCGGCAGTGTGCCGGGCCAACACCTGTTGCGCCTGGGACAGGAGGCTGCGCGCGTCTTCCAGGGCTTTTTGCACATCGGCCGAAGGACCTTCCTCGCCAAAACTGGCACCCAGTACTTCCAGCGCACGGTCGCTGCTGCTTTGCAGGCGCTTGAGCCGCTGCATACCGGCCAGCAGCGGTTTGAGGCGCTGGGTCTCGACCAGCGATTTGCTGGACATGTCCAGCAGACCGTTAAGACGCTCGGCAGTGACTCGCAACACGCGTTCGCCACCTTCGGCCACACGCCGTTCACGTAATGGCGTGAACGGTGCTTCAGGTTCCGGCATCGGCATATCGGCTGGATGGGCGGGCGCAGACGAGTCTGCGGCCGACGGCTCGGGCACAGACTCCGGCACAACTGCCGCGCCGGACGTTTCGAACTGCAGCATCGCGCTGGCGAGCAAAGCGTCCGAGGCCGGGTCCGGCAGGGGCGTACTGACCGCACGCGCTGCGCCAGCGCCGGAAGCCAGCAGCGTATTGAGCCTTTCGACGTAACTGTCGATATCAGGCTGACCAATACCGTCGCTGCCAGGCGTGGCAATACGCATCAACAGGTCGGTCCCCGACAGCAACGCGTCGATATGCTCGGCCTGAAGCAGCAGACGCCCTTCCTGGGCGCTGACCAGACAGTCTTCCATCACATGCGCGACGCTCACGCCGAAATCGACGCCGACGATTCGCGCTGCGCCCTTGAGCGAATGAGCGGCACGCATGCAGGCTTCCAGCTGATCCGCCTGGGTCGGGTTACGTTCGAGTGCCAGCAGGCCCGCACTGAGTACCTGGGTCTGCGCGTCGGCTTCCAGCGTGAACAGTTCGAACAGCGAGGCGTCACGCATTTGATCTGGCGTCATGTGAGGCTCCGATACACCGCCGACAACAACTCATCTTCGTCCAGCCAGCGCAGGCTGCGGCCCTTCCATTGCAGCACGCCACGGGTGAAACGGGCATTGGCGTGCGTGCCGGACGCCGAAGCGGCTTCCAGCTCGCGCTCGTCAATGGCGTGAATACCGTCTACCTCATCGACTGGCACCACCACCGGGCCGCCTTCGACGCTCACGATCAGCATACGCGGCACCACCCGCGTCGACGGGGTATTCACAACGGTGCTGTCCAGCCCCAGCAGCTCGACCAGTGAAATGCACGCTACCAGAGCGCCGCGTACATTGGCGACACCCAGCAACGCACGCGAGCGCTGGTGTGGCAGTGAATGGATGGTCTGGCTGGGGGCGACTTCCGAGAGGCAGCGCGACGCCAGCCCCAGCCACTCTTCGCCAAGCCGGAATACCAGAATCGAACGAGTCTCGATGTCGCGCAGCAGCACCGAGCCCTGAAAATGCTCGGGCGATTCCTGGGCCAGCGAATAGCGGTCCAGCAAACGGGTGGCGGCAGCCGAATAGACCGCGCAGTTGCGGCAGTGGATGTGCTCTGCAAGCAACGGGCAGGAGCGATCGCCATGAATACCGATGCGGTTCCAGCAATCATCGATATCCAGAGCCTGATCATGGGTCAGACTGGAAAAACCGGACACGCCCGCCATCATTGGTTTCCTTGTTTATTCGCGCCACGCGCAACGCGGTCCTGCAGGCGCCGCGCGCCGGCAGTGTCACCCTGGGCAGCCAGCAATGCCGCCAGTTGGGCCAGCGATTCTGAGTGCTGCGGTTGCAGATACAGCGCCTTGCGATAGAAGCCCTGCGCCTGTGGCACACGGCCTTCCACTTCGCTGAGCAGACCCAGCCAGTAAAAAACCTGCGCGACCGGCTCATGCTGCTGCAGGTAACGCTCGCATGCAGCCCGCGCCTCGGCACTTTTGCCTTCGTTGGCCAGCCCCGCAATCCTGTCGAGCAACGCCGACACCTCGCTGTTGCCCGCCGCAGCGTCTGGTTTTGCAATGGGCGCGAATGCGGCGGAGGTGCGCGGCGCAGGTCGTGGCGCGACCGCTCTGGCAGGTGCCTCGACGACAGGACGGGGCGCAACGGGTGCAGCGACCTGTTTTGGCACCGGGGCTGGCACCGCCGCATCGACAGGTGCGTGCCGGAACGCGAACGACTGGGCGATCCCCGTCGAGCGCATGCCGATGGCGGCCAGCAGGTTGCCCTCCGCCGGACCGATGAACAGCAGGCCGTCTTCACGGGTCAGTTGTTTGAGCACCTTGAACACATGTTGCTGGGTCTGCCGATCAAAATAGATCACCAGATTGCGGCAGAAGACGATGTCATAAGCCGCTTGCGAAACGAGTTTGGGATCGAGCAGGTTGCCCGGCTGAAAACTCACACAGGCGCGAACACTGTCAGCGATTTCAAAGCCGTCAGCGACCGGATTGAAATACCGCTCGCGATAACTGATGTCGCTGCCACGAAACGAGTTTTTGCCGTAAATACCGTGCTCGGCCTTGGCAATCGAAACGGGGCTGATATCGATGGCATCGACCTTGAATTGCCTGGCGTCGACCCCGGCGTCGAATAACGCCATGGCGATGGAATATGGCTCCTCACCGGTCGAGCACGGCAGGCTGAGAATGCGCAAGGGGCGCGCACCGGCAAGGCTGGCGATACGCTCACGGGCCAGCATGCCCAGGGTGACAAACGATTCGGGATAACGAAAGAACCAGGTCTCGGGAACGATCACCGCTTCGATCAGCGCCTGCTGCTCCTGCGCCGACGAGACCAGAAGATGCCAGTAGGCATCGCTGTCAGCGCAGTGGGCGGCCGCCGCCCGCTGACGCAAGGCGCGCTCGATGATCGCTTCGCCGACGGACGTCACATCCAGGCCGATACGCTCCTTGAGAAAGCTGAAGAAGCGCGAATCATCCACCTTCATTGCGCGTCCTCAAGCAATTCGAGGTCAATCGGCGGCACCGGGTACAACAACTCGCGGACCGGCTCGCTCAACAGCTCGTGGACATGAATCCACTGCAGCAGGCCCTGCTCATCCTCTCGCACCGGCCCAAGGTACGGCGACAGGCGATTGTCCAGCCCGTAGGCCTTGAACTGCGCAACCGGGCAGCGCAGCGTTTCGGTCGCCTGTTCCAGAATCAGCCCGAGCAACTGCGCCGGGTGCGCGTCGTCGTAGCGATAATGCACCAGCACCATGCGCGTACTGGTACGCGAGCGCGCCGGCTGACCGGAGTTCAGCGCACTGATGTCGATCACCGGCACGATCTCGCCACGATGGGCGAAGATTCCCGCCACCCAGTGAGGTGCCCGGGCAATGGTCTTGAGCTTCACACGCGGCAGGATTTCGGCGATCTCGGTCGCATCCAGCGCATAGCGGTCTTCGCCGATGCAAAACAGCAGAAAGAGTTTGCTGGCGGTCAGTGGCGTGCCATTGCGCCTCGGCGAGTGATCGCTCATTGATCGTTCAGACCTTGAAACGCGAGACGCCACTGCGCAGCCCGACCGCGACCTGACTCAACTCGTCGATGGCGAAACTGGCTTGACGCAGTGATTCGACGGTCTGGCTGCTGGCATCCGCCAGTTGCACCAGCGCCTGGTTGATCTGTTCGGCGCCGGTGGCCTGAGCCTGCATGCCTTCGTTGACCATCAGCACACGGGGTGCCAACGCCTGAACCTGATGGATGATCTGCGACAATTGCTCGCCAACCTGAGTGACCTCGAACATGCCGCGGCGCACCTCTTCGGAAAACTTGTCCATACCCATCACGCCAGCAGACACCGCCGACTGGATTTCCCGCACCATCTGCTCGATGTCATACGTGGCGACGGCAGTCTGGTCGGCCAGGCGACGCACCTCGGTGGCCACCACTGCAAACCCGCGACCGTATTCACCGGCCTTTTCGGCCTCGATGGCGGCATTGAGCGACAGCAGGTTGGTCTGGTCGGCGACCTTGACGATGGTGACGACGACCTGATTGATGTTGCCGGCCTTCTCGTTGAGGATCGCCAGCTTGGCGTTGACCAGATTGGCAGCGCCCATCACCTGATGCATGGTGTCTTCCATGCGTGCCAGGCCCTGCTGACCGGAGCCGGCGAGCACCGAGGCCTGGTCTGCCGCCGAAGTGACTTCAGTCATGGTCCGCACCAGGTCCCGCGAGGTGGCGGCGATTTCCCGCGACGTCGCGCCGATCTCGGTGGTGGTTGCCGCGGTCTCGGTGGCGGTAGCCTGCTGCTGGCGGGACGTTGCAGCGATCTCGGTGACCGAGGTAGTGACCTGTACCGAAGAGCGCTGCGCCTGCGCTACCAGCGCGGTGAGCTCGGAGACCATGTCGTTGAAGCCGGTCTCGACCGCATTGAACTCGTCCTTGCGCGACAGGTTCAGCCGGGTACTCAAATCGCCCTTGCGCATGACGTCCAGAATACTCACGATCATCTGCATAGGAGAGGTGATCGAGCGCATCAGCAGCAGCCCGCAGGCAGCCGCCGCCATGACCGCGATCAGCAGAGAGAGCACCATGCTGATCTTGGCACCCAGCACAGCGTTGACGATATTGGTGGTGGACTGGTCAGCCAGTTGCTTGTTGGCAACGATCAGGTCTCTGAGCTGCAGACGGCCCTCGCTCCAGACCGGATTGAGCTCGTTGTAAAACTCATCGCGAGCGCCCGCATAATCACCGCGTTCGTACTTGGCGTGAACATCGGCAAGCATGCGCGAATAGACCTCGCGGCGCTTTTCGAACACCGCAAAGCTGGCCCTGTCCGTGTCATCGAAGATGGATTTCTTGTAGCCGTCCATCTGCGACTGAAGGGCGTCTTCAAACCCCTTGAACTGGTCCTTTTCCTGCTTGGTCAGCGGCCGCCCCTGCCCTTCGGCAATCAGCTCCAGCGTGCGGATGTAACTCTCGCCCCAGGCACTGCGCACCAGGGTGCTGTAGTAGACGCCGGGCAACGCATCGAGACGCACATCTTCCTCGCTGGACTCGATGGACAACAACCGTGAATAAGATACAACGACCATCAGTAGCATGATTGCGATGATGACGGCGAAACTCGCCAGAATCCGTTGGCGCAAGGTCCAGTTCTTCACAGTCAGCCCTCAAGAGTTCAACGACGGCGTCGGGCCGTGTTCAAGAAGCGGACCGACGGACGGTCCAAACGGCGTGAGTATAGCCCAGCCGTAAAACGTTACATGGGTAATACAGAACGAAGTCACGGCCGCTATCGATCGCCACTCTTTCGTCCCGCTTCATGTCTTGTCGGCCATCGCCACCACTACTTGAGCAACGGTCTTCAGAAACAGCGGGAGTACATAGATAGTTAGCACTTGCACGGCAAGTCGCGGCCGTAAGCTTTGTCGCCTGTTCATTCACGACAAGGCACTTAAATGCTGGATCTATCTCCGTCGGGCAAGGCTCCTGCACTCCCGCATCTGCAACTGATAAAAGACAAATCCCCCGAGTGGCTGCTTCAGGCCGAGCCGGCGACCCATGCAGCCTTGCGCAAGGCTTCGCGACGCCCCGTGCAATGGCTGGCGAGCGCACGTAAGTCCAACCCTGATCAGCTCGCCGAGCTGCAGCGCCTGTACGCCGAGCACCGCGAGTACGAGCAACAGGTTCGTCCGACGCTGGATCGCCTGTCGACGCTGGAGGACTTCGCAAGGCCCCTGCTGACAGCCGCCATCAAGGATCGCTTCGGACTGCAGGTGGACGTCGCCGACACATGGCTGTTCCATGCCAGTCGTGCGCGGGTCGACCAATCATTCAATACGGCATCCAGAGACCCGCTAACGCAGGCAAACATTGCCCTGAAGGCCGCGACCCAAAGCCTGCTCAACGCCGCGTTGCAGAATTTCGAAGCCTGGGAAACAGTTCCGGGCGCAATGGATTCCAGCACCGGCCTCAAGGCCCAGGTGTTTTCTTCGTTTGAAATCATCGGCCCACAGATCAGCGGAAAGTCCTTGCCGCTCTCCCCGACCGGCTTTGCGGCGCTGTGCCGTGAGCTGGACCTGGGCGGCCAATATCAGGCGCATATCCAGGCCGCCTTCAGCGCGCCTTCGACCCCCGACGAAACGGCAGACGCTGCGGCATCGAGATTGCGCCAGAGCTTCATGCAACTGGAAGCATCGTCGATCCGGCTGCAGTTGCAGATTGCCTCCCTGCAACAGCAGGTCAGCCCGGGTTTGCAAGGCGCATTACTGGAGCTTCTCGACGGCAAACAGCATGTCCGACTCGATAACCGGCCGGTCAACTGCAGCGTACTGTGCCTGGGCGACATCGAACTAACCGGCCCTCTGGTGATTGGCAAGGACCGGGATATGGTCACGCAGACGGAACGAATTGTGGTGTATATCCCGGATGATCCCGTTGCGCCGCTCAAGGAATACGACTCGGTCGAAGTGTTTATAAACGCATTGCGCGAACGGATGTTCATCAACGGCTACCTGAACTTCTTCCTGCGCTTCATACCTGCGCGCCATCGAAGTGCCTTGTTTGAAAAGTTGTCCGAACGCCTGCACCCCAAAGTCAAGAAAGGCGGCATTTTCGAGCGTCAGTGGCTGGAGCGTGAAGCCGACCGAAACGCCCGACTCGACCTGAGAGAAACGCTGTTGCAAGGTCCGCTGCCGGAGAACCTGTACGAGCGCAAACGTGCTGCCCTGCGCGACGACGCACTGTTTCATGGGGTGCCTACTGCGGCACAGGACCAGAAGACCTTCGATGAGCGCGTGCAGTACTTCATGGACACCGCCTTCAATGTCCTGAACATCGCCGGCTTCGTCGTCCCGGTACTGGGCGAAGTGATGATGGCCGTTACCGCCGTTCAGCTGGCTCACGAAGTGTATGAGGGCGTGGAGAGCTGGGCCAAAGGCGAGAAACAGCAGGCGTTCGCCTACCTGTTCGATGTGGTCGAGAACGTTGCGCTGATATCGGCGCTTGGCGCTGCGGCGACGGGCGCAGCAGGCATCCCGGCGGTACAGACGCCAGAATTCGTGAACAGCCTCAAGCCCGTGGAATTGCCGGGCGGCATGACCCGCCTGTGGAAGCCTGACCTGACGCCCTTTGCCCATGACATCGTCCTGCCCAAGGGGCTACAGCCCGATGCTACAGGCCTGTACACATGGCAGGGTAAACAATGGTTGCCACTTGAAGGACGCACCTATTCGGTCAGCCCTGCCGCCAAAGGCGACGGTTACCTGATCGAGCACCCGACCCGCGCGGGCAGCTACCAGCCCGCCTTGCGGCACAACGGCGCGGGAGCGTGGCTGCATGAGCTCGACCAGCCGCTGGAGATGGAAGGCCTGACCTTGTTCCGACGGCTGGGCTATTCCAGCGAAACGTTTTCCGACAGCACCGCCAGGCGCATCGTCAACGTCAGCAACACGCCTGAATCGGTGATGCGCGAAGCACTGACCGATCAGCGTCGTCCTCCGGCATTGCTCGAGGACACGGCGCGCCGGTTCAGGCTGGACCAGGAGATCGAGCGATTCATCGAGCAACTGGAAGCCAACGATATAAACGCGGCGGCACCGCTTCAACTGGAGCTGTTGAGCCAGGACCGTGGCTGGCCGGGCAATCGTGCGCTGGTGCTGGTGGATGCCGAGGGCCACACGCTCCAGACATTCGCCCCTGCATATCAGCCGGTCGCGGCTGACACCCTGCACATCACTGTGCGTGCCGACCAGCCGGATGCCCTGCGCCAGGTGCTGGAAAAGCTGAGTAACAACGAAATCCGCACCCTGCTCAATGAAGAGTTCGGCGCCGGCCAGCTCGGCATGTCACCGCGACTGATCACGCTACGGGCGCAATTGGCGGCACGCGCCCGC
Source organism: Pseudomonas syringae pv. coryli str. NCPPB 4273 (assembly GCF_000972175.1). Lineage (NCBI taxonomy): Bacteria > Pseudomonadati > Pseudomonadota > Gammaproteobacteria > Pseudomonadales > Pseudomonadaceae > Pseudomonas > Pseudomonas syringae pv. coryli. Next base: position 85,084 of record NZ_AWQP01000037.1, on the reverse strand, counting down.
GCCACCCGAGGCTGGCTGTTCGAATCCCGTTACCGCGCATTGAGCGTCGCCGAGGCTGACGGCGTGCAGACGCTGCAGAAGGCATTTCCAGGCCTGCCACCGTTGGTTGCCGAGGAACTGGCCAGCCACGCCTTGCCGGCAGAGCGGCTGCAAATGACGACGGAGCGCCGCGTGCCGCTGCCCGTTGCCGAAGAGGCCAGCGCCTATTTACAACAGGTAAGGCTGGCGCGGGCCTATGAGGGGCTTTATCTGACCTCGGTCTCCAGCGCCGACACCGACTGTCTTGCGTTGCACAGCCTTGAAGCCCTGCCGCAATGGCCTGCACAGGTCAGGCTGGAAGTCCGTGACCGGTATTTCGGTGGCCGGCTGATCGACAGCATCGGTGCCGAGGATGCGCCTGTGCGCAAAGTGCTGATCAAGGACGGCAATCGTTACGAGACCCGTGACGCTGACGATCAGCACCTGCATGGGCTCGACGATCTTTATTCGTCCGTGCTGCACGCCCTGCCCGATGCCGAACGCAACCAGTTGGGCTTTGCCCACACCGGTCAGGGCCAGGCGCTGGCCGCGCTGATCCAGGACAATCCCCTGCCCCGCCAGCACCTCGCGCGATGGCTGAACATGCAGGCGATCAAGCCAGGCTCGAAATCCCCCATGCGTCTGGCAGACGGCCGCCTTGGCTACCCGCTAAGCGGCAGTGGCAGGGTCGACTGGCACATGACCGACGAAAGCCTGCTGGACAAGATCCGCATGCTTGAACTGCAGGACGCGTTTCCCGAAGACATCCTCGGCCGCCTGCGCCACGCCGGTTGGGACAACAGAGCCATCGATGCGCGGCTCAACGACCTGCTGGGAGAGCAAATACAGCTGCGCGCAAGTCTCGACACCTGGGCCTATGAAACCGTGGCAATGCCTCCCATGAGTCAGGCTCACATCGGCAGTCGCGCGCGGATCAACGAAGCGATCTGGAGCCACTGGCGCCTCAACAATCTGCCCGAGATCGGACGCACGCTTGAGCCGCTGCGTCTGCAACGGGTTTCGCTGAGTGACTTTCCGCGACATCTGCCGGACTTCGTCTTCAACCGCGTGACCGCGCTGCATCTGGAAAACATCTCGGTCGAGCCCAGAGCGCGCACGGGGGCAGTTGACCTGACGCCTGCCGGCATGAACCTGCCCCGGCAGTCGACCAACAGCATTGAACTTGGAGCCTTCCTGCAACGCTTCCCGCATACCCGCGCACTGAACCTGATCAGTGAGCCATCTGCCGGGCTGGCCCTCGAGACTTCGGTCTTTCTCAACCTGCCTCAGCAAGTGTCCCGTGTGCTGCCACAACTGACCGAACTGGGGCTGATCAACCAGAGGATTTTTCTGGATCAGACGCAGATGGACCATTTTCGCAGCATGCCTGGCCTGAGGATGCTGAACCTCAGTGGCAATCGACTGATCAACGTGTTGCCCATGGATCTGAGCTGGCTGCACCTTGATCGGCTGGTGCTGGAGCGGGTCAGCATGCACAGCTGGCCGTCCTGGCTGACCGACATCATCCCGAACAACATCCGCGAGCTGTCGGTGGCCCACAACAACCTGACCGAACTGCCCGGCTGGATCCTCGACAATCCTCTCAGCTCTGGGCATAGGACCGTGATTGACTTGCGCGGCAACACCCTGTCCCGCCACACCGCGATGCACGCGCGTATCAATGAAGCAGTCGCCGGCAGTTCCTTCAGTTTTGTCATGGACACTCCGCTTGCCGTGCAGGCCGCTGTAAACAGGCAATTGAACGAAGGTGCCGAGTTATTTGCCGCCGTTGATCAGTGGACGCATGCCTCCAGTTCGATGGCCGTACCGAGCGAGCAGATCATCGAGTCACGCCGTCAGATCGGCAGGATCCTGATCGATCACTGGCGAACCTTCAGCCTCGGGCAAATCCACAGACCCCTGCGCCTGACAGATATTGCGTTGACCGACTTTCCGCGACAACTGCCGGATTTCTTTTATCGCCAGATACGCTATCTGCATCTGAGCAGAATCACCGGCACGGCCTCTGATCTTGATCAGCTGTTGCGCCGCATGACTGATCTGACCTCGCTGGAATTGAGCGGGCATGTCGCCCCGCTGCTGCAATTGCCGCCAGCGCTGCTCGAGCTTCGATCACTTCGTTCGCTATCGCTGATGGATCAGGGCATGATGATCGATCAAAACCACATCGATTTCTTCGGCCGGATTGCCACGCTTGAGCGGCTGGAGCTGGACGGCAACCGGATAGGCGCCATCAGCGACCTGGCCAGCCTCAGTGGCACAGCGCTCAACTGGCTGTCATTGAACAATGTCGGAATGGTCGAATGGCCAACCTGGGTGGAGAGCATGGTGCCGGCGCAAATCCGGACACTGTTGCTGGAGGGCAATCTGATCAGCGAATTGCCAGAACACATACTCGCCAACCCCGGCAGCGAGTTTGCGCATACGGAAATAAGCCTGCTGAGCAATCCGCTTTCCGAAGACACCATGCGCCAGGCACATCTGTCAGAACGTTACGGACGCTCCTTCACCTTCGACATGAACCTGCCGCCCGAACTCAGTGCGATGGACTGGACGGAACACCACGACTCGGATTCATCGGTGGCAGAGTACCTGTCGTCAGAGGACAGCCGCGCATCGACACCGGAACCCGCCACCGTCGAGCCCTGGCTGGACGAAAGCAACCCGTTGAGCGCCGGGCGGCGTGAGATTTGGGAGCAGCTGGAAGCCCGTGGGGATACCCGTAACCTGCTCGACCTGATCAATTCACTGCGTCACAGCGCCGATTATCGCAACATCGCCAGCCGTACAGCGCTGCGCGAGCGCGTCTGGCGAGTACTGCTCTCCGTGAGTCAGGACCCTCAACTTGGACAGACCCTCAACGCCATCGCCGAAGAGCCGCTCAGGCTGTTTCGTGACAACAATACCTGCCCGGACGGCATCCTTCTGGAGTTCAACCAGATGGAAGTGCTGGTGTTTATCCGGCAGTCGTTGCAGGACGTCGTGGCGGAGCAGCGTGGTACCCTGTTGTACCGGCTGACCGTGCGGCTTTATCGCCTGTCGGAACTGGATGCCGCAGCCCGCGAACAGACCGGCAACCGTGATGAAGCCGAGGTACGTCTGGCCTATCGCACGCACTGGGCCAGCGCGCTGGACTTGCCCGTGCCGCCGGAAGGCATGCTGTACCAGGCCCACGCGGCCATCAGGCCGGGGGAATTCGACACGGCACTGCTTCGCGTGCAAAACGGCGAACGCGGCGAGCCCTTCCTGCATTTTGCCCAGCAGCAGGATTACTGGATCAGTTACCTGCGCGAAACCCACGCTGGACGCTTCGAAGCACTCGAAGGCGCCTACAGGACCGAACTGAACCAACTCACCGACGAATTCGAGCAACGCAATATCAGCCTCGAAGACCCGGAGTACGAAGGACGGATTCTAGAGTTCGAAGCCAGATTCAAGGAACAGCAGACAGCGCTGATCAGGGAGCTGACCAACGCTGAAGGAATGGAACATCACTGATTGAGCGGGAGCGCCAGTTTACTGAGCGTTCCGCACCTGGCCCTCAAGCTCGGTCTTGAGGCCGGGTTCCAGTTTCAACTCACGCGCCAACTCATCAAGGTAGGCGCGCTCCATGAAGTGCTCTTCATCCACCAGCATCACGCTGGCGATGTACATCTCTGCCGCCATTTCCGGTGTGGTCGCGGCACGGGCCACCTCGGCCGGGTCCAGCGGTTTGTTCAGCTCGGCGTGAAGCCACTGCTGAAGCGTCTGATCGTTGTTCAGCTTGGTGAACTCACCCTCGATCAGTTCGCGCTCACGCTCATCGACATGACCATCGGCCTTTGCCGCGGCGACCAGTGCGCGCAGGATTGCCTGGCTGTGCTGCTCGGCTTCAGCCTCGGGCAGCCGGTCGATGGTTTGCGGTTCGCGCTGAGCGGCGAGCCCCTGACTGGCCTGCCAGTTGTTGTAAGCCTTGTAGGCCAGTACGCCCAGCGCCGCCAGGCCTCCGTAGGTCAACACCTTGCCGCCCATCCCGCGTGAGCGTTTGCCGCGCAGAAGGCTCATGGCACCTGCGGCCAGCGCACCACCACCGGCGCCAGATAGCAGGCTGCCCAGTCCATTCTGGGAAACGCCCTGCCCTTTGCCACCGCCAAGCAGGCTGCCGAGACCATTGATCAATGAATCGCTGCCCGACGATTGCTTGCCGGATTTGCCTTTGTTCTTGTCCTGCAACATGCTTTGTCCGGACTTGAGCAATTGATCGAGTAAACCACGCGTATTCACAGAGAGCCTCCTACAAGGTTTGTCAGATAATTCATTGACCAACAACTTGAAGAGAAGTCGCTGTCTGGCTATTACCGGTGTGCTTCCGGATGTTACGGGTGTAAACCCTACCCGTTCGTCAATCTGCCCCGTGCAACGGCGAAATGCGTGCAACCCGCACCTGTGGCAAAGAGTCAATAATGTACAGGCTGCAGGTAAAAGCAGGTACGCAGACCCTTTCCTGAATTGACCAGGCAAAGACCCACATTCATACGAATACCATTGCACTTCCATGCAGATTTTCAGGAGCTTGCCTGACGTGACATCGCCCACTGGTTTCCCGACCGCCAACGGCAAAGCCGCCGGGATTATCCGATCCATGGACTGGAGCCAGACATCACTCGGACCGATCGAGCAATGGCCGGTGTCGCTGAAAAACACCCTGAATCTGATCCTCAATTCCCCGGAATCCATGTACCTGCTCTGGGGGCCGGAGCTGGTGTTTTTCCACAATGACGCTTACACCCCGATCCTCGGACCGCGCAAGGACCACGCCATCGGTGCGCTGATCCCGGATCTGTGGGCGGACGTCTGGGATCAGGTCGCGCCGCTGGTGATCGATGCGTTCGCCGGCAAGCCCTGCCGCTACACGGACATGCCGCTGACCATGGCGCGCTACGGCGAGGTCGAGCAGACATGGTGGTCATTCTCGTTTTCACCGGTAATCGACGAGCACGGTCTGGTGGTTGGCATGTTCTGCCTCACCAACGAAACCACTGCGCACGTGCTCAATCAGCAGGCGCTGCAGGAAAGCGAGCGCAAACGCCTGAAACTGATCGATGACCTGGTCAACCTGGAACGACAGCAGACCGCCAGACTTGAACAACGCACGCTGGAGCTGGACACGTTTTGGGAGATATCTCCTGACCCGCTGGCGATACTCGATTTCAACGGTATCTTTCTGCGCGTAAACCCGGCATGGACAGCGCTGCTGGGCCACCCGCAACACGAGCTGCTGGGTACTTCCATCATGACCCTGCTGCATCCGGATGACGTCAGAAACACCCAGAATGCCCTGAAACACGCCATCAACCACGTACTGCCGTTGTTTGAAAATCGTTATCAGCATGTCGACGGCAGCTACCACTGGTTCGGCTGGACCGCTGCACCCGGCAATGGAATCATTTTTGCGCTGGGCAAGCACCTGACCCACGAAAAGGACCGCATCAAGGCCCTGCGTATTGCCGAAGAGGCCTTGATTCAGTCGCAGAAAATGGAAGCGGTCGGGCAATTGACCGGCGGGCTGGCCCATGACTTCAACAACCTGCTGATGGGCGTCACCGGCAACATGGAGCTGCTGCTGTCGAGGATCAGACAGGAACGCTTCACAGAACTGGATCGCTACATCAACGCAGCGCTGGAAGGCTCAAGACGCGCGGCCTCCCTGACACACCGGCTGCTGGCATTCTCGCGTCGTCAGACACTGGCCCCCAAGGCCACGGACATCGATCTTCTGGTCGCGGGCATGGACGAGCTGATCCGGCGCACCGTGGGTCCGGCCATCGACATGCAGGTCAATGCCTCACGCGGGCTGTGGGCGACTCTGGTTGATCCGCATCAACTGGAGAATTCGCTGCTCAACCTGTGCATCAACGCCAAGGACGCCATGCCCGATGGCGGAAAACTGCTGATCCAGACAGGCAACCGTCACTTGACTGCAGTCACGGCGACCAGGTATCAATTGCCCGCAGGCCGCTATGTGGAACTGTCCGTCAGCGACACCGGCACGGGCATGAGCAACGACGTCATGGTGCGAGCCTTCGACCCGTTCTTCACCACCAAACCGACAGGCATGGGCACCGGGCTGGGGCTGTCGATGATTTACGGCTTTGCACGGCAGTCAGGTGGCGGCGTCTACATTACGTCAAAGGTTGGCGAGGGTTCGAAAGTCAGCATTCTGCTGCCGATGCACGAAGGCGAAGCTGAAGCGGTGGCCTTCGATGACAGCCCGCTGCAAGTCCCCGCCTCCAGCACCGGCGACGAAACCATTCTGGTCGTCGATGACGAGCCCGCCGTGCGCTTGCTCATTGTGGAGCTGCTTGAAGACCTTGGCTACGTCGTTTTGCAGGCTGAACGAGGCGCCGATGCGCTGACCATTCTGCAGTCCAAAGCGGCCATCGACCTGCTGATTACCGACGTCGGTCTGCCGGGCGGCATGAATGGCCGTCAGGTTGCAGATGCGGCGCGGGATGTCAGGCCTGATCTGAAAATACTGTTCGTGACCGGTTATGCTGAAAACGCCGCGTTGGCGCATGACACGCTTGAGCCGGGCATGCACGTGCTGCCCAAGCCGTTTGCGATTGCCGAACTGATCGGCCGCGTCACCGAGCTGCTGGAAGGCGAGTAACAAAAAATGAGCGCCGTACGGCGCTCATTTTTAGGGTAGTGCTTTCGATGAACCCAGTGGCGATCAGTCGCGCAGATCAGACTCATGAATCGGCTGATCACGGTGCGTCGCGCGTTGATACTGCGCAGGCCAGGTTGCCAGGCGGCCACCCAGGTCTTCATCGGCGCGCAGTGGCCAGTACGGATCACGCAGCAGCTCACGCGCCAGCAGAATGATGTCGGCCTGCCCGGTGCGCAGAATATGTTCTGCCTGCGCCGGATCGGTAATCATGCCCACCGTGCCTGTCGCGATGTCAGACTCCTTGCGAACCCGCTCGGCGAAGCGCGTCTGGTAGCCAGGGCCGACCGGAATTTCCGCGTTGGCTGACGTACCGCCCGACGATACATCGATCAGATCGGTGCCGAGTGCTTTCAATCGACGCGCCAGCTCGACCGTTTCATCGGCGTTCCAGCCGTCTTCCACCCAGTCAGTGGCGGACACACGAACGAACAATGGCAGCTCTGCAGGCCACACCGCACGCACAGCTTCGGTGACTTGCAGGGTCAGGCGGATGCGGTTCTCGAATGAGCCGCCATACTCGTCGGTGCGCTGGTTGCTCAGAGGCGACAGGAACTGATGCAGCAAATAACCATGGGCGGCGTGGATTTCTACCACTTTGAAGCCCGCCTCCAAGGCACGCCGCGCGGAATCGACAAACGCCTTGATCAACTCCTGAATCTGCGTTTCGCTCAATTGCACAGGGGCGGTGTGCTGCGGATCGAAGGCAATCGCCGAAGGCCCGACCGGGGTCCAGCCGCCTTTATTCAGGGAAATACTGCCGTGCTTGCCAAGCCACGGGCGCCAAGTGCTGGCCTTGCGGCCGGCATGCGCCAGCTGGACGCCGGCAACCGCGCCCTGAGCGTTGATAAAGCGGGTGATGCGTTGCAGCGGTTCGATCTGTTCGTCGTTCCACAGCCCGAGGTCTTCGGGAGTGATGCGGCCGTCCGGCGTTACCGCCATCGCTTCGGTGATGACCAGGCCGGCACCGCCGACGGCGCGGCTTCCCAGGTGAACCAGGTGCCAGTCATTGGCCAGGCCGTCGACACTGGAATACTGGCACATCGGCGACACTGCAATACGGTTGCGAAGGGTCAATTGGCGCAGGGTATAGGGTTCAAGCAGCAGGCTCATGGCAACCTCTCGTAATGAAAATTCAGGTGCCCAAGCACTGTTCATTCAAAGAACAGGGTTGGCAGACCGTGTAGTGTCGACAACCCGGTAGCGAGAGGGGTTCCTGCTATCGTCAGCGTGGTGCGATATGCACCACCATCAGCTGCACGGTTTCATTACCACGAAACTCGTTGAGGTCGAGTTTGTAGGCCAGCTCGACCCAGCGGATATTCGGGTTGGGCCAGATATCGCGGTCGACGCCGAACGCAATGCCATCGAGCTTGACGCTGCCGCACTCGGTCTTGAGCACCATCTTCAAGTGACGCTCGCCCACCACTCGCTGCTCGACCAGCTGAAACACGCCGTGGAACAAGGGCTCGGGGAAGTGCTGCCCCCAGGGGCCGGCATTGCGCAGCGCGCGGGCCAGTTCCAGGTGAAATTCCTCGACAGCCAGCGAGCCGTCGGACAGCAGACGCCCGGTCAGGTCTTGCTCGTCGAGCTGACGACGCACCTCCTGATCGAACGCTTCGGCAAACGCCGGGAAGTTCTCTTCCGGCAGCGAGAGGCCTGCCGCCATCGCGTGACCGCCAAACTTGCTGATCAGATGCGGATGACTGGCCGCCACGGCGTCCAGCGCATCGCGAATGTGAAACCCCGGCACCGAGCGGGCCGAGCCTTTGAGCACGCCCTCCCCGGCGCTGGCGAACGCGATGGTGGGGCGGTGGTAACGTTCCTTGAGCCGCGAAGCGAGGATGCCGATGACACCCTGGTGCCACTCGGCATCGAACAGGCACAAGCCGAACGGCATCGACTCCAGCGGCAAGTCCTTGAGCTGGGCGAGCGCTTCACGCTGCATGCCCTGCTCGATGGATTTGCGATCCTGGTTCAACTCATCCAGTTGCACGGCCATTTCCCGCGCCAGTGTCGGGTCGTCGCAAAGCAGGCATTCGATGCCCAGGCTCATGTCATCCAGGCGCCCTGCCGCGTTCAGGCGTGGCCCGAGAATGAACCCCAGGTCGGTGGAGGTGATGCGTGAAGGTTCACGCCGGGCAACTTCCAGAATGGCGCGCAACCCCGGTCGGGCGCGGCCGGCACGGATGCGCATCAGCCCCTGATGGACCAGAATGCGGTTGTTGGCATCCAGCGGCACCACATCGGCCACGCTGCCCAACGCAACCAGGTCCAGGAGCTCGCCCAGATTGGGCTGGGCACGCTGATTGCTCTCGAACCAGCCGGTCTCGCGCAGACGCGCACGCAAGGCCATCAGTACATAGAAAATGACCCCGACACCGGCCAGCGATTTGCTGGGGAAGGTGCAGCCTGGCTGGTTCGGGTTGACGATGGCGTCTGCGACAGGAAGCTCATGACCAGGCAAATGGTGATCGGTCACCAGTACCTGCAAGCCGGCCGCCTTGGCCGCCGCCACGCCCTCGACGCTCGAAATGCCGTTATCCACGGTGATCAACAGCTGAGGTTCGCGCTGCAGCGCCACTTCGACGATTTCCGGCGTCAGGCCGTAGCCGTATTCGAACCGGTTGGGCACCAGATAATCCACATGCGCCGCGCCCAGCAGACGCAAGCCCAGCACGCCCACGGTGCTGGCGGTCGCGCCATCGGCGTCGAAATCGCCGACGATCAGCATACGCTGGCCCTCGCGCAGCGCAGTGACCAGCAGGTCCACTGCCGCATCGATCCCCTTGAGTTGCTGATAAGGGATCAGCCGCGCCAGGCTTTTGTCCAGTTCGGCCTCGCAGGCCACACCTCGTGCTGCGTACAGACGAGTGAGCAAGGGCGGCAGGTCGCCAAGGAACGGCAAGGTATCGGGCAATAGACGAGGTTCGATGCGCATGCGGGTCAGCTGATTCTCTTTGCAGTGTCGATGAATGTGATTTCGATCGGAACCGGCGGCTGTCAGCCGCGCTCGCCCGCAAGCCATTGCAACTGGACTTCATGCTGGCCGCGGTCGTCAGTGACGAACACCGTCCCTTCACTGATCATCACATCCCACTTGATGACCCGCGGCATGTCCTTGGCCAGCACTTCCAGCACTTCCTGCGGGACGGCGGCGATATTGACGTTTTTCAGGTTCTTGATCGCCGGGATGACCTTGCCTTCCCAGACGCGCAGGCTGCCATAAGCCAGCAGGCTGGTGCGTTCGGTACGGCGCGAGCACCAGGTCAGTCGATCGGCGTCCGGCTGCCCCACTTCGATCCAGTGCAGAACGCGGTCATCCAGGCTTTTTTCCCAAAGAGCGGGTTCGTCGACATCAGACAGGCCGCGACCGAACGACAACTGTTCGTTGTACCAGAAGGCATAGGCCAGCAGACGCACGGTCATGCGCTCTTCGGTTTCCGAAGGATGGCGGGCAATGGTCTGCTTGACGCTCTCGTACACGCCGCGATCAAGGTCGGTGAGGTTGAGTTCGAATTTGTAGGTCGTGGACGGCTGGGCCATGAACGGGCTTCTAGAGTCTGGAGGGAAGACGGCAAGTCTACCCGATGCCGGGCCTGTGAACGAACTTGCTCGCGCAAGGATGTGCTTGCCCCCCATTTTCAGGACGAACAAAAATCGATAGTTTGAAACAAATTTCTGATACATATCTGTGCTACAGACGATCTGCAGCGAGCACCCGGACTCCCAACCGGGGCACCTGAATGTGACGCCACTGGCGCAGCGCCATTCAAAGAGCTGCCAACCCTACCTCAGACCGTTGAACCTTTTTCGAGGATGACACCCGCGAATGCCCCTTCCTGCCTCGTACTGTACAACGGCTCGATTGATGCTCGCCCTGTCGCTGGCTGCCATGCCGTGTGCCAGCCAGGCCAGGGAGACGCTGACCTGGCTGATGCGCGACATCCCTCCTTCGACGATTTTTTCCGGTGCCATGCGCGGGCAAGGTGCAATTGATCAGCTGATGCCCTTGCTGACCGCGCAAATGCCCGAATACGATCACGTGCTGATGCGGGTCAACCGCGCCAGGGCTCTGCAGATGCTGAGCGACGACACGTCTCTCAGTTGTGATCCCACCATGCTGTGGACGGCAGAAAGAGCCAGAACCCTGCTTTTTTCCATACCGATCGGCGCGGTACTGAGCAGCGGCCTGATTGTGCGCAAGGAGGAGATGTCGAAGTTCGAGCCCTACGTCGCGGACGGAAAAATCGACGTCGCGGCCTTGATGGCCAGCCGGACGATCAAATTGGGCATCGTTGCCGAGCGCAGCTATGGAGAAATGATCGACCACACGTTGCACGACGTCAATGAAGATGTCCTCGTGCCGCACTACGGTAACGATGCCGTCGGCAGCCTGCTGCAAATGGAGCGTCTGGGGCGTCTGCAAGCCTTTATCAGCTTCTGGCCGGAAGCACGCTATCAGGCGATGCAACAAGGCATAAGGCCGGAGGAACTGGCCTTCTTGCCGATCAAGGGCAATCCTGCATACCAGTTCGTCTATGTCAGCTGCAGCAACTCGCCCGACGGCGAGCAGGCCATTGCACTGATCAACCGCGAGATGCGCGTGCTGCGCGAAACCCGCCTGATGGGCTTTTATGCGCAGTGGCTGGAACCTGCGCAACGGGCCAGCTATCTGGAGGACGTCAAGGCACTGCTGGACAAGGAATGACCGGACAAAAGAAGCCCCGGGCAGAGGGGGACCTGCTCGGGGTAAACATGACCATTTTGGTCAGTACGTCAGCCCTTGATCACCGGAGCACAATGATCAAACCTGACGTAATGGATAAGAGTGCAGCGAACCCGTCAGGTTCCGGTATCGGAGACGTCGGTTAAGCAACTGTTAAGCAAATGATGGGGTGCCGACAAAGGTGCGGCTGATTGCAGCATTGCGCATGGCAGCAATGACGCAGGGTTCGATTCGACCCTCGGCAACCATCAGATCGCGACGCAGACCGTCTACCACGTCGGTGAGCTGACGCTTGTCGCTCAGTTGATCAGCGCCGAATGCGCGCTCGATCACACTGGTGCCCGCCTTGTCTTTCAGAGTCACCAGACGTTCGCCCCGAGAGCCGGCCGGGCCAATACTGGCCTGATAGGGAGCCAGCGCTTCGCTTAGCAGTAAGCTGATATTTTCCATCCGGATCACCACTCAACAGTTTGAATGCAAAGGTGCTAACCAATGACCATCGGCGACAGCAGAAAGTTCTTTCTATCGCCGGATCGCAGCACCTGTCTGTCATTTCGAGCATGCCTGTTGAATGTGACAAGGAAAAAACCGGACGCCAATGACAACAGAAAGTGAGCTTGTAGGACGAATCCAACATAATTCCGCTACGCGTCCTACAAGGTGCCTATGCTGTTGATCACTGCGTTAAACACCTCCATCGCGTGCAATACCCGTATAGCCTTTTTCACGGAGCCACCTCTTGAGCGATTCCGCTGATCGCCCGTTGCGGGTCATCGTGGCTGATGACCACCCGATTTTTCTCATCGGCCTGCGGGTCGTACTGGAGCAGGACAATCTGGCCAGCGTCGTCGCCGAGGCCTGCAATCCGGACGAACTGCTCCAGGCACTCGAACGCCATGCCTGCGATGTGCTGGTGACTGACTTCATGATGCCCGTCGAACGGCAGAACGATGGCCTGCGTCTGCTGCAGCGCATCCGCCGGGACTTTCCGGCGTTGCCGGTGATCGTTGTCACGACCCTGAGCAATGCCGGACTGTTTCAGTCCATGCTTGACCTGGATGTCCGGGGTCTGTTGAGCAAGGCCAGCCTTGCCGGAGAGCTGCCTGCTGCCATCAAGGGGGTCAGGCGCGGTGAGCTTTTTGTCGCCGATTCGGTGCGCAGCGTGCTGAGCGAAGCCCGTCAGCATGGGCCCGACGCGCTGCTGCCGGCAGATCGCTTGTCGCCAAGAGAGCTGGAAGTGTTACGCCTGCTCTCGGCGGGCCATACGGTTGGCCAGATCGCGGCGCAACTCAATCGCAGCAAACAGACCGTCAGCGCTCAGAAAGTCGCCGCCATGCGCAAGCTCGGACTGGCCAATGACGCGGCGCTGTTCATTTATTTGCAGGAAAGCGGCATGTCCTGAGGCGGGTCTTCTCTGGAAACGGCTTGCAGGTCGCCGCCATCACGCTCGGCGACCCAGCGCATGAACGCCGAGGCCGGCATCGGACGGGCGATGAAATACCCTTGAATGGCGGGATCGCCCAGCGCCAGCAGACTGTGGACGTCTTCAATCGTCTCGACACCTTCAACCACGACCGACATCGACAGCCGCTGCGCCATGAGCAAGGCACCGGCCACTACCGCCGATTTACGCGCGTCGTCGGCCATGCCGCGCACGAACTCGGTCGGTATTTTCAGTTCGCTGAAAGGTAATTGCAGAAGCCGGTCGATATTCGAAGCGCCCATGCCAAAGTCATCGATGGACAACTTGCAACCCTGCATGCACAACCTCAACAGGCCTTCGAGCTGCCAGGTTTCCGGACGCGCGGCGTCCTGCTCGAGAATTTCCAGGGTCAGCGCGGTGGCCGGTACGCCATGACGGGCAAGCGCTTGCGTGATCTGCTCGGCGAAATCCAGCTGTTGCAGCACTTGAGGGTCAATGTTGACGGCAACCGACAACGGCTCGCCCTGCTCGCCCATGACTTGCGCAGAGAACTGCAGGGCCTGATCCAGCACCCGCCAGGTCAACGCCACGGTCAGCCCTTCAGCCTCGATGGCCTCGATGAATCGCCCGGGTGCCAGCAGGCCATACACCGGATGCTGCCAGCGAACCAACGCTTCGGCCCCCAACAACTCGCCCTGCAGACTGACCTTGGGTTGAAAATAGGTGATCCATTGTTCGGCAATGGACGCCACGTCTATCGGTCCGCTGCCTGTCGGGTCAAACAATTCGATGGCGCAAAGAGCTCTGAACGCGCTGCCCGGCGATGCCTGCTCTATACAGTCCGAGCGGCCAGGCCCATATGCCTCAAGCAACTCGTACAACGCCCCGGCAGAGGCCGGTTTTTGCACATAGCCCAGAACGTTCAGGCCTTGGGCAAGCGCCAGTTGCGCAGCCCCTTCCAGCACGCAGGCGGCAGAACAGCTGACAATGATCAGCGCTCGCGCCAGGCCGTTCTCAGCCATGAAGCGGATCAGTTCCAGACCATCAGGCCCTTCCATCTGCAAGTCGCAGATCGCGATGTCGACAGGGCCGCGGCTTTGCAGGGAAAGCCTGGCAACCTCGACGCTGTCGGCCACCAGCACATCGAACACCTGATTGGCGTTGAGCATCTGATGCAGAGCCATCAGCTGGAAGGGATGGTCTTCGAGAATCAGAACCTTGAGTGAGTGCACGATCACGCCTGCGGAGTCAGAGCCATCGGCCCGGGATAACATTAACTGTAGCTCGTCCAGGGCACCGGCCCCATAGGACATGTCCTAAACCCGTCACACGTTGTCGGCAGGATTCAACCGCCTGGCACCGCCGTCTCGGGCACGACCACCAGTTGCAATTCGATATCAGCGCGCAGACCGGTCATGGCCAACTCCAGTGCCTGCCAGCGGTCGGCCAGACTGGCCGTGCTTTGCAGCCGGACACTGTCGTCCAGCGCGGCACAAGCCTTGGCGAGCGGCACTGCGTCGACCAGACTCGCCGCGCCCTTGAGCCGATGCAGACAGGCGCTCAGGGTCTTCCAGTCACTGGCCGACACAGCGGGCTCCAGCAAAGCGTGCTCATGCCTCAGGTTCTTCCATAACTCGCCCAGCAATCGTTGCATCTGTTGCGGGTTGGCCTGAGTCATGGTTTGCAGCGTGCCGATGTCGAACGTCGGCTCACGTACCCGATCCGCCAACTCTTGGGCCAGACGCGCCAGTGACAGCGGCTTGATCAGCAGGCCGTCCATACCTGCCTGCTCGCAACGTGCCGCCTCGTCACTCATCGCGTTGGCGGTACAGCCGATCACCGGGCAGCGCTGACGCTGCTCTTTCTCTTCGATCTGGCGAATGGCCTGGGTCAATGCGTAGCCGCTGATACCCGGCATGTTGCAGTCGGTGATCACCGCATCGAACGCCCCTTCACACCAGCTCGACAGGGCCGCCCTGCCGTCTTCGACCGCCGTTACCTGATGGCCAAGAAACTCCAGCTGCCGGGTCAATACCAGACGATTGGCGGACATGTCATCGACCACCAGCAAATGAAGGCTACGCGTGTCGACAGGCGCATCGGTCACCTCGTCCGCGGGCAAAACCGGCTCGCTCACCCTGGTCAACGGCAGGTCGATGGTGACCAGGGTCCCCTTGCCCGGCTCGCTGTGCAGGCTGATGTCGCCCTTCATCAGCTCCACCAGTTGCCGGGTAATACTCAGCCCCAGCCCGCTGCCCCCGTAGTGTGCAGCCGTGTCATCGCTTGCCTGGGTGAAAGGTTGAAATACCTGCTGCTGACGCTGCGGATCGATACCTTCGCCGCTGTCCTGAATACCGATGCGCACACGCGTGGACTCAGGCGAGTCATGAGTCACATCGAGCATCATGACCACCGCACCTTGCCGGGTGAACTTCAAAGCGTTGCCCAGCACGTTGTGCAGCACCTGGCGCAATCTCAAGGGATCCAGCCAGTAGTCGCCCCGCGCCTGCGCGGAGAATTCCAGGCGTAGTTCCACACCCTTTTCCCCAGCCTGCGCGGAAAAAAGCTCCATCACACCGTCGAACAGCTCTTGCAAGGAGGTGACAGCCAGTGACAACTGCATGCCGCCCGCTTCGATTCTGGCCAGATCGAGACTTTCGCCAATCAGCGCGACCAGCTCCGTAGCCGAGCGGTGGGCCACTTGCAGGCCCTGCGATGGAATCTTGCCCAGGCGCAAGGCCTGTTCGCATTCCAGCTCCAGCAAGCCGGTGATTGCCCCCATCGGCGTGCGAATTTCATGGCTCATGCTGGCCAGGAAAGCGCTTTTTGCCTCGTTGGCCTGAGCGGCCAGTCGCATGGCTTCCTGAAGCTGCTGTTCCAGTTGCTTGCGCTCGGTGATATCGATCCAGCCGCCGAGCAGCCCCTGCAACTGTCCATCGGCGGCGAAGAAAGGCACCGTCCATTGCCAGACGTCCATACGTTTGCCCGGCAGTTCGATGGTGCGATCGGAAAACACCGGCTGATGATTTTCCAACAGATTGAGGTAATCGGTGTGCATCTGCTCGGCCAACGCACGCGGGATCAGATTGACGTCCGTGAGGCGTCGGCCATTCATCTGTTCGAAACTGATGCCCAGACTCTGCTCGTAACTGCGGTTGCAGGAAATCAGGCGTCCTTTGAGGTCGCGCACATAAATCGGATTGGGGATACCGTCGAGCAGAGCGTGCTTGAAGGCCAGTTGATCATTGAGCTGTCTTTGCGCCCTCTGGCGCTGGCGAATCTGCACCTTGAGCCGACTGCTCCAGGTCAGCGACACCAGTCCGGTCAGCAACGCCAGGCACACTACCCAGAATACCCACTGCGGTATGCGCCCCCAGAGCGACGGCTGAGGCAGCGCCGATCCCAGCCACTTCAGGCGGATCGAACGCAACTCGGCCACCGGGAACTCTTCCAGCGCCTTGTTGAGAATTCCCAGCAGTTCGGGCTGGGTCTTGATCACTGAAAATCTGTCGGGCGACCACTGGCCTTCGACACTTCTGGCGACCTTTAGTTGTCCGGAGGGAAACAGGTAAGCCCCCACTTCATTCTGAATGGTCGCGTCGGCAGCGCCGCTTTCCACCAGCGCACGGGCCTGATCGTAGGTGTCCACCAGTCGCAGCTGGATCAAGGGATGCTCGCGCCTGATCAGGTCCTCGAGCGCATGCCTGGCCGGAAGGGCCAGTACTTTCCCGGCCAGACTGTCGAGCGATATGCGCGACGAGCGGTCGGAGCGCACCACGAACATCCAGCTATTGCCGCCGAACGAATAGGTAAAATCCAGAAACCGTCGGCGCTCGGTGTTTTCCGCGAGCGTCGTGTTCATGTCGGACTGACCGGCGCGCAGCATGTCGATAGTCTGCTGCGTGGAAGATGATTCCTGATGGACGAACTGCAACCCGGTCATGCGCGAGATACGTGACAGCACATCTGCGTTCAACCCCACCCAGTGGCCGTTCTTGTCTTTGTAGATATACGGTGGGTGCTGCACGGTCGCGATGGTCACACTCGGGTGCTTGAGCAGCCAGCGTCGCTCGGCACTGGTGAGGCGAATGCGCTGCCCTTCCACGTCAGCGCCCAGCCCCATGGTCCAGCGCCCAAGCACTTCACGACTGGTCGAAGGTGCGATGCTGTCCAGGGCCCGATTGATGAAGGTCAGCAAGCGCTGCTCGTCATCACGCACCGCAAAGGAAAACCCTACCGGAGGCAAACGACTTTCGAATTTGATCTGCAAACCGAGATAGGGCCGCAGCGCGGTGTAGGCACGGACTATGACTTCGTTGCCGATGAACACGTCCACTTCACCCTGGCTCAGGGCTTCCAGAGCACTGTAGAGGTTAGGCGCGATAATGATCTGGCTGTCAGGATAAACGCGGTGCAGCACGTCTGAATCGGCATAGCCATCAAGTAGCACGACCTTCTTGCCGGTCAGATTCGACGACAGGCTCAGATCGTTGCCGCGGCCAACGGCTACCGACCGATCGGGCATGTATTCGGTTGAGAACGACAGCCCTTTCACACCGCGTTCGAAACCATTGGCACTGGTCAGCAGGTCTATCTTGCCGTCGCGCAGCGCCTCGATAGCCTCGTCACGCTTGGCATACCCGGTGACCTGCACCGGAAGGTTCAACTGGTCGCTGACCAGCCCCAGGTAATCGGCACTGATGCCCTGATAACGGTTGCGGTCACTGGTGATATCGATCGGCTCGTAGTCTGCGATCGCAATGCCGACCCGAAGTACCTTGCGCTGGTCGAGCCAGGCCCGGTCCTGATCTTCGAGGTTCAGATCCGCTGAAGCCACAAAAGGGGCTGTCAGTGAAAACGGCAAGCTTTGCGCCGCATTGGCTGCCCCGGCAAAAATCAGCGCCAGCAACACCCATACCCTGCGCCATGCGCGGTACCTCGATGTACTGCCTGCCTCCCTGACTACGCTCTGCATACTTGCCTGCTTCACTACGAATGACCCAACTCTATGGTTCGAAAAACCAGCGAAGTTTGGCACGTAGAAACAGAAAGGCCCGCCAGATGGCGGGCCTAAAGTTGTTACACGACGCTTCTGTCAGAGCGGTTTTCCGCGATTGCCGTGCTGGCTGACAAACGCCTGTATGGCTTTCAGGTCATTTGGCAGAACAGTGCAGCGCTCGTCCCGCTCGAACAAATCAGACAAATGTGCAGGTAGTTCAAGCGCTTTTCCTACACCGGCTTTTTCCACCGCCTCCGGGAACTTGACCGGATGCGCCGTGCCCAGAATCACCATCGGCGTGTCCAGACTGCGGCGGCATTCGCGTGCAGCCTTCACTCCGATAGCGGTATGCGGGTCGAGCAACTCGCCGGTGCTGGCGAATACTTCGGCGATGGTCGTGCAGGTGTCCTCGTCACTGACCGCCAGCGAATCGAACAGTTTGCGGGTCTCGGTCCAGCGCTCTTCCTCGACGCTGAAACCGCCACCCTGGCGGAACGTGCTCATCAACTCGGCAATCGCAGCGCCGTTGCGACCGTGCATGTCGAACAGCAGGCGCTCGAAGTTGGAGGACACCATGATGTCCATGGAAGGCGACAGCGTGGCGTGCAGGGTTTCCTTGACGTACTGATTGCCGCTCATGAAGCGGTGCAGGATATCGTTGCGGTTGGTGGCGACGATCAACTGATTGATCGGCAGGCCCATGTTGCGCGCCAGATAACCGGCAAAGATATCGCCGAAGTTACCGGTCGGCACCGAGAACGACACCGAACGCGCAGGTCCGCCCAACTGCAACGACGCGTGGAAATAGTACACGATCTGAGCCATGATCCGCGCCCAGTTGATCGAGTTGACCGCGACCAGCGGTGTGCCCTTCAGGAAGCTCTGGTCAGCGAAGCTGGCCTTGACCATTTCCTGGCAGTCGTCGAAGTTGCCTTCGACTGCGATGTTATGGATGTTGTCACCGAAGATGGTGGTCATCTGCCGACGCTGTACATCCGATACCCGATTATTCGGGTGCAGGATGAAGATATCGACGTTGTCGCAGCGACGGCAGCCTTCGATGGCCGCAGAACCGGTGTCGCCCGAGGTCGCGCCGATGATTACGACACGCTGGCCACGCTTGGCCAGAATGTAGTCGAGCAGGCGGCCAAGCAGTTGCAGTGCGAAGTCCTTGAACGCCAGCGTCGGACCATGGAACAGTTCGAGTACCCACTCGTTGCCATGCAGCTGGCGCAACGGCGCGACAGCGCTGTGGGCAAACACGCCGTAGGTCTCTTCGAGAATCTTTTTGAAGTCGGCATCCGGGATGCTGCCAGCCACGAAGGGGCGCATCACCCGGAAGGCCAGTTCGTGATAAGGCAGACCTGCCCAGGAAGCGATCTCTTCCTGCGTGAAGCGCGGCAGGTTTTCCGGCACGTAGAGGCCGCCATCGCTGGCCAGACCAGTCAACAGCACGTCTTCGAAATTCAGGGCCGGCGCCTGGCCGCGAGTACTGATATAGCGCATGGGATCAAACCTTTGGTCTGGGCTGAAAGCCAGGGCTCCAAGGCTGCAAGGTCGAAACGATCGGCTTGCGGCCTGGAGCTGACAGCTTGCAGTTGATGTTAATTAAGGTGCTCGACGCGGATACGAACCACCGGGCCAACGACGTCCTGCAGGGCTTCCAGGGCTTGAATGGCGTCATTGATACCCTGCTCCACTACCCGGTGAGTCAACAGGATCATCGGCACCAGGCCATCGTGTTCTTCGACATCCTTCTGCATGATCGATTCGATGTTGATGCCGCGCTCGGACAGGATGCTCGCGACCTGAGCCAGCACGCCCGGGTGATCCTTGGCCTGAATGCGCAGGTAGTAGGCGCTCTCGCAGGCTTCGATCGGCAGGATCGGGTGGGCAGACAACGAATCGGGCTGGAAGGCCAGATGAGGGACCCGGTTTTCCGGGTCGGAGGTCATCGCACGGACCACATCGACCAGGTCGGCCACCACCGAAGACGCGGTAGGCTCCATGCCGGCACCTGCGCCGTAGAACAGCGTCGAGCCGGACGCATCGCCATTGACCATCACCGCATTCATGACGCCGTTGACGTTGGCGATCAGGCGATCGGCCGGGATGAGCGTCGGGTGTACGCGCAGTTCGATGCCTTGAGCCGTGCTGCGTGCAACGCCCAGGTGCTTGATGCGATAGCCCAGCGCTTCGGCATAGTTGACGTCTGCAGTCGTCAGCTTGGTAATGCCCTCGGTGTAGGCCTTGTCGAACTGCAGCGGGATACCGAAGGCAATCGAGGCCAGAATCGTCAGTTTGTGCGCCGCATCGATTCCTTCGACGTCGAAGGTCGGATCGGCTTCGGCATAACCCAAAGCCTGAGCCTCGGCCAGAACATCGGCGAAGGTACGGCCCTTCTCGCGCATTTCGGTGAGGATGAAGTTGCCGGTGCCATTGATGATGCCGGCAACCCAGTTGATACGGTTCGCCGACAGGCCTTCACGAATGGCCTTGATGACCGGGATGCCACCGGCAACAGCTGCTTCAAAAGCGACGATCACGCCCTTCTCACGCGCCTTGGCGAAAATTTCGTTGCCATGCACCGCGATCAGCGCCTTGTTGGCGGTCACCACGTGCTTGCCGTTTTCGATGGCCTTGAGCACCAGTTCGCGGGCAACGGTATAGCCGCCGATCAGTTCCACGACGATGTCGATTTCAGGGTTGGTCGCAATGGCAAACACATCGCTGGTGGTCGGCGTACCGGTAATCTGGCAATTGGGGTTTGGTGTACGAACCGCAATTTGCGCAACTTCGATTCCACGTCCGGCACGGCGGGCAATCTCCTCGGCGTTACGCTGAAGTACGTTGAAAGTACCGCCACCGACAGTACCCAGCCCACATATGCCTACTTTGACCGGTTTCACTGATGATCTCCCCGAAAAACAGCCGAACCTGAATCGGCTGTGGAAAAAACTGCCGCATGGCGCCATGCGGCTGAAATTTTGACGACACTCCGGCTACTTGCGCCCTGTCTGCACAAGGCGCGTCTGAAAACACCGGCTTATTTGGCGCCCAGTGCCAGCTTGGCAACCTGAGCTGCAGGCTGATAACCCGGAATCACCTGACCGTCGGCCAGGACAATCGCAGGCGTGCCGTTGACGCCGATCGACTGGCCGAGCTCATATTGCTTGCTGACCGGATTGTCGCATTTGGCGGCCTTGATGTCCTTGCCATCGACCATGCGGTCCATCGCGCCTTTGCGGTCCTTGGAACACCAGACGGCCTGCAACTGCTCGTCACCCGGAGAGCCAAGCCCCTGACGCGGGAATGCCAGGTAACGGACTTCGACACCCATCTTGTTCAACTGACCCACTTCTTCGTGCAGCTTGTGGCAATACGGGCAGGTCGTGTCGGTGAATACCGTGATGTGCGACTTGGTCTCGCCCACCGCCGGATAGATCACCATCTCGGAAGCAGGAATGGCGTTGATGGTCTTGGAAATGGCCAGACGCTCGGTCTTCTCGGTCAGGTTGACCGGCTTGCCGTTCTGCACTTGAAACAGATAGCCCTGCATCACGAACTGACCGTCGGCGCTGGCGTACAGGACGCGGCCGCCCTTGAGCTTCACTTCATAAAGGCCATTGAGCGGGCTCGGCGAGATGCTCTCGACCGGCAGCTGCAATTCCAGTGAGTCGAGCGTCTTGCGGATAGCCTGATCGGGGGCTGCATCAGCCAGGGCAGACATACTGAAGGTGCCGGCCAGCATCAAAGCGGCGGCAGCGAAAATCTGTGGCAAACGCATGAAAACTCCTATGACGGCGGACAGGCTGGCAACTGTCGAAAAAAGGCGTGCCAGCCTTGATAGGCGAAACCGGCAAAGCCTACCACATAAGGGTCGCGGGGCCGACTCGGAGCGACATAAGAAGCTTCGCAAAATACGTCGCGAATCAACCTCGCGGATGATGCTTGGCATGCAATTCCTGCAACCGCGCTCGCGCCACATGGGTGTAGATCTGCGTCGTCGAGAGATCACTGTGCCCAAGCAACATCTGCACCACGCGCAAGTCAGCGCCGTGGTTGAGCAGATGGGTGGCGAAGGCATGGCGCAGGGTGTGCGGCGACAGGGATTTGCCGATGCCCGCAACAGTCGCCTGATGCTTGATACGATGCCAGAAGGTCTGGCGGGTCATCTGGTCGCCGCGGGTGCTGGGGAACAGTACGTCGCTGGGCTTTCCGCCCAGCAACTCGTCGCGGGCACCGCGCAGGTAACGCTCGACCCAGACGATGGACTCTTCGCCCATGGGCACCAGTCGCTCCTTGCTGCCTTTGCCCATCACGCGCAGCACGCCCTGACGCAGATTGACCTGCTCCAGGGTCAGGCTGATCAATTCGGTCACGCGCAGACCGCAGGCATACAGCACCTCAAGCATGGCGCGGTCACGCTCGCCGATGGGCTCGCTCAGGTCGGGAGCAGCAAGCAATGCTTCGACGTCAGCTTCGGAAAGCGATTTGGGCAGCGGTTTGCCCAACTGAGGCATGTCGATCTGCAGGGTGGGATCGACGGAAATCAGCTTTTCGCGCAGCAGGTAGCGGTAGAAGCCACGTGCGCCGGACAGAAAACGCGCCGTAGAGCGCGGCTTGTAGGCATTTTCAACGCGCCACGCAAGATGATCGAGGATGACTTCACGCACGGCACTGATCAGATCAACGTTGCGCTCCTGAAGCCAGCCGTTGAACAGCGCCAGATCACTGCGGTAAGCATCCCGGGTGTTGTCGGACAGGCCCTTTTCGAGCCAGAGCGCGTCCAGAAACCGGTCAATCAGCGGGTGGTCGATGGCAGCCATATTCACTCAGTGCGTGTGTCGGTAAACAAGGGGTGAATCATCAAACAGCAGACAGCAAAAAGGCAGCCCTGAGGCTGCCTTTTTTATGCATCGAAAAACTGTATCAGGACAGTTTTTCCTTGATGCGCGCTGCTTTACCGGACAGGTCACGCAGGTAGTACAGTTTGGCCTTGCGAACGTCACCGCGACGTTTCACAGCCATGCTGTCGATTTGCGGGCTGTAAGTCTGGAAAGTACGCTCAACGCCAACACCGTTGGAGATTTTACGAACAGTGAAAGCACTGTTCACGCCACGGTTACGCTTGGCAATTACAACGCCTTCGAATGCTTGCAGACGAGCGCGGTCGCCTTCCTTCACTTTAACCTGGACGACGATGGTGTCGCCTGGTGCAAAGGTAGGGATCTCTTTGGTCATCTGCTCTGCTTCGAGGGCAAGAATGATTTTGTTAGTCATGCTGGTGCTCCTAAGGTAATCCGTCTGGATCGACCATCGATACGTTAACTATCGTCCCGCTCGCGGATGTATTCCGCCAGCAGCTTCTTCTCTTCTCCAGAAAGCGAGCGGCTTTCCAGAAGATCAGCGCGTCGTTCATAGGTCCGCCCAAGGGACTGCTGTAAACGCCAACGCCGGATGTGCGCGTGATTGCCACTTAGCAACACGTCGGGAACACGCTGATCCGCATACACCTCAGGTCGGGTGTAATGCGGGCAATCCAGCAGACCGTCCGTGAAGGAATCTTCCTCCGCGGAGTCCACATGCCCTAAAGCTCCAGGCAGCAGCCGCGTAACCGCGTCAATCAGGACCATCGCCGGCAGCTCGCCACCGGAAAGAACATAGTCACCAATCGACCACTCTTCATCGACATGAGCATCAATAAAACGCTCGTCAATGCCTTCATAACGACCGGCGATGAGGATAATCGCTTCCTCCTGCGCCAGTTCGCGTACCGCAGACTGATTCAGCTGGCGGCCTTGTGGCGACAGGTAAATCACCTTCGCCGCATCCCCTGCCGCTTGCCTGGCCTGAACCAGAGCATCTTCAAGGGGCTTGATCTTCATCACCATGCCCGGACCACCGCCAAATGGGCGATCATCCACAGTGTGATGGCGATCAGTGGTGTAATCCCGCGGATTCCAACAAGTGAGCTGCAACAGCCCTTGTTTCACCGCACGGCTGGTAATGCCGTATTCGCTGATGGCGGAAAACATCTCGGGAAACAGACTGATGACTTCTATGCGCAGGCTGGCCATGGCATTCAGAAGTCCGCGTCCCAATCCACCTTCATCTCGCCAGCAGCCATATCGATTGCCAACACGCATTGCTCTGTATAGGGCAACAGGCGTTCACGATCATCCAGGCTACCCGCGCAGGGCTTTACAACCATTACATCGTTCGAACCGGTTTCGAGCAGGTGATCGATTTTCCCGAGCAATTGCCCGAGTTGGTCGATGACCTTGAGGCCTTCAAGCTGGTACCAGTAGTACTCGCCATCGTCCAGATCAGGGAACAGGTTACGCGGCACGCAGATTTCGTAACCGGACAGAAGACGGGCTTCTTCACGATCATCGAGACCCTTGAGCTTTGTGACCAGAAACTTGCTTTGCAAGCGTCCGCTGACCAGCTCCACCTGTTTATCAACGCTGCCCTCGCGCCGAAGCGTCCAGGTTTTGTAGTCCAACAGGTTTCCAATCGGATCAGTAAAGGAATAAACCTTCACTTCGCCGCGAACGCCATGAACCGAGTAAATCTTGCCAATGACGATCAGATCGTCGGCAGATGCAGGCGTCGCGCTCATAAGACTCAGGCCGCGGCCTTGGTCTTGTTGTGCTCTTTGAGCAGCTGGGCAACGCGCTCGGAAGTTTGTGCACCCACGCTCAACCAGTAGTTGACGCGTTCTTCGTTAACGGACAGACGGATTTCCTGACCACGGGCAACAGGGTTGAAGAAACCAACCTGTTCCTTGTGGGAACCGTCACGAGCATTGCGGCTGTCGGTTACGGTCAGGTGGTAAAACGGGCGCTTTTTGGAGCCGCCAAGGGCAAGACGGATGGTTAGCATTGAACATCGTTCCTGTAGTCGGTGCTGCAAATCTAAGATGCACAGCGGGCATAGGTGCCCGAAAGGCCGCATATTCTAAGGAATATCCCGACTTTTGCAAATGTCTTTTTCCGGCGCCTATCGGCATGCCTTCCAGATTTGCGAGGGAGCTGTCGGTATGACAGCCGGCAAAAGCCCGCATAGTGCGGGCTGACTGGGGGTCGCCCCCCAGATGGGACGCGTGCAAAGCGTCTTGCACGCGACGCAATTACATTTTTGGCATGCCGCCGCCGGGGAGCATTCCACCCATGCCGCGCATCATTTTGGCCATTCCGCCCTTGGCGGAGAACTTCTTCATCATCTTCTGCATCTGCTTGTGCTGCTTGATCAGACGCCCGATGTCCTGAACCTGAGTGCCCGAACCCATCGCAATGCGGCGCTTGCGCGAACCACTGACCAGATCCGGATCACGGCGCTCGGCAGGGGTCATCGAGTTGATGATGGCTTCCATCTGCTTGAACTGTTTTTCCGCTGCGCCCTGGGCGTTGCCCATCTGCGACAGGTTGACGCCGCCGATGCTCGGCAGTTTGTCCATCAGGCCGCCAAGGCCACCCATGTTCTTCATCTGCTGCAACTGGTCGCGGAAGTCTTCGAGGTCGAAGCCCTTGCCCTTCTTGAGCTTTTTCGCCAGCTTGTCGGCCTTGTCCTTGTCGAGGGTCTGTTCGGCCTGCTCGATAAGGCTGAGCACATCGCCCATGCCGAGGATGCGCGACGCGATGCGGTCCGGGTGAAACGGCTCCAGCGCATCGCTCTTCTCGCCCATACCGATGAACTTGATCGGCTTGCCGGTAATGGCACGCACCGAGAGCGCCGCACCACCGCGGGCGTCGCCGTCGACCTTGGTGAGGATCACGCCGGTCAGCGGCAATGCATCACCGAAGGCCTTGGCGGTATTGGCCGCATCCTGGCCGGTCATGGCATCGACCACGAACAGCGTCTCGGCCGGTTTGACCGCCGCATGCAGCGCCTGGATCTCGCCCATCATCTCGACATCGACATGCAGACGACCCGCGGTGTCGACGATGACCACGTCAATGAACTTGAGCCTGGCTTCTTTAATGGCCGCCTGGGCGATGTCCACCGGCTTCTGGCTGATGTCGGAGGCGAAGAACGTCACGCCGATGTCGTTGGCCAGGGTTTCGAGCTGTTTGATGGCTGCGGGACGATAAACGTCGACCGACACCACCATCACGGTTTTCTTCTTGCGCTCTTTAAGGAAGCGCGCCAGCTTGCCGGCAGTGGTGGTCTTGCCCGCGCCCTGCAAACCCGCCATCAGGATGACGGCAGGTGGCGTGACATTGAGCACCAGGTCTTCGTTGGCGGCGCCCATCAGGCTTTCGAGTTCGGCCTGGACGATCTTCACGAACGCCTGACCCGGGGTCAGGCTGCGCGACACCTCGGTGCCGACGGCGCGTTCCTTGACGTTATTGACGAAGTCTTTGACCACCGGCAAGGCGACGTCGGCTTCGAGCAACGCCATACGCACTTCGCGCAAGGTATCTTTGATGTTGTCCTCGTTCAGCTTGGCCTTGCCAGTAACATGGCGCAGCGTCTGCGAGAGGCGGTCAGTCAGATTTTCAAACATGCGCGATCCTTTCAGGCTCTCGTCGAACCCCGGTTGATGCGGCCCGGCCCGTAATGCAGAAATGGCGCTCGGCGAGCCTGCGGCTTGAGCAGGTCGCAGATTATAGCGAAGACTCCGTCGCACGGACACCACGCAGACTGCTTCTGTGGTCTTTCGTGATTTACCGGTTCTATGCCAAACTCAGCGTCTTTTCAGGCCCGTCCATCAGGATCTATGTCCCCTTTGCCACCCAGCCTGCTTCCCAGCCTCGCCGCCGCCATCATTTATGCCGCTGCGACCGTCTATCAGAGCCTGCGCCTGAGCCAGGCCGTCAAGCCCGACAAGCGGCTGCTTTGCCTGCTCGGTACACTGGCGGTCATCGCACATGCCACTGGTCTGTTTTCCCAACTGACGCACTCGGTCGGCCTTGGCCTGGACTTTTTCAACTCCGCCAGCCTTATCGCGGCTTCGGTGATCGTCGTCACCCTGATCGCCACGTCGCGCATTCCGGTGGAAAACCTGCTGGTGCTGTTGTTCCCGCTGGGCATGGTCACCGTACTGCTTGCCCAGTTCGCTCCTAGCGGCACGGTGCAGCCGATCATGGAAGAGCCGGGCATCCTCAGTCATATCCTGCTGTCACTGCTGGCTTACGGGATGTTTACCATTGCTGCATTCCAGGCGCTGCTGCTGCTGTTGCAGGATTACCGCCTCAAGCACAAGCACCCTTCCGGGCTGATCAAGAACTTCCCGCCGCTGCAAACCATGGAAAGCCTGCTGTTCGGTTTCCTGTGGGCTGGCTGGTCATTGCTCTCGCTGTCGCTGATTTCCGGCTGGCTGTTCGTCGAAAACCTGTTTGCCCAGCACCTGGTGCACAAGACCCTGCTCGCCTGTCTGGCCTGGATCGTGTTCAGTGTGCTGCTGTGGGGGCGTAACCGCCTTGGATGGCGTGGGCACAAGGCTATTCGCTGGACGCTGGGCGGCTTCTGCCTGCTGATGCTCGCCTATTTCGGCAGCAAGCTGGTACGCGAATTCATCCTGCACATCTGACGGGCCCTGATCATGGATAATCTGCCCCTGGGCCCGTTGCTCGGTGTCCTCGCCCTACTGCTGCTGTGGGCCGGCCTGCTGACCGCGGTCGAAGCCGCTCATCATCAGGTCAAGACGATGCGCGCCGCCAGTCGCCCGGAAAAGTCGGCGCCGCTCCCCGAGCTGGCGTTCAACCTGAACAGCCTGATTCTGGGCAATACCCTGATCAGGGTACTGATCACTGTCATTGCGACGCTTATCGCCGCCAATTACTGGTTCTACAACGGTCCGACCGTGGCCTGGCTCGCTACCGTGAGCATCATGCTGGTGTTCGCCGAATACATGCCGCGCCGCCTGGCGAACCGCCATCCCGTCTCGACACTGCTGCTGGGCAACGGTGTGCTGCGCATCCCGATGAAGATCATCTGGCCGCTGGCCTACGTGTTCAATGTTCTGGCCAAGACTCTGCTGCGTCCCTTCCTGTCTCGCGCCGTACAACAGCAGGATCAGGCTTTCGAAGACGACACGCAAAATACCCCGCGCAGTGATGCTGCCCAGGAATATTCGCCGCGCGCCAGCGTGATGTCAGGCATTCGTGCGCTGGACAGCATTACGGTCAACGACATTCTGATCCCGCGCAACGAAGTGGATGGCGTCAACCTTGATGACCCCATGGAAATGATCATCGAACGCCTGATCATTTCACGGCACACGCGCCTGCCGGTCTATCACAACGACATCAATCAGGTGCAAGGCGTCATCAATACCCGTGACATCAGCCACCTGCTGCCCAAGGGCACGTTGACCAAGGAGCAGTTGCTGGCGGTCTGCTACGAGCCTTATTTCGTGCCGGAAAGCACCCCGTTGCAGTTGCAGTTGCTGAACTTCCACAAACAGCAACGGCGTCTCGGCGTGGTGGTCGATGAATACGGGGAAGTACTGGGCATCGTCACCCTCGAGGATATTCTCGAGGAAATTGTCGGCGAGTTCGAAAGCGAACAGCGACTGGATAACCCGCACGTCAAACAACAGGACGACGGGCGCCTGGAAGTCGAAGGCGCAGCGTCCATTCGCGACTTGAACAAGAGCCTTGGCTGGCACCTGCCTTCAGACGGCCCGAAAACCGTCAACGGGTTGGTTACCGAGGCACTGGAAACCATCCCGGACGCTCCAGTGTGCTTGAAGATAGGGCCTTACCGACTTGAAATCCTCGAGACCGAGGACAACCGCGTCAAGCGTGTCGCCATGTGGCAGAACACACTGGTCCGCACCTTCAAATAGATGTCTGCTTTCAAATAGATCCCCGCTCCACCCTTGCCTCTCGACCCATTCGGGTTACTCTGCTCGACGCTGCACCCACAATCACAATAAATGCATGCTTGCCGGAATACGGTCGTTGCCGACCGGCA
This sequence comes from Pseudomonas syringae pv. coryli str. NCPPB 4273, assembly GCF_000972175.1. NCBI lineage: Bacteria > Pseudomonadati > Pseudomonadota > Gammaproteobacteria > Pseudomonadales > Pseudomonadaceae > Pseudomonas > Pseudomonas syringae pv. coryli. The sequence goes on along the minus strand of NZ_AWQP01000037.1, from coordinate 56,262 downwards.
AGTCGACTGTCAGGGAATCCGCATGACCAGCACCCCGCTCTCTCGCGAAGATCACGACGCGCCCGCAAAGCCGGTGAATTCGACGACCCGCGTCGCTACGGCCAGCTTCATCGGCACAGCCATCGAGTTCTACGACTTTTACGTTTATGCCACCGCCGCCGCCTTGGTGATCGGCCCGGTATTTTTCCCGCAGACCTCGGGCACCGCCCAGATGCTGTCGTCATTTCTGACCTTCGGCATCGCCTTTCTCGCTCGCCCTCTGGGGTCTGCGCTGTTCGGTCACTTCGGCGACCGGATCGGGCGCAAGTCGACGCTGGTGGCCTCGCTGCTGTTGATGGGGATCTGCACCACACTGATCGGCGTATTGCCCGGTTACGCGACGATCGGGGCGTGGGCGCCGATTCTGTTGTGTGTGCTGCGCTTCGGTCAGGGGCTTGGCCTGGGTGGCGAATGGGGTGGCGCGGCGCTGCTGGCGACCGAGAATGCCCCGAAAGGCAAGCGCGCCTGGTTCGGCATGTTTCCGCAACTGGGCCCTTCGATCGGCTTTCTCGCCGCCAACGGCCTGTTTCTGGCGCTGGCCATGAGCCTCGATGACGAGCAGTTCCGTTCGTGGGGCTGGCGGATTCCATTTCTGCTCAGTGCCGTACTGGTCATGGTCGGGCTGTACGTGCGACTGAAGCTGGAAGAGACGCCCGTCTTCGCCAAGGCCATGGCTCGCCACCAACGTGTCAGCCTGCCAATCGTGGAAACCTTCAGCCAGCACTGGAAACCCATGCTGCTCGGTGCGGCGTCGATGGTGGTCTGCTACGCACTGTTTTATATCTCGACGGTGTTTTCGTTGAGCTACGGCGTGGCCACTCTGGGCTATACCCGTGAGACATTCCTGGGGCTGCTGTGCTTTGCGGTGCTGTTTATGGCGGCGGCAACACCACTGGCCGCACTGGCGAGTGATCGCTTCGGGCGCAAGCCAGTGTTGATTGCGGGTGGTGTGCTGGCGATCCTGTCAGGTTTCACCATGGAGCCGCTGTTGACCCACGGCAGCACCTGGGCTGTGGCGCTGTTTCTGTGCATTGAATTGTTTCTGATGGGCATCACGTTCGCGCCGATGGGCGCGCTGCTACCGGAGCTGTTCCCGACACAGGTCCGCTACACCGGGGCATCGGCGGCCTACAACCTGGGTGGAATCGTCGGAGCGTCGGTCGCCCCCTTCTTCGCCCAGAAACTGGTGGCGATGGGTGGCCTGAGCTGGGTGGGCGGGTATGTGTCTGCTGCAGCGCTGATCAGCGTGCTGGCGGTGCTGAGCCTGAAGGAGACGCGGGACAGCGAGCTATAGCCTTGAGGTGATGGTGAGTGCAGGCAGCAAGAACACGCGCAGCGTTGTTTCTTGCCGCCTGCGGCGTGAGCCTTACAGCTTGACGCTAACTGCCTGTGAGGCACGAGTGGCCTTGGCACGGGCGGCTTCGATGGACTCGTCACGCGCCAGGGCAACGCCCATACGCCGCTGACCGTTGACTTCCGGCTTGCCGAACAGACGCAATGCAGTATCAGGCTCGGCCAGTGCAGCGCCGAGGTTGGCGAAAGCGGTTTGCGTGGACTGGCCTTCGACCAGAATCACTGCCGAAGCCGAAGGGCCGAACTGACGGATCAACGGAATCGGCAGGCCAAGAATCGCCCGCGCGTGCAGGGCAAACTGCGACAGGTCCTGAGAAATCAGCGTCACCAGACCGGTGTCGTGCGGGCGCGGCGAGACTTCGCTGAACCACACCTGATCGCCCTTGATGAACAGTTCGACGCCAAACATCCCGCGCCCACCCAATGCCTCGGTCACCGCCTTGGCAACCCGCTCGGACTCTGCCAGCGCAACCGGGCTCATGGCCTGCGGCTGCCAGGATTCCTGATAGTCGCCCTTTTCCTGACGATGCCCAACCGGCGCGCAGAACGTGGTGCCACCGATGTGACGCACGGTCAGCAGAGTGATTTCGTAATCGAAGTCGATGAATCCTTCGACGATGACGCGACCCTTGCCAGCGCGACCGCCCTCTTGCGCATAATCCCAGGCTTTCTGTACGTCATCGGTGCTCTTGAGCAGGCTCTGCCCTTTGCCCGAAGAACTCATGACCGGCTTGACCACGCAAGGGAAACCGAGGTCTTCGACCGCCTTGCTGTACGCCTCGAAAGTGTCGGCAAAGTGGTAAGGCGAGGTCGGCAGCTTCAGCTCTTCGGCTGCCAGACGACGAATGCCTTCGCGGTTCATGGTCAGTTGCGCGGCGCGTGCGGTCGGGATCACGGTGAAGCCTTCGGCCTCAAGCTCGACCAGCGTCGCGGTGGCGATGGCTTCGATTTCCGGAACGATGAAATGCGGCTTCTCGGCCTCGATGACTGCGCGCAGTGCCGCACCGTCGAGCATGTTGATCACATGGCTGCGATGCGCGACCTGCATGGCCGGCGCGTTCTCGTAACGGTCAACAGCGATCACTTCAACGCCGAGGCGCTGCAGCTCGATCACGACTTCCTTGCCCAGTTCGCCGCTGCCGCAGAACAGTACGCGCGTCGCGGTGGGCGACAGTGGAGTTCCGATTTGAGTCATCTCAGGTCCTCGTGAAGCAGATGTCGAGGGCTGCCCGCCGTATGCAAGCAACCGCTGTGAAGAAAGTCGCGCAATTTACCACGAAGCCCCGGCAAATGGGCGCTCAGCCTGGACACGCACTGTTGCGCGCCCGCCAGGCCATGATCATCCAGACAATGGTCACGCCAGCGAACTTCGATGCCAGCGCGGTAAGCACGACCGGCGCCGTCAGGGCGTCGATCATGCCGAAGAAGATAAAGGTATCCAGCGGAATGCTGAGTGCCGAGCTGATCCACAACCGATCACGCAACGGGCGTCTGGTAATGCTGAACACCAGCCAGTCAATGCATTCGGAAACCGCAAACGCCGTGGCGCTGGCCAGGGCGATGGTGGGGTCGCTGGTGACATAGGACAGGACCAGCGCCACCAGCATGGCAATGATCGCGCCATGGCCAAAGCGAATCTGCACCATGTCCCGCAACACGAACACCAACCCACCCCAGGCAGACCAGATCATGTCCAGATGCGGCGCACTGGAAAAGGCGAAGTTGATCAGCACGACACTGCTGATGTAGGCGATCAGGAAAAGCATGGAGGGTTATATGCTTGAGGAAACGGATGGCAATGATAGCAAACGCTGGCCGCTCACACGCTTCGCACTCAGTCTCAACTATCGTGCGGCGCTCCGCGTCGTATGCCGTTCTGGACGCTGTGCGTCCTCTTAGCGACGCAGAGCGTCGAGAACTGCATTCCCACGCTGGAGCGTGAGGAACGATCATCGTAACTATCGTGCGACGCTCCGCGTCGTATGCCGTTCTGGACGCTGTGCGTCCTCTTGGCGACGCAGAGCGTCGAGAACTGATCAGCGTGCTTCGCCCACTGTCCACATCAGGCCGCTGGCTCGAGCGCGCTCGTCGCACAGGCCGAGCACCACGCGGCGCTCGTCGTTGCTCATGCGGCTCCAGCGGGTGATCTCGGTGACGGTTCGCTGGCAACCGGTGCATATATCTTGCTCATCCAGTGCACAAATACTCACACACGGGGAACGGACCGGTTTTTCGATCGGGGTATCAGTACTCATCAATCTTCCTGCACCGCCAGGTCACGGGCGTAACGCTGGGCATTGTGTACGTAATGGGCTGCGCTGGCTTCCAGCATCGTCTTCTGCACATCAGTGAGTTCGCGCACCACTTTACCCGGTGACCCCATGACCAGCGAGCCATCAGGAATGACCTTGTTTTCTCCGATCAGCGAATTGGCGCCGATGATGCAGTATTTCCCGATCTTCGCGCCGTTGAGGATGACCGTATTGATGCCGATCAGGCTGTAATCGTCAACGCTGCAGCCATGCAGCATGGCGTTGTGGCCGATGGTCACGCCCTTGCCGATACTCAGCGGCGACCCCATGTCGGTGTGCATGACTGTACCGTCCTGCACATTACTGTTTTCACCGATGTGAATCAGCTCGTTGTCGCCCCGCAATACCGCGTTGAACCACACACTTGCCCCCGCCTCGAGCCTGACATTGCCGATCAGCGTTGCATTGGGAGCCACCCAGCTCTGCGGAGCGGTCTGGACACGGGATTCTCCCAGGCGAAATTTCATGCAGCCTCCTCGGGCGGGTCGTACTCATGGGGACGAACTATAAACAGTGACGCTTCAGATACCGGTGGCTCAGATTGTCGAACGTTCGGGCGGATGATGCAGGCTGATCCTGGTGTCGTACAGCACATTGACCAGCTCGACGATCATGATCGCGGTAAGCCCCCAGATCTTGTACTCGCCATAACGGTAACTGGGCACGTACCAGCTGCGGCCTTCGTAATCGATACGGTGAGTGTGCTCGCGCGTGTCCTGACGAAAGAATTCCAGCGGTACGCTGAAGACTGCAGCGATCTCGGCGTCGTTGGGCTGGTATTCGACGAAGTCAGGTATCACTCCTACATAAGGCGTGACCTTGATACCGTGCTTGGAGATCAGCGGACTTAACGGCCCGATCACCTCGACCAGCCCGGGAGGCAGGCCGATCTCCTCCTCGGCTTCGCGCAGCGCAGTGAAAATCAGATCGGGGTCGCCCGGGTCGCGACGGCCACCCGGAAACGCCACTTCACCGCCATGCGTCGACAGGCCACTGGCGCGCAGGGTCAGAATCAGCTCGGGTTGCTCGCTGCGGGTAATCGGCACCAGAACAGCCGCCTCGGGGAATTGTCGATCCGAGTCGAGGGTTTCTGGCGTGTGCCTGACTACACGGCGAAGTAGCTCATCCAGCATGGGAAATCTCGATCTGTTGCCTGTCTGGCATCATGCACCAAAGCAACGCTGCGCCCAAGCCCTTGTAGGACAACTCCTGTCACACAGAGGGTTGCCGAGCCGCTGCACGACAGGCCAAGATAGCGACTGCGTTCACTATCGACTGATCCCATGAAATTTTGCAGCCAGTGCGGCAACCCTGTTATCCAGCGCATTCCCGAAGGCGACAGCCGTTTGCGCTATGTCTGCGAGCATTGCCACACCGTTCATTACCAGAACCCGAACATCGTTGCGGGCTGCCTGGTGACGCTGGGCGGCAAAGTGCTGCTGTGCCGAAGGGCCATCGAGCCGCGCCTGGGTTTCTGGACGCTGCCGGCCGGTTTCATGGAAAACGGCGAAACCATCGAGCAGGCTGCACGACGCGAAACCATGGAGGAAGCCTGCGCCACCCTGAGCGAACTGCATCTGTACACCTTGATCGACGTGCCGCATATCAATCAGGTGCATGTGTTCTATCGTGGGGAGATGGCGAATGAGGCATTCGCCGCAGGCACCGAGAGCCTGGAAGTGCAGTTATTCGACGAAGCAGACATTCCATGGTCGGACCTGGCTTTCATGACAGTCGGGCGTACCCTAGAATACTTCTTCGCGGATCGGCGTCGCCAGGCCTACCCGGTTCATACCAGCGCCCTTCCCCCGTCACGTCCGTTGCTGGACACCTGAACGCCAGGGTCGCACACAACATCGGCGCTTTTTGTCAAAGAAGTATCTTCAGGGAAATCGTAATGCGCTGGTTGCTCGCCCTCTTTTGCATGTCGTTCATGCCGCTTTCGCAGGCCGCGTTTACTCAGACCATCGTGCCCAAGGGCAGCGAACAGAAAATCATCAATAACAAGGTCATCAATACCGAGAGTATCGCCAGCAAGCCGATCGATAAGGTGCTGGTGCTCAAGTCAGCGCGCCAATTGCAACTGATCAGCGGTGGCGAGGCCTTGAAGACCTACCGAATCTCGCTGGGCAAGAACCCCAAGGGCACCAAGCTGCAGGAAGGCGACCAACGCACGCCGGAAGGTTTCTACTGGATCGACTGGCGCAAACCCAGCAATAACTACAACCTGTCGATGCACATTTCCTACCCGAATGTCTCGGACTCGGCACGCGCACGCTCCGAGGGCGTGAAACCGGGCAGCATGATCATGCTTCATGGCACACCGGTGGATGAAGAGTATCCGGAATGGTATTTCCACACGCTGGACTGGACCAACGGCTGCATTGCGCTGAAGAACAACGACATGCGGGAAATATGGGATCTGGTGAAAGACGGGACGATGATCGAAATTCGACCTTGAATGTGCGGCGTTGCGCATTCGCGAGCAGTTGGCTCCCACGAGATACTCTGAACGATGTTTATCGTCGCCACGCTCCAGCGTGGTGACGCATTTCCGGACGCTCTGCGTCCAGCTTCAGAACTCTGCCAGCCGCCATACTTCGTAAGCAGGCGTTTCGTAGGGATGGCTCTGCTTGAGCGCCACCACCACGTGCTGAATCAGCTCCTCAGCGACGACAAGCTCGACCTTCCACTCTTCCACCGACTCGACCACACCGCTCTGCCCGATAAATGGCTGACTGCCATCCAGCGGGCGGAACTGGCCCTGGCCGAGCACTTGCCACGAGCAGTGATCGTAAGCGCCGATTCGCCCTGCACCAGCAGCGAATACGGCGTTCTTGACCTCGTCCACATGGCTCGATGGAACAAAGAAGGCGAGCTTGTACACGCGCCTTAGTTAACCCAGGCCCGCGCGTTGCGGAACATGCGCATCCATGCACCGTCCTCGTTCCAGTCCTCGGGACGCCACGAGTTCTGCACGGCACGGAATACACGCTCCGGGTGCGGCATCATGATGGTCACACGACCGTCGAGGGTGGTCATGCCGCCGATACCGCGTGGCGAGCCATTCGGGTTGGCCGGGTAGGTTTCAGTGACCTTGCCGTGGTTGTCGACAAAGCGCAGCGCCACGGTGCCGGACACGTCCGCCTCGAGCAGTGCATCGTCATTGCGGAACTCCGCGTGCCCTTCGCCATGCGCGATCGCGATTGGCATGCGCGAACCGGCCATGCCCTGCAGGAAAATCGACGCCGACTCCTGAACCTGAACCATGGCCACGCGCGCTTCGAACTGCTCGGAGCGGTTACGCACGAAATGCGGCCAGAACTCGCTGCCCGGAATCAGCTCGTGCAGGTTGGACAGCATCTGGCAACCGTTGCACACGCCAAGCGTGAAGCTGTCGGAACGCTCGAAGAAACCCTGGAACGCATCACGCGCACGGCTGTTGAACAATGCCGACTTGGCCCAGCCTTCGCCGGCGCCCAATACGTCACCGTAAGAGAAGCCACCGCAGGCGACCATACCCTTGAAGTCGTTCAGGTCGACACGACCGGCCAGGATATCGCTCATGTGCACGTCGATTGCGTTGAAGCCGGCACGATCAAAGGCTGCCGCCATCTCGACCTGACCGTTGACACCCTGCTCGCGCAAAACGGCAACCTGAGGACGAACACCCGTCTTGATGTACGGCGCGGCGATATCTTCGTTGACGTCGAAGCCCAGCTTGACGGTCAGGCCCGGGTTGTCTTCTTCCAGCAGCGCATCGAATTCCTGATCCGCGCATTCGGCGTTGTCACGCAGGCGCTGGATCTGATAGCTGGTCTCGGCCCACTGACGTTGCAACAGACGGCGCTGGCCAGTGAATACCGGCTCGCCATGGAAGCTGATCGAGACTTCATCGTTGTTGATCGGCTGACCGATCACCGCCACGCAGTCTTCCAGACCGGCCGCGCTGAATTGCGCCAACACCAGTGGAGTAGCGTCCTGACGCACCTGAATGACCGCGCCCAGCTCTTCGTTGAAGAGGATCGCGCTCAGTTCGGAAACGTTGTCGGCCACCCCGTCGAGGTGCAGGTTCAGACCGCAGTGACCGGCGAAAGCCATTTCCAGCGTGCTGACCAGCAGACCACCGTCGGAACGGTCGTGATAGGACAGGATATGACCGTCGGAATTGAGGCCCTGAATCACGGCGAAGAAGGCCTTGAGGTCTTCAGCATCGTCGACGTCCGGAGCGATGCGGCCGAGCTTGCCGTGAGTCTGCGCAAGAATCGAGGCGCCCATGCGGTTCTGGCCACGCCCCAGATCGATCAGGATCAGGTCGGTGATGCCCTTGTCCATGCGCAGCTCGGGCGTCAGGGTCTGACGGATGTCGACCACTGGCGCAAAGCCCGTCACGATCAATGACAGCGGCGAGGTCACGCTCTTTTCGGTGCCCTCGTCGCTCCAGCGGGTCTTCATGGACATCGAGTCCTTGCCCACTGGAATGGTGATCCCCAGTTCCGGACACAGCTCCATGCCGACCGCTTTCACGGTGTCATAAAGACGCGCGTCTTCTCCAGGGTGGCCGGCAGCCGACATCCAGTTGGCCGACAGCTTGATGTCAGAAAGCTTTTCAATACGCGAGGCCGCGATGTTGGTCAGCGTTTCGCCGATTGCCATACGGCCCGACGCCGGAGCATCCAGCAACGCCAGCGGAGTCCGCTCGCCCATCGCCATGGCTTCGCCAGTGTTGACGTCGAAGCTGGTGGCGGTCACGGCGCAGTCAGCCACAGGCACCTGCCATGGACCGACCATCTGATCGCGAGCGACCAGGCCGGTGATGCTGCGGTCACCGATGGTGATCAGGAAGCTTTTGCTGGCGACTGCCGGGTGGCGCAATACGCGCTGGACACTTTCTTCGATGTCCAGTGTGCTCGGGTCGAAATCATCGCCGATCTCTTCTTCGCGTGCGACCGAACGGTGCATGCGCGGCGCCTTGCCCAGCAGGACTTCCAGCGGCATGTCTACCGGACTGTTACCGAAATGGCTGTCGGTGACGGTCAGTTGCGGCTCTGCAGTGGCTTCGCCGACAACCGCAAACGGGCAGCGCTCGCGCTCGCAGATAGCCTTGAAGCGCTCGAAATCCTCGACGCCCACGGCCAGCACGTAACGTTCCTGGGATTCGTTACTCCATATTTCCAGCGGGGCCATGCCAGGCTCGTCATTGGGTACGTTACGCAGTTCGAAACGTCCACCGCGATCGCCATCGTTGACCAGTTCAGGGAAGGCGTTGGACAGACCACCGGCACCGACGTCATGTATGAAGCTGATCGGGTTACGGTCGCCCAACTGCCAGCAGCGGTCGATGACTTCCTGGCAACGACGCTCCATCTCGGGGTTTTCACGCTGAACCGAAGCGAAATCCAGGTCTGCAGAGCTGGTGCCGGTCGCCATCGAGGAAGCCGCGCCGCCACCCAGGCCGATCAGCATCGCCGGGCCACCCAGTACGATCAGCTTGGACCCTACAGTGATCTCGCCCTTCTGGACGTGATCTTCGCGGATGTTGCCCATACCGCCCGCGAGCATGATCGGCTTGTGGTAACCACGCACCTCGTCACCGTGCGGTGTGGTGATGGATTGCTCGAAGGTACGGAAATAGCCGGTCAGCGCCGGGCGACCGAACTCGTTGTTGAACGCCGCGCCACCCAGCGGGCCTTCAATCATGATGTCCAGCGCAGTCACGATGCGCTCGGGCTTGCCGTACGGCACTTCCCAAGGCTGCACGAAACCGGGGATCTGCAGGTTGGAGACGGTGAAACCGGTCAGCCCGGCCTTGGGCTTGGCACCGCGACCGGTTGCACCTTCGTCGCGAATCTCACCGCCGGAGCCGGTCGCTGCACCAGGAAACGGCGCAATGGCGGTCGGGTGGTTGTGCGTCTCGACCTTCATCAGAATGTGCACCGGCTCCTGAACCGCGCCGTACTGACGGGTTTCAGGGTCCGGGAAAAAGCGACCGGCGACGTTGCCGACGATCACCGAAGCGTTGTCCTTGTAAGCGGACAGCACGCCTTCGCTGTGCATCTGGTAGGTGTTCTTGATCATGCCGAACAGGCTTTTTTCCTGGCTCTGGCCGTCGATGTCCCAACTGGCGTTGAAGATCTTGTGGCGGCAGTGCTCGGAGTTAGCCTGGGCAAACATCATCAGCTCGATGTCGTGCGGGTTGCGCCCCAGACCGTTAAAGCTGGTGATCAGGTAATCGATTTCATCTTCGGCGAGGGCCAGGCCCAGCTCGACGTTGGCTTTTTCCAGCGCCGCGCGGCCGCCACCCAGAATATCCACGGCGGTCAGCGGCTTGGGCTGAGCGTGGCTGAACAGGTTGGCAGCCTGCTCGAGCTCGCCCAATACCAGTTGCGTCATGCGGTCGTGCAGGCTGTCGGCGATTGCCTGGGCCTCGGTCTCGCTGAACTGGCCTTCTACATAGAAGGCAATCCCGCGCTCGAGGCGCTGGATTTTGCTCAGACCGCAATTGCGAGCGATGTCGCTGGCCTTGCTCGACCAGGGTGAAATGGTGCCAAAACGCGGCAACACCAGAAACAGACGGCCGCTCGGCTCTTGAACCGGCACGCTGGGGCCGTATTTCAGGAGACGGTCGAGAACCTGCTGTTCTTCGCTGGTCAGAACGTCGTTGACGTCAGCGAAGTGGGCGAATTCGGCGTACAAGCCACTGACAGCTGAAACTTTTTGTTTCAGTTGTTCTAGTAATTTGCTGTGGCGGAAAGCAGAAAGGGCAGGAGCACCGCGCAGGATCAACATCTTCGGGACAGCCTCGAGAAGGGGGTGTGCTTTGAGGCCGCGTATTCTAGCCTAAACCGGGCATTTGATCACCCAAAACGGCGTCATCCGCTGCGCCCGAATGTCGCCCCACGCAAAAAAACTCCGGAAATGCCGGTAAAAGCCACTCGCCTATCAGACGCAAGCTTCACTGTCGAGATATGGCGCCCGGTGCGCTTTGCGTATACTGCACCGATGTTCTTCAAACCAGATTTCCGCCCACGTTGCGCCAAATGGCTCATCGCAACCGGACTCTTCCTGATGCTCGGCGCCTGTGTGGAAAAACCCACCACACTGGAGCGAGTCAAGGAGGACGGCGTACTGCGGGTGATCACCCGCAACAGCCCGGCGACTTATTTCCAGGATCGCAACGGTGAAACCGGCTTCGAATACGAGCTGGTCAAGCGCTTTGCCGAGGACCTGGGCGTCGAATTGAAGATAGAAACGGCTGACAATCTGGACGATCTTTTCGACCAGATGAACAAACCGGGTGGTCCGGTACTCGGTGCCGCCGGCCTGATCGAGACGCCAAAGCGCAAATTGCAGGCGCGTTTCTCGCATTCCTATCTGGAAGTCACCCCTCAGGTGGTCTATCGCAACGGCCAGTCGCGGCCGACCGATCCCGGCGATCTGGTGGGCAAGCGCATCGTGGTGCTCAAAGGCAGCGCGCATGCCGAGCAACTGGCGGCGCTCAAGGCGCAGAATCCCCGCATTGAATATGAAGAATCTGACGCGGTCGAGGTCGTTGATCTCCTGCGCATGGTCGACGAAGGCCAGATCGACCTGACCCTGGTCGACTCCAATGAGCTGGCAATGAACCAGGTCTACTTCCCCAACGTGCGCGTCGCCTTCGACCTGGGCGAAGCCCGTGCACAGCGCTGGGCCGTCGCGCCGGGTGAAGACAACAGCCTGCTCAACGAAATCAACGCCTACCTCGACAAGGTCGAAAAGAACGGCACGCTGCAACGCCTGAAGGACCGTTACTACGGCCATGTCGACGTACTCGGCTATGTGGGTGCCTATACCTTTGCCCAGCACCTTCAGGAACGCCTGCCCAAATACGAAAAGCACTTCCAGACATCGGCCAAGAAAGAACAGGTCGACTGGAGACTGCTGGCCGCCATCGGCTATCAGGAATCGATGTGGCAGCCGACCGTGACCTCGAAAACCGGCGTGCGCGGCCTGATGATGCTCACCCAGAACACCGCGCAAGCCATGGGCGTATCCAACAGGCTGGACGCACGCCAAAGCATTCAGGGCGGGGCAAAGTATTTTGCCTACATCAAGGATCAGCTGGACGACTCGATTAAAGAGCCGGATCGTACGTGGCTCGCTCTCGCTTCCTACAACATTGGCAGCGGTCACCTCGAAGATGCTCGCAAATTGGCCCAAAACGAGGGGCTGAATCCTGATAAATGGCTCGACGTGAAAAAAATGCTGCCGCGTCTGGCACAGAAGAAGTGGTACAGCAAAACGCGTTACGGCTATGCCCGAGGCGGTGAGCCAGTGCATTTCGTGGCCAACATTCGCCGTTATTACGACATTCTGACCTGGGTGACGCAGCCCCAGCTTGAAGGGAGTCAGGTCGCCGATGGCAATCTGCATGTTCCTGGCGTCGACAAGACCCAACCGCCCGTCCCGCCAGCCTCTCCCGTCCCCTCGTCCAACAGCACGGACGAATCTGCGCTCTAAACGTTGCCTTGGCCTTTGCAAGCGTCCTTGGCTGCCCGTCGCATTCTGAAAAACTCGCTCAACATCGTCCCGCACTCCTCGCCCAGCACCCCGCCTTCGAACAGCACGCGGTGATTGAGAAATGCCTGACTGAAAAACTGCCCCTGGCTCTGCACGATGCCCGCCTTGGGCTCGAGCGCCCCGTAGACCACGCGCGCCATCCGTGAATGGACGATCAGCCCCGCGCACATGCTGCACGGCTCCAGCGTCACGTAGAGCGTGCTGCCCGGCAGGCGATAATTGTCCAGCGCCTTGGCGGCGTCACGAATCGCGACCATTTCAGCATGCGCGCTGGGGTCGCTGCCGCTGATCGGGCAGTTGTAACCGCGACCGATGATCTCGCCGTTCTGCACCACCACTGCCCCGACGGGCACCTCACCCAGCAGCGCGCCTTGCGCGGCGAGCGCCAGCGCCTCGCGCATGAAGTAATGATCCTTGCTGCGGTCGATGATCTGCGGTTGCCGCATCATGCCACCTCGATGGCGGCCATCAGGCCGGTTTCCATGTGATCGATCACGTGGCAATGGAACATCCATACACCGGGGTTATCGGCAACCAATGCAACCCGCGCCCGCTCGTTACGACCCAGCAAGAAGGTGTCGGTAAAGTACGGGATGATCTTGCGCCGATTGGAGGCGATCACCTTGAAACTCATGCCGTGCAGGTGAATCGGGTGTTGATACTGAGTCATGTTCTTCAGCTCGAAGATATAGCTCTTGCCCAGCTTCAACCTGGCGATAGGTCGATCGGCGCAGGTCTTGTCGGTAATGTCCCACGCTTCGCCATTGATCTGCCACAGGCTGGGCGGCTTGCCATTGTCGGTGTTGACCGACATCGAGCCCACCCACTCGAAGTTGAAATTGATCTTCTCGGCGTTATCCATATCAGGCTCGGCCACCGGATTGGCCGGCAGCTCGGGCGGCCACTGGCCGGGCGCGTCGTTATTGGCGACCGAGCGAAACGTACCCAGGCGCACCGGACCGTTACGCAGCGAGATCTCCTCGCCCGCCGGCGGAGCCTTGATCGCCAGACAGATGCGCATGCCCGGCCCCAGCCAGTATTCATCGCCGAAGGGACGCGGTTTCACCGGGTTGCCATCCAGCGCATAGATCTGCGCTTCGGCGTCCGGCAGGTTGAGCCGATAAGTCACGGTATTGTCGAGATTGAGCAAGCGCACGCGTGTGATCTGCCCGGCAGGCAACTCAATCACCGCCTGCGGAATACCGTTCAGCGTCGACAATCGACCAGCCGTGCCTTCACGCGCCGCTTCACGCAACACACTGAACTCGGTAAAGGCGCCCTGCTCGTCCACGTGCCAGCTTTTCAGACTGACCGTGCGCTCATGGGCAAAACCGGTCGGCTCGCGTTCTTCGATAATCAGCGGCCCGACCAGCCCGCGGCCCAGCTCTTCACTGCTGCTGACGTGCGGGTGATACCAGTAGCTACCCGCGTCCGGCACACGGAATTTGTAATCGAAGTATTCACCCGGCTTGACCGGCAACTGCGACACATACGGCACGCCGTCCATCTCCAGCGGCAAGCGAATGCCATGCCAGTGAATGGTCGTCTCGACCGGCAACTGATTGATGAAACGCAGCCGCAGCCACTCGCCTTGGCGCACGCGCAATTCCGTGCCCGGCGCAGAGCCGCCGAAGGCCCAGGCAGGCGTCTTGTGGCCAGGCACCAGTTCCACATCCAGCGGCGCGGCGATCAGCACAAAGTCCGTACCCGCTTCAGACTCGCGACGCCCCATCCAGTAACGCGAAGCACCACCCGCGCCAAGACCGACTACGGCCAGACCGGCGATGCCTGTAAGGATTTGACGACGGGTAAAGGACATGAACGGCGCAACCTCGAAAACGACGACTGAGCGCATCTGCGAGCAAATGCGAGGGGCGAATACGATACACCTGCATTTGCGTAAAGATAAGGGTGGATACCACGAGGCGTAAAAAAGCCGGGCAAGGCAGTGACGCCCGCTCCGGCTTTTTGCATCAATCAACCGCTATGCCTGGCTCACCCGCTCCAGCCATTCGATGTAGGCCGGCTCTGTATCAGGCGGAAGATTGGCGCGGTAGTCCTCCAGCTTTGCCTGCATGCCAAACGCCTTCCACACCAACGGTGCCAGGCGCGATGCAGGGCTGTTAACGGCAGTATTTCGGCGGTGAGCTGCTGGTAAAAAGCACCAGTGGCTGCTCGCGCTGGCACTTCGAACGAATATTCAGACTCACCTGCAGGACTATGACAACGCCACTATCGCACGGGGCGTTATCACAACGTTTCACAACTTTTCACAACGATTTGCAGGTGATCGCAGTAAGAATCGGAGAACTCCTTTTTTCGCTTTCTTGCGGCCTTACCTTTCAAGGCTCGCCTTAACTGACGAGGCGCTCATGAACATCACGCCCAAAAACGACACGCTCCCCCGCGAAGGTCTTGCAGATTTCGAGTCGAGGCTTAAGCGCAGCATTGTCTCCGCCAAAGGCGATGAGCAGAAAAAGCCAGACCGCACCGCGACCGACAATGAGCAATGGCCGCCGATTGAGGGCACCGCTGTTTCGGTCACGGACAAAGGTGACATGCGTTACGAGCGTGATGGGCAAGGTGTTGTCGTGGCGGCGTCGACCAATCCGAAGTTGTATCAGTTTCTCAAACAACTCGATGACCTGAGCCAGTCTCCGACACAGAAATCTCAGGTCGAAAAAGCTATCGCCGACGGGACCCCGATCGCAGATCGAAACACCGAGCTACCTGCTTGGGGCGATATCAAGAATTTCGAATGGCAAGGTCAGCTGGAAACAGCCGAGGTGGTCACTTACGTCAAACAGGATGGCGAGAAGGTCACTGTTTCAAAAGCACTCACACCGGAATTGTTCACTGCGGCGCAGCAAATGGGCCTCTCGCGCGTTACCGTGGAAAACCGCGTCAATAACAACGGGCGCGAAGTGGCAGATGAGAATGTCTATGTCGCGGATCACGACATCATCAAAGCCGGCACCAAGGACGAACTGGGCAACGGCGTGATCGAGTTCGAGAGCCGCGATGGCAAGCAATACGTGGTCTCCGAATATCAGAACAAGGAACTGTATGACCGGGTTGCCGACAAGAGCAGTTCCGGGGTTCAGGGCGACGTGCAGAAGATCCGTGACGAACACGGCCTGGGCAATCTCGATGAACTGGATATTCTCAGTAAACCCACAGGCGTGAAGTCTGACGAGAAAGACAAGGACTCCGAAGACCTGACCGTGGTCGAGCTGGCCACCAAAAACCTGATGGACAAGTATCAGAAGCTGGTCGATGACAAGAAAGTCGACAAAGACAGCGACGTTTACAAACTGGTCATGGCGATCCAGGCCAAGGCCGGGATGGAAAGTGGACGCACCATCACGCCTTATATCGAAGAACCCCGCGGCGCCGAGTCCTGGCGCAGGTTCGATAGCGAAGGCGAAACCCTGACAAGCGCCGATATGCAGGACATCCTCGACGGCAATAACATCGATAAAGCGTTGACGGAGCTGTTTGCCAATGGCAATGGCGAGAAGGACAAGATCGGCAAGGAATACCAGGCCGAGATGGACTCGGCCATCGAGAAAGTCAGCGGTGGCGATAAGGAAGCGTTGGCCAAGGACCTGCACGACAAGTTGGTCAGCAGGGAGTTTGTCGACTACCTCTCTGATCTGGATAAAGCCGGTAAAAAGTCCGAAGGACAATCCGATGTAGCCCGCCTGCTTTCCAGTCTGGAACTGCTCGATCCGCAATTGGCAAAAGACGCCCAGAATGAACTGCAGAAAAACAGCGTCATGGCCGAAGTCGACAAGTTGATGGCCGACCCTGGCGGCATCCCGGATGAATATAAAGAACTGGCCCTGAAGGACATTTTCTCTGCACTTAAGCAGGGAATCAAAGGTATGGCGGATATACCCCGCCGTACTCAGGAGACGATCGAGAAATTCATCAACGAGTTGCTACAAGACAAAACCAAACTCAGCGATTTTTCGGACCAGATGGCCAAGGTCAAATCAGGCGAAATGACTCAGGCGCAGCTCGAGGAAAACCTGGCAGGTAAATACGTGGGTGCCGAAGACAAGGAAGGCTTCAAGAAAGCCATCGGCAAGCTTAATCAGAGCGGCGTATTCGGCACCGCTGCGGGCTTCACCTCTCTCGGTGGCGCTATCTATATGCTGACGGCCAAGAACGGCCAACTTGCTGATGATCCACTGGAACGCCTGGCTATCGCCAAGGACTTCATCACCTTCCTGGGCTCCGGTGCGCAGTTTGAAAAGACTGGCATCTTTGATTTGATGACCCACACCAAAACTGCGGATTTGCTCGGGCTGAGCAAGAGCATCCCGGAGATCTGGGGCAAGGAAGGTTTGTGGGGCAAAAAGATTGAAACGGCGCAGGCTGCCAATAACGTGCCAGACGTTGCGGACGGTCTGGAGAACCGACTGGCCAGCGTTTATGAGCTGGACAGCATCAGAGCAGGTAGCAGTATCGGCGACGTAATGGATCAGATTGGCCTGATCAATGAGGTCAACGACGCCGGCTCGCTTTCCGAGGACGTCAGTCGCGAATTGCTGGACGAGATCGTGACCCGATCTGGCGGCACTCCGCCCGCAGATTATTCGAAGTACGGCAATCTGAACGAACTGGCCGAAGATCTGAGGCTGAATATCGATCAGGATGCGGTGGTGCAAAGCATCAATTCTCAGCGCGCATCAGTCGACCTCCCCGCCCTGGATGCTGAAAGCCTGAACAATATGGCCGTCGAGGTGGAGCGTGCTGCCAGCACGCCGGTTCCGGACTCTGCTTCCGGCTCCGGTTACGCCAGCTACAGCGACTCGTTGTACGAACTCTACGACGATGCCGTGCAGCGCTTCGTCGCACAAGACATCACCCCGCCAACCCGTGAAGCGTTTGCTGCCGGCATTGAGGACCAGCTGGAGCGCAACGGTCAGCCGGTCCCGGCGGAAAACGATCGGGTCAACCTGAGTGAAATGCTTGGCAGCGACGAGATCGATCGCGAGTCGATCAACGTGATGCTCGAAGCCGATAATCAACCAATCCCGGCTGATGACATCGTCGATAACATGCGCAACTCGGTCGGCCAGGCCGTGGCGGGTAATGCAGGGGGTGCGGGCCTGGTAGACCCACAATCTGTTGCACAAGGCGTTCAAAGTGCCGCACCGGAAGGAGCGGACAAAGTGGTGTCCGGCGTCTCTGCGCGCATTGCCGGTTCAGTGGTCAAGGTACTCGGCGTAGCACCGGACATCATGAGCATCGCCGACATCGTCATGGGCGGGATTGCCATCAAGGATGGCATCAAGTCCGGCAGCGATCTGGCAATTGCCAATGGCAGCCTGCAAATTGTTTCAGGTGTGGCGGGCACAGCCGCCGCCGGGATCGGGATCGCCGGTTTGCTCGGCCCTATCGGCGCCATCGCCGGTGCAACCGCGCCGCTATTTCTGGTGACGGCGGGCCTGGGGATCATTACCGGCATCATCAGCGTGTTCGTGGATCATCAGAAGAAACAAAAGGCCACTGACAAGGAAGGCCAGTGGTTCAAGGATCAGGCCGAACTGGGCTTCGCGCAGGACGACTGGGGCGACAAGCTTGAATACGGGCGCTACAGCTTCTACGAATACGAAGGCCGGGATGCACCCGACGATCAAAGCATATTCGACTACCAGACCGAAGAGTGGAAACACTTCCAGGAAACCCCGCAGGATCAGGGCTCGTCAATGATTCGTCTGGACGAAAGCTCGCACAAGGATAAAAACGGCATCGTCGGCGAGAACACCAACGGCTTGCCGATGGACGTTTACAACAAGGCGTACTACGACGCGCACAAGGAAGAGATCGAAACCATCCGCGAGAAGTGGGACGAATGGAACGGCAAGGACGATATCGTCAGCAAAAAGGACTTCGAGAAGATTCTGAGTGGCGGCGACGAGAAGGAAAAAGCTGCGGCCGAGTTTATTCTTAGTGACCAAGGCTTCTTCGATTTGCTGGATAACCTCTGGAAGAAAGACAAGCGCGATACGAAGATCAGCACGGATGATCTGGATACCTGGCTCAAGCTGATTGATGTGATGGATCGAACACCGGGTGAGACGGTGTTTTATGAGAAGCCCAAGTCGACTGTTTTTCCGGGCAGATGAGTTATTGATTGATTGGATGGATGTGGTGTCGCTTCTGCGGGATAAATAACTGGCCGGTGGAGGCAGTGGCTGAGACTTTCTGAAAAGACAGTCTCAGCCATGTCACGATGCAGGCGACTGTACACTCCTCCGTATGCTCGCGGACGCGAAAATCACGCCCTCCCATGGGCTCACAGGTTCGTGTCATCGGCGGCAGCGTGACCCGCCTTTGATCAGTCTCGCACCAGCTTCAGCAGTCCGCCGTCATACCAGGAAAGAGCTAACGACCCGTCCTGTGCCAGGAAAAATGCCGGCGTTTCTTTATCAAAAGGACCCCAGCTTCCAGATTTGCATTCAACGCTATAGCGCACAGCTTTCTCGATGCCAAGCTTGTGGAGTTGCGGCTCCAGTTCAGCTCCAGTCATCGCCGGAAGCTTATGAAAAACAGGTCCCTTGCACACATCTTCCGTTGAGCCTGCTGACGCTTTCCAAGCAAGCTGGTCGTGATTGAAACTGAGACGTCGCCCCATAAAGCTCGGATCATCATCCCCCAGTGCCTGCACGCCAGAGTCTGATACCGCTACACCTGCAACATGCCAATTGCCGTAAAGCGCGCTTTCTCCAGGCTGATCGTGCTTTGGAGCATGCATATTCGCTACGCATCCTGTCAGCGACAACATGATCAGGAAAGATGAACTGAGAGAAAATCGGAATTTCATGAATGGAGTCCTTGGTTTGGGCGGATGCGAATATTGACTCTTTTTGCTGGGCTACGCCGGCGTTGACGTTAGGGGCTTGGGGTGCCTTTGAGCGGATTTTCCGTAGCGATTTTCCTCGAACTTCAGATCAGTTTCAAATGAGGTGGTTTGGGGTTGGCAAAGGACGGCGTCGTTCGTTATGACGACGGCGAAGGATTGCTTTGTGTAGGCGTTAAGTCGCGCTGATTTTTTTTGCAGGCCGAGATCGTCTGATAAATCACGCAGTACAAACACGGTGCTTGATGATGTACAAAGCTGCCAGAATTCACCAACCCCAAAAAACCAAAAGCCCGCAATTACGCGGGCTCCAGAGCATTTCTTGCTAGTGGGTGCCGGAAAATACCAGCCACCCAATCACTCCCACTCAATAGTAGCCGGCGGCTTGCTCGACACATCATAAGTCACCCGCGAAATCCCTTCGATCTCGTTGATGATCCGGCCGCTCACCGTCTCCAGCAGCTCATAAGGCAGGTGTGCCCAACGAGCGGTCATGAAGTCGATGGTTTCCACCGCACGCAGCGCGACGACCCAGGCGTAGCGGCGGCCGTCGCCGACGACGCCGACTGATTTGACTGGCTGGAACACGACAAATGCCTGGCTGACCTTGTGGTACCAGTCGGCCTTGCGCAGTTCTTCGATGAAGATGTGGTCGGCACGACGCAGGAGGTCGGCGTATTCCTTCTTCACTTCGCCGAGGATGCGCACGCCCAGGCCTGGGCCTGGGAATGGGTGGCGGTAGACCATGTCGTAGGGCAGGCCGAGTTCGAGGCCCAGGCGGCGGACTTCGTCCTTGAACAGCTCGCGCAGTGGCTCGACCAGCTTGAGGTTCATTTCTTCCGGCAGGCCGCCCACGTTGTGGTGCGACTTGATGACGTGGGCCTTGCCGCTTTTCGCGCCAGCCGACTCGATGACGTCCGGGTAGATGGTGCCTTGCGCCAGGTACTTGATGTTGTCCAGCTTGCAGGACTCGGCATCGAACACGTCGATGAAGGTGCGGCCGATGATCTTGCGCTTCTTCTCTGGATCGCTCTCGCCTGCCAGGTTGTTCAGGAACTGCTCTTCGGCGTTGGCGCGGATCACCTTGACGCCCATGTTCTCGGCGAACATGGCCATCACTTGCTCGCCTTCATGCAGACGCAGCAGGCCGTTGTCGACGAATACGCAGGTCAGCTGATCGCCGATGGCCTTGTGCAGCAGCGCCGCGACCACGGAGGAGTCAACGCCGCCGGACAGGCCCAGCAACACGTTGTCAGTACCGACCTGAGCGCGAACCTGAGCGATAGCGTCTTCAGCAATCTTCGAAGGGGTCCACAGTGCTTCACAGCCGCAGATGTCGAGGATGAAGCGCGACAGGATGCGACCGCCCTGCTTGGTGTGGGTCACTTCCGGGTGGAACTGCACGCCGTAGTAACCGCGAGCGTCGTCAGCCATACCGGCAATCGGGCAGCTCGGGGTGCTGGCCAGAATGTGGAAGTTTTCCGGCAGTTTGGTGACCTTGTCACCGTGACTCATCCATACGTCGAGGCCAAACAGGCCGTCGGCGTCGATATGGTCTTCGATACCATCAAGCAGACGGCTTTTGCCGACTACGTCAACGCGAGCGTAGCCGAACTCGCGCAGCTCGGAACCGGCAACCTTGCCGCCCAACTGCTCGGCCATGGTCTGCATGCCGTAGCAGATACCGAAAACCGGCACACCCAGGTCAAATACCGCTTGCGGGCAGCGCGGGCTGTCGGCTTCGTGTACGGACTCGGGGCCGCCGGCGAGGATCACGCCTTTTGGAGCGAATTCGCGAATCGCTTCGTCGTCCATGTCAAACGGATGCAGCTCGCAATACACGCCGATTTCGCGCACGCGGCGGGCGATCAGCTGGGTGTACTGGGAACCGAAGTCGAGGATCAGGATACGGTGGGCGTGAATGTCGAGGGCCATGACTCATTCTCGTCAAAAAACAGAAACGACACGGGGCTGCGTCAACAGCCCCGGCTATGAAACTTGTTGGCCTGCATCGAGGCAAACACCCCGATGCAGTCCGGATCAACCAACGCGATAGTTCGGCGCTTCCTTGGTGATCTGCACGTCATGGACGTGGGATTCAGCCATACCGGCACCGGTGATGCGAACGAACTCAGGCTTGGTACGCATCTGCTCGATATCGGCACTGCCGGTGTAACCCATGGAGGAACGCAGGCCGCCCATCAACTGATGGATGATGGCCGACAACGGACCTTTATAGGCCACACGGCCTTCGATGCCTTCCGGCACCAGCTTCTCGGCACCTGCGGACGAATCCTGGAAGTAGCGATCGGACGAGCCTTGGGCCTGGGACATCGCACCCAGCGAGCCCATGCCGCGATAGGCCTTGTAGGAACGGCCCTGGAACAGTTCGATCTCGCCTGGCGCTTCTTCAGTACCGGCGAACATCGAGCCCATCATCACGCAGGAGGCGCCAGCCACAATGGCCTTGGACAGGTCACCGGAGAAGCGGATACCGCCGTCGGCGATCATCGGCACGCCAGTGCCTTCAAGGGCAGCGGAGACGTTGGCGATGGCGCTGATCTGCGGCACGCCGACACCGGCAACGATACGCGTGGTGCAGATGGAGCCCGGGCCGATACCGACCTTGACTGCATCGGCGCCTGCGGCAACCAGTGCCCTGGCTGCTTCGCCAGTGGCGATGTTGCCGCCGATGACCTGCACCTGAGGGAAGTTTTCCTTGACCCAGCGGACGCGGTCGATCACGCCTTTGGAGTGGCCGTGAGCGGTATCGACGACAACAACGTCAACGCCAGCCGCGACCAGTGCGGTGACACGTTCGCCGGTGTCCTTGCCAGTACCGACTGCAGCGCCGACACGCAGGCGAGCCTGATCGTCCTTGCTGGCCAGCGGGTAAGCCTTGGCTTTCTCGATGTCCTTGACGGTCATCATGCCCTTGAGCGCGAAATTGGCATCCACGATCAGGACTTTTTCAAGACGGTGCTTGTGCAGCAGTTCGCGCACTTCGTTCTTGTCGGCGCCTTCACGCACGGTGACCAGACGCTCTTTGGGCGTCATCACTTCGCGGACAGGGACATCAAGACGATTTTCGAAGCGTACGTCGCGGGACGTCACGATGCCGACCAGGTCGCCATTGTGCAGGACCGGTACGCCGGAAATGTTGTGCATGCGGGTGAGTTCGAACAGATCGCGGACAGTGGCGTCGGCTTCGATCGTGATCGGGTCCTTGACGACGCCGGCCTCGAACTTCTTGACCTTGCGCACTTCGGCAGCTTGCTGCTCGATGGTCATGTTCTTGTGGATGATACCGATACCGCCTTCCTGGGCCATGGCAATTGCCAGACGGGCCTCGGTGACTGTATCCATTGCAGCAGAGACCAAAGGTATATTCAGCTCGATGCCACGGGTCAAACGGGTTTTCAGACTGACTTCGTTAGGGAGTACCTCGGAATAACCGGGCACAAGGAGAATGTCGTCGAATGTAAGGGCTTCTTGACTGATACGCAGCATCGCGGGGGCTCCCGGGCGGGAAATTGGAAGCGCGCCATTATACCCACAGACCCCGCCCGGCTCAATGTAAACCTCAGCCTATTATCAAAGCTGTTTATAGACGCACATTAACGCAGGAGACCGGGCGATCCAGACGTTCGGCGAAGTCATCCAGAAAGGTCTGCGTGAACGACGCATCCAGCCAGTTGTTGAAGATGAAACCGAGGTTGGAAAACCCGCAGGCGTCGAGAAAAAGAAAGCCGTTGATATCATCTTCATGGTGGCATTCGGGGCAAGTGAAATTATCGGTGTGACCGGGCATCCAGTCTTCCAGGCTGTCGAACAGCGCCTCCCCCACTTCACGGCGACACTCCGGGCAACCGGCCTCTTCGGCAAAGTCGTTCAGCGGGGTATAGATGCAGCGCTTGGTGACGATTTCCAGGCCGTTGACGACCTGCCCGAACGGCAACGCATCGGGCTTTTTCACCACCCGCTTCGCGCCCGGTGCCACCGCGTAGGCCATCTTGTTATAGGTGCGTCCGCACGTGGTCAGCTCCGGCTCGACCACATCGAGCTTGACCAGCCAGCGCAGGATCAGCCGCGCCCTGGCCTCGTGCCCGGGAAAGATGGAGATTTGCGGGACGATGATGCTTTGGGTGTTCATAACGGAGCGTCGCTTAAAGCTGTTCGAGGCCGCAGCTTAATGGGCTGGCCATTCAGGTCAAGAAGCAATCCTGCCTTTACCGACGAGACAGACCTGTGCGCCAGACCGGCATTGCCATTATGATGCCCGACATGATCAAAGACCCTTTCGCAAGACTCGGCCTCGACCGGGAAGTCCTTACTGTCAGCCAGCTCAACGGCCGCGCCCGCGTGCTGCTGGAAGACGTGTTCAGCAGCATCTGGGTCGAGGGCGAGATCTCCAACCTCTCGCGCCCGGCATCGGGCCATGTGTACTTCACGCTGAAGGACTCTGGCGCGCAGGTACGCTGCGCGTTGTTCCGGCAGAGCGCAGCGCGGGTGCGTCAGGCGCTCAAGGACGGCTTACAGGTCAAGGTGCGCGGCAAGGTTTCGCTGTTTGAAGGCCGCGGCGACTATCAGCTGATTCTCGATACGGTGGAACCTGCCGGCGATGGTGCATTGCGCCTGGCGTTCGATGCGCTGAAAGCCAAGCTCAGCGACGAAGGCCTGTTCAGCGCCGAACGCAAGGTCGCGCTGCCGCTGCACCCGCAGCGTATCGGGATTATCAGTTCTCCGACCGGTGCGGTGATCCGCGACATCATCAGCGTGTTCCGCCGTCGCGCGCCGCGGGTCGAGCTGACCTTGATTCCCACAGCCGTTCAGGGCCGCGAGGCGATCAACCAGATTGTCCGCGCACTGAAGCTGGCCGACAGCAGGGGCTTCGATGCACTGATCCTGGCCCGTGGCGGCGGCTCGCCGGAGGACCTTTGGTGCTTCAACGAAGAAGCCGTCGCCCGTGCCATCGACGCGTGCGTGACGCCGATCGTCAGCGCTGTCGGGCATGAAACCGATGTGTCCATCAGCGACTTTGTCGCCGACGTGCGCGCACCGACGCCCTCAGCTGCCGCCGAACTGCTCGCCCCGGATTCCAGCGACCTGCATCGACGCGTCGACAACCTGCACCGGCGACTGGTCAGCCGCATGCAGGACCGACTGATGCGCGAGCGGCTGCGTCTTGAGGGTATTTCCCGGCGTCTGCGCCACCCTGGCGAACGTTTGCGTCAGCAGTCGCAACGGCTGGACGACCTGGATATGCGCCTGCGCCGCGCCTTCGAACAGAACATGCATCAACGTCAGCTGCGTCTGGCGCACATGCAGAGCCGCCTTGCTGCCCAGCACCCAGGCCGGACTCTGGCCTTTTTGCGCCAGCGTCTGGATGCCCTGGCCGAGCGTCTGCCGAGAGCCATTCGCGAACAGATCAAGGCACGCAAGCTACAACTGCAAAGTCAGGTGCAGACCCTCAACGTGGTCAGCCCGCTTGCCACACTGGGACGCGGTTACAGCATCCTGCTCGACGAGCGCGGCCACGCGATCCGTAACGCTGCACAGACGCAAACGGGCCAACGGCTTACCGCCAGGCTCGGCGAAGGCGAACTGCACGTGCGCGTCGAAGACAATCACCTCACACCTGTGACCCTCTCCCTTCTGGACTGACTGCCTGATGCTACGTTTTATCGCCCCGCTGTTCGCCCTGCTGCTCTGCCTCCCGGCCCACGCTGACAGTTTCATCACTCGCGCACTCGACAAGCCGGTGCCCGGCGGCGTGGCGGTTATCGATCTGGGCACCGGCGCTCAGGCACCGACCGCCACCTATCAAGGCAAACCGGTGCTGGTGGTCAAGGAACAGGGCACACGCTGGCTGGCCATCGTCGGCATTCCGCTGACCGTCAAACCCGGCCCCCAGCAAGTCACGTCCGGCGGGCGCACGCTCAACTTCACCGTTGGCAGCAAGAAATACCCGGAACAGCACATCACGCTCAAGAACAAACGTCAGGTCAATCCCAACCCTGAAGACAACAAACGCATCGAGGGCGAACTGGCCGAGCAACTGCGCGCCTACCGCAGCTTCAGCCCAGGCACGCCAAGCAATCTGATTCTGGACAAGCCGGTCAACGGCCCGCTGTCGAGCAAGTTCGGCGTGCGTCGCTTCTTCAATGGCGAAGAGCGCAACCCGCATTCGGGCCTCGACTTCGCGGTGCCGGCCGGTACGCCGATCAAATCCCCGGCAGCGGGCAAGGTCATCCTGACCGGCAATTACTTCTTCAATGGCAACACGGTATTCGTCGATCACGGGCAAGGCTTCATCAGCATGTTTTGCCACATGTCGAAGATCGACGTGAAGGTCGGCGACCTCGTTCCGCGTGGCGGAGTGGTCGGCAAAGTCGGCGCCACCGGTCGCGCAACCGGGCCGCACATGCACTGGAACGTCAGCCTCAACGATGCGCGCGTGGACCCGGCGATCTTCATCGGCGCGTTTCAGCCGTAAGTCTGTTGGTGAGCGAGTGTTACCCCGCTCGCTCACCTGCCCCCTCATTGCGCACATCGCTTTCGTCCAACAACAACCTGTACATAAAGCGTCATATCCCGCTATAAAAAATCGCCAAAGACGCCTTTTCGAGAATTTATTCCAATCTTTTTCAAATGCTTGCCATCATCCATGCCAATGGTTACGGTTGGCCTCATGAATACCTCTCAAACCCTTATTCTGTTGCGCCAACACCGGTGCCTCAGCCTGGTCAGCGCCCGACTGCCTGGCTAGTTTGCTGTGCCTCGTCCCTGTGTTCGCAATTCCCTGTGCTATCTATCCAGAACGGCAGGCCGCCCTACCCCGGCCCCGTGAATACAAAAGGATTTCCTGATGACCATGCTCAAAGACCCGTCGAAGAAGTACCGCGCGTTCCCGACCATCGATCTGCCTGACCGCACCTGGCCTTCGAAGACCATCGATGCAGCGCCGATCTGGTGCAGCTCCGACCTGCGCGACGGCAACCAGTCGCTGATCGAGCCGATGGACGCGGCCAAGAAGCTGCGCTTCTGGAAAACTCTGGTCAGCGTTGGCGTCAAGGAAATCGAGGCATCCTTTCCATCGGCTTCGCAGACTGACTTCGACTTCGTGCGTACCCTGATCGAAGACGGCCACATCCCGGATGACACCACCATCCAGGTACTGACCCAGGCTCGCGAAGACCTGATCGCCCGCACCTTCGAATCACTGCGCGGCGCCAAGAAAGCCATCGTCCACCTGTATAACGCGACCAGCCCGTCGTTCCGCCGCATTGTCTTCAATCAGGACAAGGCCGGGGTGAAAGAGATCGCGGTCAACGCGGCCAAGCTGTTCGTCAAATATGCAGCACAACAGCCTGAAACCCAGTGGACCTTCGAGTACTCGCCGGAAACCTTCAGTGCGACCGAGCTGGAATTCGCCAAGGAAGTCTGCGATGCAGTGATCGAGGTGTGGAACCCGACGCCCGAGAACAAGGTGATCCTCAACCTCCCGGCGACCGTGGAAGTGGCGACACCCAACATTTACGCTGACCAGATCGAGTGGTTTGGCCGCAACATTACCCGCCGCGACAGCGTGCTGATCAGCCTGCATACCCACAACGACCGTGGCACCGGCGTTGCCGCTACCGAACTGGGCCTGATGGCCGGTGCGGATCGCGTCGAAGGCTGCCTGTTCGGCAATGGCGAGCGGACCGGCAACGTCGACCTGGTCACCGTGGCGCTGAACCTCTACACCCAGGGCATCAATCCCGAGCTGGACTTCTCGGACATCGACGGCGTGCGCAAAGTCGTCGAAGAGTGCAACCAGATTCCTGTGCACCCACGTCATCCGTACGTTGGCGACCTGGTTCACACCGCGTTCTCCGGCTCGCACCAGGATGCGATCCGCAAGGGTTTCACCCAGCAGAAGGAAGGCGAGTTGTGGGAAGTGCCCTACCTGCCGATTGACCCGGCCGACATCGGTCGCAGCTACGAGGCGGTGATTCGCGTCAACAGCCAGTCGGGCAAAGGTGGTATCGCTTACTTGCTGGAACAGGAATATGGCATTTCCCTGCCACGCCGCATGCAGATCGAGTTCAGCCAGGTGGTTCAGGGTGAAACCGATCGTCTGGGCCTGGAGATGACGGCCGAGCAGATTCACTCGCTGTTGCGTCGTGAATACCTGCAAGCCAACGTTCCTTATGCGCTGATCAGCCATAAGTTGCAGGAAGAGAACGGCAACAGCTCGGTGGATGCCGAGGTGCACGTCGACGGCGAAACCCAGCACTGGCGCGGCAAGGGCAAGGGCGCCCTGGAAGCACTGGTCGCCGGTCTGCCATTGGCCGTGGAAATCATGGACTACAACGAGCATGCGATCGGTTCGGGTACCACCGCCAAGGCGGCCGCCTACATCGAGCTGCGCGTGAATGGCGAACGCGCCGTGCATGGTGTAGGCATCGATGAAAACATCACCACGGCGAGCTTCCGCGCCCTGTTCAGTGCCCTGAATCGTTCACTCAGCCAGACCCAGGCCAAAGCTGCCTGATTCGATAGCCGGATGGCGGACGCAGGTCCGCCATCCGCATCGTCCTCTTCCCTCCCCGCCTCACGCTGCACCAGCCTCTTGCATTCCGCGCATGACCCTGCCTGTTTCGGCATAATCTTTTTCATTTATGCTGTGGTAGCATGCTGCCCTTACTCCAGAGCGCGCCCAATCCAACAGCAATTCATATGCTGACGATGCCTGCTCGGACTTACCTGCCAGCTGCACCTTTCCTATAAAACCAAGACGACTATTGCATTGATTTCCGGACGAAAAGAATGCTCGGGCAGACCCACCGTGCATTGAAATTACCATCGGCCTCGGTACGCTGAGCTGATCCAATCACATTTGGAGCGATTATGCCCAAGGCTTCCCATCAAGATTTGCGCCGCAGCTTCCGTGCGCTCACCTCGTCGAACGCTTGCTTTCACACAGCCTCGGTGTTCGACCCCATGTCAGCGCGAATCGCAGCGGATCTGGGCTTTGAAGTAGGCATCCTCGGCGGCTCCGTGGCGTCGCTGCAAGTCCTGGCAGCCCCTGACTTCGCCCTGATCACGCTGAGCGAATTCGTTGAACAGGCCACGCGCATCGGCCGTGTCGCACAGCTCCCGGTCATCGCGGACGCAGACCATGGTTATGGCAATGCCCTTAACGTCATGCGCACCGTTGTCGAACTGGAACGTGCCGGTATTTCTGCACTGACGATCGAAGATACCCTGCTGCCGGCGCAGTTCGGACGCAAATCCACTGACCTGATTTCCACTGCAGAAGGTGTTGGCAAGATCCGCGCAGCGCTGGAAGCGCGTGTCGATCCGGAGATGTCGATTTTCGCTCGTACCAACGCGGCGATCATTCCGGTTCAGGAAGCCATCAGCCGGGTTCAGCAGTACCAGGCTGCCGGGGCTGACGGCATTACCATCGTCGGCATTCGTGACTTCGATCACCTGGCGCAGATATCCGAAGGCGTGACCGTGCCGCTGATGCTGGTGACGTACGGCAACCCGGAACTGCACGACAACGCGCGCCTTGCCGAGATGGGCGTAAGGGTCTGCGTGCATGGTCACGCGGCGTACTTCGCGGCGATCAAGGCTACCTATGACTGCCTGCGCGAGCAGCGTCAGATCCTGGGCAGCGAATCGAACATGAGCGCGACCGAACTGACCCACACCTATACGCAGCCTGAAGACTACGTAGAGTGGGCCCGCAAGTTCATGAACGTCAACGAGTGACAGGCAACGCTGGACGCTGCGCCGCCTGATCGGGGGCGCAAGCAGCTGAATGCCCACGCAACACTGTGCGTGGGCATGATGAGCGTCACTTCGGGCGCTCTGCAGGAGATATCACGCAGTGGTATTCACGCCACCTTCAGTCTCTAGTTGCAACAACGACGCTTGTAAGGTCTGCAAGTTGGCGCTGGTGGACGCTATCTGGCCCTGAATCGCCATGGATTTCTGCGCCTTCTCTTCCGCTGAGCCTTTACCGCTTTGAGCAGCAGCCAGCTGCGCCTTCTGCTCGGCGAGTTGCTTCTGAGCGTCCTTGATCTGCTGCTTTATCTGTTCGATGGTCTGATTGAGCGACGATTCGCTGGAGCCACCCACGCTGCCGCCACCACCCGCCGCACCGGCCTTGCC
This sequence comes from Pseudomonas syringae pv. coryli str. NCPPB 4273, assembly GCF_000972175.1. Taxonomy (NCBI): domain Bacteria; kingdom Pseudomonadati; phylum Pseudomonadota; class Gammaproteobacteria; order Pseudomonadales; family Pseudomonadaceae; genus Pseudomonas; species Pseudomonas syringae pv. coryli. The sequence continues at coordinate 26,958 of NZ_AWQP01000037.1, read as the reverse complement.
ACCTTCGGTGGACGCCTGATCAGAGCTTTTCTCTGTTTCAGTAGTCGTGGTGGCAGCAGCAGTCGCGGCCTTGGCTGTTTCAGCCTCGGTAGGTTTGATCGCTAAGGTCAACGAGCTCGAGTAAGTGTTCAGTGTGGATGTATTGATGGTAGTCATGGCGGTCTCCAGGAATTCTGGAGAGGCTATCGGCCGATCAGAAACATTCTGAAGTACTTTTACTCAATATTAAACGAATCAGCATCCAGCCCGGCTGGAAACCGTGTGCGGTAGGCATGCAAGTCTGCCGCGCCAAGCGTCGCCTTGAACACCCCGTCCGCTTCGCCCACGCTCAACAGGCTCTCGCCCTGGAAATCCAGGACCTGACTGTCACCGGTGTACGCAAAGCCCTTGCCGTCCGACCCAACGCGATTGACTGCCGCCACATAGCACAGGTTTTCAATGGCTCTGGCAGGCAGCAAGCGATTCCAGTGCAGACGCCGCGCACCCGGCCAGTTGGCGGTGTACAGCAACAGGTCGGTGTCCTGAGCGTCACGGCTCCAGACCGGAAAGCGCAGGTCGTAGCAGATCAGCGGGCGCACGCGCCAGCCTTTGAGTTCGAACATCACCTGGCGATCACCCGGCGTGTAATGCTCGTGCTCACCGGCCATGCGAAACAGGTGGCGCTTGTCGTAATGCAGCAGCTCACCATCCGGTCGCGCCCACAGCAGGCGATTGCGATGACTACCATCGGCAGCGCGCATCATGACGCTGCCGGTCACCACAGCGTCGATACGCTTGGCCTGAGCCAATAGCCATACCGATGTAGGCCCGGCCTCCGGCTCTGACAGGGCCTCGGACTCCATCGAGAATCCGGTGGTGAACATCTCTGGCAGGATTACCAGATCCGCGCCGCGCGCCTGATCAAGTAATGGCTCGAAATGCTCGAGATTGGCCTCGCGATCATGCCACGCCAGCGTGGTCTGGATCAGCGCGAGGTTGAGGTTCGGCAGCCCGCTTATATCGCGCATAGTTTCTCCGCCGCCAGACGTAGCGTCTCTTCCTGTTTGGCGAAGCACAGGCGGATCAGGCGCTGCCCTGCTGGCGGGCTCTGGTAGAACACAGAAATCGGAATGCTCGCCACACCATGCTCGCGGGTCATCCACAAGGCCATGTCGACGTCGTTGAGGTCGGGCCTGATCTGCGAGTAGTCGACCAACTGGAAATAAGTCCCGCCCACCGGCCGGAAGCTGAAACGCGACTCGGCCAGATGACCACAGAAAAAGTCACGCTTGGCCTGATAGAAGCCTGGCAGCTCGTCGACATGTTCCGGGTGTTCGGCCATGAAGTCGGCCAATGCGTACTGCAACGGCGTGACACCGCAGAAGCTCACATATTGGTGCACCTTGCGCAGCTCGGACGTCAGCGCAGGCGGCGCGACCACGTAACCGGTTTTCCAGCCAGTAACGTGATACGTCTTGCCGAACGAGCTGACGACGAAGGCGCGCTGATACAACGCTTCGTGGTCAAGCACACTGACATGGCGTGCGCCGTCGAACACCAGGTGTTCATAGACTTCGTCGCTGAGCAGGTAGATGTCGCGATCGGCGATCAGCGCGGCCAGCCGATCGAGCTCTGCACGGCTGATCAACGCGCCGCTGGGGTTGTGCGGGCTGTTGATGACGATCATGCGGGTACGCGGGCTCAGCGCATCGCTCAGCTTTTGCCAGTCGATGGAGAAGTCATCCAGCCCCAGTTGCACATGAACGCAGCGCCCACCGGCCAGTTCGACGGCAGGCTCGTAGCTGTCATAGCAAGGGTCGAAAATGATCACTTCGTCGCCAGCGCGAATAACGCTGTGGATCGCACAGAAAATCGCCTGCGTGGCACCCGGTGTGATAGTGATTTCGCTGTCCGGATTGACCGTACGCCCATAGCTGCGGGCGATCTTTGCCGCGACTTGCTGACGAAGTGCAGGCAGCCCGGTCATCGGTGAGTATTGGTTATGACCTTGAGTGACGTGTCGGCAAACCGCATCACGCAGCGCCTGCGGCCCGTCAAAATCGGGAAACCCCTGGGACAGGTTGATAGCCCCGGTTTCGGCGGCCAGCTGTGACATGACGGTGAAGATAGTGGTGCCCACGTTGGGCAACTTGCTGTCGATCATGGAACCCTTTCCCTGCAATCTCCCGGCACCGGGCGGCACGGGTCAGGCAGGATAGCCCATTAAACGGACACAAAAAAAGGCGCCGAAGCGCCTTTTTCCCGATGCTGACTCAGCGCTTGTCGCGGCGCTTCTTGTCGGCCTTCTTGTGGTGCGACATCATCCGACGCTTCTTGTTGACCTGACGGTCGGTGAGCGTGTTCTTGTTGCCTTCATACGGGTTCTCGCCGCCCTTGAACTCGATACGGATCGGCGTACCGACCAGCTTGAGCACACGCCGATAGGTGTTTTCCAGATAACGGACGTAGGACTTGGGTACCTTCTCGACCTGGTTACCGTGGATCACGATCAGCGGCGGGTTGGCACCACCCAGGTGAGCGTAGCGCAGCTTGATGCGGCGGCTGCCGACCATTGGTGGCGCATGCTCGCTGACCGCATCTTCGAGAATCTGCGTCAGGCGGCTGGTTGGCCAGCGCGTTACCGCGGACTTGAACGAGTTCTGTACCGACTGATACAGGTTGCCCACCCCCGTGCCGTGCAGCGCGGAGATGAAGTGGATGTCGGCGAAATCGACGAAGAACAACCGGCGCTCCAGCTCGATCTTCACGAAATCGCGTTCGCCAGGCGTCATGCCGTCCCACTTGTTCAGCGCGATGACCAGCGCACGACCCGCTTCAAGGGCGAAGCCCAGCAGGTTCAGGTCATGGTCGACCACACCTTCGCGGGCGTCCATCACAAAGATCACCACGTTGGCGTCCTTGATGGCCTGCAGCGTCTTGACCACCGAGAACTTTTCGACTTCCTCGTGGATCTTGCCGCGCTTGCGCACACCGGCGGTGTCGATCAGCGTGTACTTCTCTTCGTTACGCTCGAAGGGAATGTAGATACTGTCGCGCGTGGTGCCTGGCTCGTCATAGACGATAACCCGGTCTTCACCCAGCATGCGGTTGACCAGCGTCGACTTGCCGACGTTGGGACGACCGATGATGGCGATCTTGATGCCATCTTTCTCGCTCGGGCCGGGGATGCGCTTGGCTTCCTGACCTTCGGCGACTTCCTCGACCTCAGCGCCCTCTTCAAGCTCGTCCTCGTCCCTGGGGAATTCCCGCAGGGCGATTTCGAGCATCTGCGAGATGCCACGGCCATGGGCACCGGCCACCGGAATGGCGTCGCCCAGACCCATCGGGCTGAACTCGGCGCGTGCCAGGTTCTCGTCGATGTTGTCGATCTTGTTGGCAACCACGTAGGAACGCTTGTTGCGCTTGCGCAGGTGCTCACCAATCATCTGATCAGCAGCGGTGTAGCCTGCACGGGCGTCCACCAGAAACAGCACCACATCGGCTTCTTCAATGGCCAGCAGCGACTGCTCGGCCATCTTTTCGTCCATGCCATGCTCGTCACCGGAGATACCGCCGGTGTCGATCAGAATATAGGAGCGCCCTTGCCACTTCGCCTCTCCGTATTGGCGATCACGGGTAAGACCGGACAAATCGCCGACAATGGCGTCGCGAGTCCTGGTCAGGCGGTTGAACATGGTGGACTTGCCGACGTTCGGTCGACCCACCAGGGCGATTACGGGAACCATGCGGCTCTCCACTTCGTTATTTCAGAAAATACAAAAGCCGCTGCAGGGCAGCGGCCGGAGTTCGGGGCGATGCCACAAAGGCACCGCAGCCTTGCCGAAGCAAGGGCACCCGAGGCCATTGGCCCCGGGCATGGACACTTATTGCTTGATGGTCAGGGCTTCCAGTTTGCCGCTGTTGCCATACACGTAAATCATGTCCCCAACCACCAGCGGACGCGCACGCAGGCCGTCGCTGTCGATACGTTCGCGACCGACAAAACGACCGTCCACCTGGCTCAACAGGTGCAGGTAGCCTTCCATGTCACCGACCGCTACGTAGCTGGAATACACTTCCGGCGCGCCGAGCTGGCGGCGAGCCAGTGATTCGTTGCTCCACAGAGCAGAGGACGAACGCTCGTCGATACCTTCGACAGTACCGGAGGCCAGAGTGGCATAGACGCTGCCAAAGCCCTGGGCGACACCCGAGTAGCTCGAAGCATCACGCTGCCAGAGCACACGACCGCTTTCCAGATCGAGACCGGCGACGCGACCCTGATAGGTAGCGACGTACAGCGTACCGCCGGACAGCAACAGGCCGCCGTCGATATCGACGACACGATCCAGTTCCGAGCGACCTTGCGGGATGGCAACGCGCTGTTCCCAGACCGGCACGCCGTTGGTGATGTCCAGCGCGACGACCTTGCCGGTCGACAGACCCGCTACGGCAAGACGGTTGGTTGCCAGCGGAGCACCAGTGCCGCGCAGGGTCAGCACCGCTGGAGTACTTTCGTAGATCCAGAGCTGCGAACCGGTCGAAGCGTCGAAACCGACGATGCGGTCATCCTGAGTCTGGACAACGACCACAGAACCGTTGGTGGCAGGCGGCGCCAGCACTTCGCTGGTGACACGAGCGCGCCACTTTTCCTCACCGGACGTGGCATCCATGGCAATCACTTCACCCTTGAGGGTGCCGATCATCACCAGGCCATAACCCACACCGACTGCACCGGAAACGGGCAGATCGAGATCTTTCTTCCAGATCACGTCGCCGGTCAGACGGTCCAGCGACACGACTTCGCCCGTGACGTCAGCCGCATAGATGCGGTCGCCATCAATGGCCGGCACGAGCATGTTGTAAGTCTTGCCCTGACCGTCGCCAACGGAACGGCTCCACTGCTTGTGCAAAACCACTTCTTCTTTGAAGTCGGTCAGCTCGGCCGGAGGCAATTCCTTTTTGCTGTTGCTGCTGCAACCCGCGGCCAGAATGGCCAGAGCCAGCAATGCTGCATGTTTCCAACGAATCACGTCACGCATCCCCTTTCGCCAGATCGTCGAGCTTCATTTGCAGGCCACCCACTGCTGCGTCTTCGGACAGAGCAGATTTGGCCTTTTGGTATGCAGCATACGCCTCGTCGGTACGACCCAGCTGTACCAGCAGGTCACCCTTGAGTTCTTCACGACTGGCGAGGAAAGCCTTGTCGGCATCGCCGTCGAGCAGCTTCAGCGCGTCATCGGTCTTGTTCTGCGCAGCCAGCACGCGTGCCAGACGCTGACGGGCGATCTCGCCCAGCGTGTCGTTGGCAGGTTTGTCGGCCACGGGTTTCAGCTCGGCTGCAGCATCATCCAGCTTGCCGGCATCGACCGCCACCTTGGCGACGAACAGGCTACCGAACTGTGCGTAGGTAGTGCCACCGAATTCGCTTTTCAGTTTGCCGGAGATCTCGGCGACACGTGCGGTGTCTGCCTGGCCACTGGGCGTCAGTGCGGTTTCCAGCAATTGCTGATAAAGCATCGAGGCGCCTTGCGACTGGCTGGCCTGATACCTGTGCCAGAACTGCCAACCCAGAACCACGACCAGCGCCAGCAGACCGCCGGCCAACAGAGGTTTGCCGTTGCGCTGCCACCAGTCCTTCATTACCGCCAGCTCTTCATCTTCGGTACCCGACACCCCAATACTCCTATTCGCTAAACGGCTGTTAAATCAGCTTCAACCCTGCACGACGCAGGAGGCCAGGTGCTCTGACAGAGCATCCCAGGCAATATTTTGTTGTTCACCCTGGCCACGCAGGGGTTTGACGCCAATGACCTTCGCCGCCAGCTCTTCTTCGCCGAGGATCAGCGCGTACAGCGCACCGCTCTTGTCGGCTTTCTTGAACTGGCTCTTGAAGCTGCCGGCACCGGCGTTGACCTGCAAGCGCAGGGTCGGCAACTGATCACGGACCTTTTCGGTCAGTGCCAGCGCAGCCAGCTCGGCCGCTTCGCCGAATGCGCACAGGTAGACATCGACCTGACGGGCAATTTCTTCCGGCACCTGCTCAAGGGTTTCGAGCAGCAGAACCAGTCGCTCGATGCCCATCGCGAAACCGACGCCCGCAGTAGGCTTGCCGCCCATCTGCTCGACCAGACCGTCGTAACGACCGCCCGCACAGACCGTACCCTGGGCACCGAGCTGATCGGTGACCCATTCGAAAACGGTCTTGCTGTAGTAATCCAGGCCACGCACCAGCTTGGGATTGATCACATAAGGAATGCCGGCGGCGTCCAGACGGGCCTTCAGGCCTTCGAAGTGAACGCGGGATTCGTCATCCAGGTAGTCCGCCAGCTTCGGCGCATCGACCAGCACAGCCTGGGTTTCAGGATGCTTGGTGTCCAGCACGCGCAGCGGGTTGGTTTTCAGGCGGCGCTGGCTGTCTTCGTCCAGTTGGTCGAGACGTGCCGAGAGGTATTCGACCAGCGCCTCACGATAACGCGCACGCGCCTCGCTGGTGCCCAGGCTGTTCAGCTCGAGCTTGACGGCGTTGCGAATGCCCAGCAGGCCCCACAGGCGCCAGGTCATGACGATCAGTTCGGCGTCGATATCCGGACCGTCGAGGTTGAAAACCTCGACACCGATCTGGTGAAACTGACGATAACGGCCTTTCTGTGGACGCTCGTGACGGAACATCGGACCGATGTACCACAGTTTCTGAACCTGGCCGCCGCCAGTGATGCCGTGCTCGAGGACCGCACGCACGCACGCGGCAGTGCCTTCAGGGCGCAGGGTCAGAGAGTCGCCGTTACGGTCGGCGAAGGTGTACATCTCTTTCTCGACGATATCGGTCACTTCACCGATGGAGCGCTTGAATAGCTCGGTGAATTCGACGATAGGCATACGAATCTGCCGGTAACCGTAGTTATCCAGCAGACGGGCAACAGTGCCTTCGAAGTGACGCCACAGCGGCGTCTGCTCGGGCAGGATGTCGTTCATGCCACGAATGGCTTGTAGAGACTTACTCACAGAAAATCCTTAGCAATCCGGGTTAGCCGCGCACGATGACCGAGGCGTCGGCTTCGGCTTTTTCAGCCGCTTTCTCGCGAATCAAGCGTTCCAGCTCATTCACGAGATTGTCATTGGTCAGTTTCTGCGCGGGTTTGCCGTCGATGTAGATCAGGTTCGGCGTGCCACCGGTCAGTCCGATATGCGCCTCTTTGGCTTCGCCCGGACCATTGACCACACAACCGATAACCGCGACATCAAGCGGAACCAGCAAATCCTCGAGTCGACCTTCCAGCTCGTTCATGGTCTTGACCACATCGAAGTTCTGCCGCGAGCAGCTCGGGCAGGCGATGAAGTTGATTCCACGCGAACGAAGGCGCAATGATTTGAGAATGTCGTACCCGACCTTCACTTCCTCGACCGGGTCAGCCGCCAGCGAGATGCGGATAGTATCGCCAATTCCTTCGGCAAGCAGCATACCGAGACCGACAGCCGATTTCACCGTACCCGAACGCAAGCCACCGGCTTCGGTGATGCCCAGGTGCAGCGGCTGAACGATCTCTTTGGCCAGCAGCCGATAGGCAGCGACCGCCATGAACACATCGGAAGCCTTGACGCTGACCTTGAAGTCCTGAAAGTTCAGGCGTTCCAGGTGCTCGACATGGCGCAGCGCAGACTCTACCAGGGCCTCTGGCGTAGGCTCGCCGTACTTCTTCTGCAGATCTTTTTCCAGCGAACCGGCATTGACGCCGATGCGGATAGGGATGCCGCGATCACGCGCAGCATCGACCACCGCTCGCACACGGTCTTCACGACCGATGTTGCCCGGGTTGATGCGCAGACAGTCGACGCCCAGCTCCGCCACACGCAAGGCGATGCGGTGATCGAAGTGAATGTCGGCGACCAGCGGCACCTTGACCAGTTGCTTGATGCGGCCGAATGCTTCGGCAGCGTCCATGTCCGGCACCGAAACACGCACGATGTCGACACCTGCCGCTTCGAGACGATTGATCTGTGCCACGGTAGCGGCGACATCGTTGGTATCACTGTTGGTCATGCTCTGCACCGCGATCGGCGCATCACCGCCGACCGGTACGGAACCGACCCATATTTTCCGGGATTCGCGACGCTTGATTGGAGATTCGCCGTGCATGACTTATTGCCCTAGCTTCAGGCGAGCAGTTTCGCCGCTGGTAAAAGGTGCTACATCCACAGGCTGACCGTTGTAGCTGACCTGCGCACCGCGCGCGTAACCCAGACGCAGGGTCAACGGCGGCTTGCCGTTGACATCCAGGCTCTCGCCCTTGCGCTTGAGGCCGCTGACCAGCACCTTGCCGTTCCCGTCAGTGACCTGGGTCCAGCAGTCGGCAACGAACTGTACGGTCACCTGACCGGCACCCGCCACGACAGGCGCTGGCTGCTCGGCAGGTGCAGTCGGCATCGACGGCACGTTCGGCGCAGCAACGGGGGCTTGAGGCGCGCTCGCCGGTGGCGTAGCGGCAGCAGGTGTCTGTGGTTGTGCGGTTGCGTGACCTGTGACGCTGGAAGCCGGGGCCGCAGGCGCAGCAGCTGGCGCCTCACTGGCAGGCGCACCGGTATTCAACGGCAAGGAAGTTTGTCCGGAGGCAGGCGTTTCAGCCACAGCAGGCTCTTCCGGCTCGTCGAGCGGGTGAATCTGCGTGGTGCCGTCAGCGCTTTCGACTTCGACGTGCTCCATGTTCAGCCCGGACTGATCCTTGCCGCGCAAGGTCGCCTGATCCTGCCACCAGAAGAAACCGCCGCCGACCAGGATCACCAGCAACAGCAGGCTGACGATACGCAGAATGTTGTGCGACAGCCTGACCGGCTCTTCGATACGGCCCAGCGCATGAACCGAACTGCCCTTACCGTCAGTGCCGGTGAACTGGTCGAACTGTTCGACCAGCGCCGCCTGATCAAGCTCAAGCAGTTTGGCGTAGGCACGCACGTAGCCCCGGGCAAACGTATGCCCAGGCAGCTTTTCAAACTGGCCGTTCTCCAGATTGGTCAGGGAGGTCACGGTGAGATTGAGTCTCAAGGCCACATCTGGCAGCGACCAGCTCCTGCTCTCGCGGGCCTGGCGCAGGGTTTCTCCAGGATTCACGCGATTGGTTGCTACAACTTCGGGATGCGCCGCTTTCATCATTGCTCCGACAGGTATTGCTGATATTCCGGCGTACCGGGATAGAGTCTTTTCAACAGCAGGCCAAAGCTGGCCGCCTTGTTACGATCATCATATATCTTCGCCAGCCGTGTACCGAGCAATAGACTACGTGCATTTTGCTCGCTGAGTTGGCTAAAACGGTCGTAATAGTCACGCGCCGGCACATATTGCTTGTCTTCGTAGGACAGCTGAGCCATTTCCAGCAAGGATAACGGCAACTGACGGTCCAGGCGCAATGCCTTGGTAAAATGCTCGCGAGCCTGCTCGCGGTTGCCCAGTTTCAGCGAGGTCATGCCCAGGCTTTCAAAAACCCGTGACCGCTCAGGATACAGGTTGTCGGCAGCCGCCTGTTCAAAACGCTCGTAGGCTTCCTTGTAACGCTTTTGTTCGAACAGAAAACTGCCGTAATTGTTGACGATACGTGTTTCGTTATTGCTGGCGGCCAACGCCTTGCGAAAGTACTGCTCTGCCAGCTCCGGCTCCATCTCTGTCTGGAACACCAGGGCCAGCGCGGCGTTGGCCTGCGCATCGGAACTGTCGAGTTCAAGCGCCTTTTTCAGCGGAACCTTGGCTCGCTCGGTCTGGCCCTGCTGAAAATAACCCAGCCCCAGTTGCACGTAAGCCTTGCGCGCTTCCTCGCGCCCCTGGGCCGTCGTCAGCGGGTTGACGTTGCCGGTGGACACGCACGCTGTCAGCAAAACGACAACACAGAGCAGCAGCGAGGCACGCACAGGCATGGAGTCTCTCTCGATCAGGTTCGCAGTCAGGTTCGAGTCACCGCGACAGGGGCCGCATCGGCCTCGGCGCTCAACTCACGCACGGCTATATAGCGTTCGCTACGACGTGTGCGGTCCATCACCTGCCCGACCAATTGGCCGCATGCAGCATCGATGTCTTCACCACGCGTGGTGCGCACAGTGACGTTATAACCTGCCTGATGCAACAGGTCCTGAAAACGACGGATTGCGTTATTGCTGGGACGCTCGTAACCGGAGTGCGGAAACGGGTTGAACGGGATCAGGTTGATCTTGCAAGGCGTGTCCTTGAGCAGTTCGATCATCTCGACCGCGTGCTCTACCTTGTCGTTGATGTCCTTGAGCATGGTGTACTCTATGGTGAGCACACGTTTTTCGCCCAGACTGGACATGTAGCGACGGCAGGACTCGAGAAGCACTTTCAACGGGTATTTCTTGTTGAGCGGCACCAGCTGGTTGCGCAGCGCATCGTTAGGTGCGTGCAGCGACAAGGCCAGGGATACGTCGATGTGCTTGGAAAGCTCATCGATCATCGGTACCACACCGGAAGTGGACAAGGTCACCCGGCGTTTGGAAATGCCATACCCCAGGTCATCCATCATCAGATGCATGGCGGCAATGACATTGTCGAAGTTCAGCAGCGGCTCACCCATGCCCATCATCACCACGTTGGTGATGGCACGGTCGACGGTCGCCGGGACGCTGCCAAAGGATTTGTTGGCAATCCACACCTGACCGATGACTTCGGCGGCGGTGAGGTTGCTGTTGAAGCCTTGCTTGCCCGTGGAGCAGAAACTGCAATCCAGAGCACAGCCCGCCTGGGACGAAACACACAAGGTGCCGCGCTTGCCCTGCGGAATATAGACGGTCTCGACACAGCTGCCGGACTCTACGCGCACCACCCACTTACGGGTGCCGTCGCTGGAGATGTCCTCGCTGACCACTTCAGGACCGCGAACTTCAGCACAGGCCTTGAGCTTTTCGCGCAGGGCCTTGCTGACGTTCGTCATTGCGTCGAAATCGTCGACGCCGAAGTGGTGAATCCACTTCATGACCTGACCGGCACGGAAGCGCTTCTCCCCGATAGAGTCGAAGAATTTCTCCATTTCCTGTTGAGTCAGCCCCAGCAGGTTGGTTTTACCAGTCGATGCAATCATGAATTCACCCTTCACTCGTCAGTCAAAAATGACTTAGCGAGCGGTTACTTCGGTAGCTGCGAAGAAGTACGAGATTTCGCGAGCGGCGGCTGCTTCGGAATCGGAGCCGTGAACAGCGTTGGCGTCGATGGAATCAGCGAAATCAGCACGGATGGTGCCGGCAGCTGCTTCTTTAGGGTTGGTAGCGCCCATCAGCTCACGGTTCAGAGCGATAGCGTTTTCACCTTCCAGAACCTGAACGACAACCGGACCGGAGATCATGAAAGCAACCAGGTCGCCGAAGAAACCGCGAGCGCTGTGCTCAGCGTAGAAACCTTCAGCTTCGGCCTTGGACAGTTGCTTCAGCTTGGAAGCGACAACGCGCAGACCGGCTTTTTCGAAACGAGTGGTGATCTCGCCGATTACGTTCTTGGCAACGGCGTCAGGCTTGATGATGGAGAAAGTACGTTGAACAGCCATGGTGAAACTCCAGAAGCAGTGATTGAAGCGAAAAATTAAACCCGCGAATTATACGCGGGTTCTGGTGTATTGCCTAACTGCGCGCGTTACTGAACGTCAATCCAGCTCTTCGATCCACAATGTCTGGATCGCTTCCAGGACCTTTTCCCCGCTACGGTCCGGATGGTCATCGAACTCAGGCAAGGCCATGACCAGACCACGTAACCTGGGGAAGCTCACGGTGAGCGGATTTACTTCCGGGTGGCTTTCAGCCAGCTGGATGGCGATTTCCTGCACATCAACCCATTTGAGACTCATGAGCAATCCTTGAATCAGTGCGGCGCTTCAGCGGCGTGGTTGAGCGAATACTTGGGTATTTCGACCGTGAGGTCTTCGTTGCCGACAATGGCCTGACAGGACAGACGCGACTGCGGCTCCAGCCCCCACGCCTTGTCGAGCATGTCTTCTTCAAGCTCATCGGCTTCATTCAGCGAATTGAACCCTTCGCGAATGACGCAATGGCAGGTGGTGCAGGCACACACGCCACCACAGGCGCTTTCAATCTCGATGTGGTGCTCGTGGGCAATCTCGAGAATAGACGTGCCGGGCTCCACTTCTACAACCAGCCCGTCCGGGCAATGCTCGGCGTGGGGCAGAAAAATCACCTGCGGCATCAGTTATTCCTCAATTTCATTCAAGTTGCGCCCGGCCAGTGCGGCTTTTACCGTCGAATCGAGGCGTCGGGCAGCAAATGCATCGGTCACCTGCGACAGACGCTTGGTCTGCTGCTCGATGGCATAACCATCGGTGCCTTGCATCAGTTCACGGAGTTCGTCCATCTGCAGGTTGATGACCAGGCGCTCTTCTTCGTCGAGAAGACGCTCGCCATCGGCATCCAGGGCACCCTGAACAGCTTCGAGCAGGCGCTCGGCATCAACCTGATGCTCACGCAGCACACGAGCGACCTTGTCGTCGCCGGCATACTCGAAGGAGTCCTTGAGCATGCGAGTGACCTCGTCATCGGTCAGCCCGTAGGACGGCTTGACCTGAATGCTCGACTCGATACCCGAGCCCATTTCACGCGCCGAAACGCTGAGCAGACCGTCTGCATCGACCTGGAAGGTGACACGAATCTTTGCCGCACCCGCGACCATCGGCGGGATGCCACGCAGTTCGAAGCGCGCCAGCGAACGACAGTCGCTGATCAATTCACGCTCGCCCTGCAGGACATGAATCTTCATGGCCGTCTGGCCATCCTTGTACGTGGTGAATTCCTGACCACGCGCCACAGGAATGGTGGTGTTGCGCGGAATGACTTTCTCCATCAGCCCACCCATGGTTTCCAGCCCCAGCGAGAGCGGAATCACATCGAGGAGCAGCAGTTCGCCACCGTCGCGCTTGTTGCCGGCCAGCGTATCGGCCTGGATCGCAGCCCCGATGGCCACCACCTGATCCGGGTCGATCTCGGTCAGCGGCTGACGACCGAACAGCTCGGCCACCGCTTCGCGCACGCGTGGAACACGGGTCGAACCGCCGACCATGACCACCGCCTCGACTTCTTCAAGCTCGATGCCGGTGTCACGCACTGCTCGGCGGCAGGCCTTGAGGCTGCGCGCAATCATAGGTTCGATCAGCGCATTGAGCGCCTCGCGCGTCAGCGTGCCGCGCCACTCACCGTAGGCGACCTCGACAGACTCGGCGTCAGTCAGCGCTTCCTTGGCCGAGCAGGCGGCCTGCAGCAGGCTGCGCTGCGCGGAAGGGTCAATATCGGCAGACAGACCGGCATCCGTGACAATCCAGTTGGCTATCGCATGATCGAAGTCATCGCCGCCCAGAGCGGTATCGCCGCCTGTGGCCAGTACCTCAAACACACCACCGGTCAGGCGCAGGATCGAGATATCGAAGGTCCCGCCGCCCAGGTCGTAGATGGCAACCACGCCTTCGGCCTTTTGATCCAGGCCGTAGGCGACCGCCGCAGCCGTAGGCTCATTGAGCAAACGCAGTACGTTCAGGCCCGCCAGTCTGGCCGCGTCCTTGGTCGCCTGACGCTGAGCGTCATCGAAGTAAGCCGGAACGGTGATCACCGCGCCTACCAGCTCGCCACCCAGAGAGGCTTCTGCGCGCTGACGCAGGACCTTGAGGATGTCGGCAGACACTTCGACCGGGCTTTTCGGCCCCTGTACGGTGTCGATGAACGGCATGTGCGACTCACCGCCAACAAACCGGTACGGCAGTTGCTCGCCCAGTTGCTTGACGTCGGTCAGACCACGACCCATGAGACGCTTGACCGAAAGAACGGTATTGAACGGATCCTGGGAGGCGGCGATCTTCGCTGACTGCCCTACTTCGACACGATCAGCGTGATAGCGCACGGCAGACGGCAGAATGACCTGCCCCTCTGCATCGGCCAGCGGTTCGGACAGGCCGCTGCGTACTGCAGCGACCAGAGAATTGGTAGTGCCCAGGTCGATACCCACAGCCAGACGACGCTGGTGCGGTTGAGGACTCAGGCCGGGTTCGGCGATCTGCAGTAAAGCCATGCTGTTCAGAATAATCACTGGCGCGCGGCAGAAGCCGCGCGGGGTTAATCGTCGAGGCGCTCTTCTAACTGGCGCACTTCGTGAGAGAGCTTGTCGAGAAACTGCATACGCCGCATCAGCTTTTCAGCGTGCTCGCGTTGTGCAGCATCATTCCAACAGGCTGCGAAGCTCTGGTTCAGTTCGTCCTGAGCGATCTTGAGCTGCCGCTTGAAGGTCGCAACGCCGGCCAGATCAGCCTCGTCCTGCAAGTCCTCGAGGTCTTCGCGCAATTGCATCTGCTGCAGAAGAAACTCGGGATCATGCACCGTGACTTCGAGCGGCACTTCGTTGCCGTTCATGGCCAGCAGATAACGCGCCCTTTTCGGCGGGCTTTTCAGGGTCTGATAGGCCTCGTTGAGACTGGCCGAGCGCTCCAGCGCCACACGCTGCTCACGCTCGGGAGCATCCGCAAAACGATCCGGATGCACGTTGCGCGCAAGCTCACGGTAGCGTGTGGCCAGCTGGTCAAGATCAAGCTGAAACTCCGGCTTGAGGTCGAACAGGGCGAAGTGACAGGGAGTACCCACAATAAAAGCCTCAGACGTTGAAGCTTTCGCCACAGCCGCACTCACCGCGCGAGTTGGGATTGTTGAACTTGAAGCCTTCGTTCAACCCTTCGCGCACGAAGTCGAGTTCGGTGCCATCCAGATAGACCAGACTCTTCGGGTCAATGATCACCTTGACGCCGTGCAGTTCAAACACGGTGTCTTCGCTGGCCGCCTCATCGACGAACTCGAGCACATAGGCAAGACCTGAACAGCCTGTGGTGCGAACACCCAGACGAACGCCGTCACCCTTGCCGCGCCCCTCGAGGGAACGTCGTACGTGGTTAGCGGCAGCTTCTGTCATGCTGATAGCCATCGGAACTCCTTAGCCTGTTGCATTAGCCTGTTGCAGTTAACTCTGTCGCAAGCTTCTGTAGAAAAGCCTGCTTACAGCAAACCTTTCTTCTGCTTGTAATCGCGAACGGCTGCCTTGATGGCGTCTTCAGCGAGTACCGAACAGTGAATCTTCACTGGCGGCAGTGCCAGCTCTTCAGCCAGCTGAGTGTTCTTGATGGTCTCTGCTTCATCCAGAGTCTTGCCTTTCATCCACTCGGTCGCCAGGGAGCTGGACGCAATGGCCGAACCGCAGCCGTAGGTCTTGAACTTGGCGTCTTCGATAACGCCCTGCTCGTTGACCTTGATCTGCAGGCGCATCACGTCGCCGCACGCAGGAGCGCCGACCATGCCGGTGCCCACATCAGGATCTTCCGCGTTCATCTTGCCGACGTTACGTGGATTTTCGTAGTGGTCGATGACCTTTTCGCTGTAAGCCATGATTCTATTCCTCTCACATCAGGGAGCCGCTCTGCAGGTCACGCGCAATTGCCAATGACCTGTCTTGGAGGCGACTTTAAATTAGTGCGCCGCCCACTCGATCTTGGAAATGTCGACGCCGTCTTTGAACATGTCCCACAGCGGCGACAGTGTGCGCAGCCGGGTAACAGCCTCGCAAACCTTCTGCGCGGCGTAATCGATTTCTTCTTCGGTGCTGAAGCGGCCGAAGGTGAAACGAATCGAGCTATGTGCCAGCTCATCGTTGCGACCCAGGGCACGCAGCACGTACGAAGGCTCAAGCGACGCCGAGGTACAGGCCGAACCGGACGATACCGCCAGGTCCTTGAGTGCCATGATCAGCGACTCGCCTTCGACGTAGTTGAAGCTCAGGTTCAGGTTGTGCGGTACGCGGGCAGTCAGGCTGCCGTTGACGTACAGCTCTTCCAGATTTTCGACCTGCTTGAAGAAACGATCGCTGAGTGCCTTGATGCGCACGTTTTCAGCAGCCATTTCTTCTTTGGCGATACGGAATGCTTCGCCCATGCCGACGATCTGGTGAGTCGCCAGGGTGCCGGAACGCATGCCGCGCTCGTGACCACCGCCGTGCATGGTCGCTTCAAGGCGAACACGTGGCTTGCGGCTGACGTAGAGTGCGCCAATGCCTTTAGGGCCGTAGGTCTTGTGTGCAGAGAACGACATCAGGTCAACCTTGAGGCTGGCCAGATCGATTTCAACCTTGCCGGTCGACTGCGCGCCATCGACGTGGAACAGCACACCACGCGAACGGGTCAGTTCACCGATCGCGGCGATATCGTTGATGGTGCCGATCTCGTTGTTCACATGCATGATCGAAACCAGAATGGTGTCGTCGCGCAGTGCCGCTTCAATCATCGAAGGCGTGATCAGACCGTCTTCACCTGGCTCGATGTAGGTCACTTCGAAACCTTCGCGTTCCAGCTGGCGAGTGGTGTCGAGGACAGCCTTGTGTTCAACCTTGGAGGTGATCAGGTGCTTGCCTTTGCTGGCGTAGAAATGCGCAACACCCTTGATAGCCAGGTTGTTGGATTCGGTAGCACCCGAGGTCCAGACGATTTCGCGCGGATCGGCGCTGACCAGGTCGGCGACCTGACGACGTGCATTCTCGACCGCTTCTTCGGCTTTCCAGCCAAAGACGTGGGAGCGCGAGGCCGGGTTACCGAAGTTTCCTTCGACGGTCAGGCAATCGATCATTTTCTGCGCGACACGCGGATCGACCGGGGTCGTCGCGGAGTAGTCGAGGTAAATTGGCAATTTCATTGAAGCTCTCCTATCAGGCAGGCGCACCGCTCATTCATCTGCGTTCATTCGACGGCGGACGTTTCGATCTTACCCAGTTGCGACATGTGGTTATGACCACGGCGCATATCCTGGCGCTGAGCGACTTCTTGTACCTCACGGCGAGTGACAAGATCCGCCAAGCTGATACCGCTTAGAAATTCGTGAATCTGCTGGCTCAGGTCGCACCACAGGTGGTGGGTCAGGCAGGTATCGCCTGCGTGGCAATCGCCCAGACCCTGACACCGCGTGGCATCAACCGATTCATTGACTGCATCGACAACCTGAGCAACCTGGATGCCTTTCATGTCGCGCGACAGCTGATAACCACCACCCGGACCACGAACACTGGAAACCAGATTGCCGCGACGCAGCTTGGCGAACAGCTGCTCGAGGTAGGACAGGGAAATACCCTGCCGCTCGGAGATGTCGGCCAGAGACACTGGCCCGTTCTGCGCATGTAACGCCAAGTCAAGCATGGCTGTTACAGCGTATCGGCCTTTAGTAGTCAGTCGCATGGCGTATACCGCAGAGGTTCGGAATGAGAGCGAGTATGCTATTCCCGAGTAAAAGAGTCAACTATTAGACCAAGCAAAACAGTCGGGATTAGCAAAAAGTGCGGGCTGCATCATAGCAAAGGTGCGGCGCAATGGCACGCACCCTGCCCGTCGTGAATGCTAGCCGACCTTGCCTTCCTGGCAGTCCTTGACGCAGTCGAAAACCTCGTCGCGCAACTCCGGCAGCTCCTTGGCGCGGTAGTCGCTGCCAAGCCTGCCGAGCGCATCGCACATGCCTTCAAGACGACCGTCGACAGCCTGCAGATGGTCAAGCAACTGGCCAATGGCGCGCGCGACCGGATCAGGCATATCTGCACTGACACCGTAGGCATCAAAGCCGAGCTTCTCGGCCATGGCTTTGCGCCTGGCCTCAACCTCGTCGTCCGACTTGACGATGATCCGCCCCGGGATGCCCACTGCGGTTGCGCCCGCAGGCACAGCCTTGGTGACCACTGCGTTGGAGCCGATCTTGGCGCCCGCCCCCACCGTGAATGGCCCGAGCACCTTGGCCCCCGCCCCGACCACTACACCGTCTTCCAGCGTCGGATGGCGCTTGCCGGCATTCCAGCTGGTGCCGCCCAGGGTCACGCCCTGATAGAGGGTGACGTCATTGCCGATCTCGGCGGTTTCACCGATCACGATGCCCATGCCGTGATCGATGAAAAAACGGCGACCTATACGCGCACCTGGATGGATCTCGATACCGGTCATCCAGCGGCCGAAGTTCGACACCACCCGCGCCGGCCACTTCCAGCCGTTGCGCCACAGAATATGGGCGAAGCGGTGCAGCCAGATGGCGTGCATCCCCGGATAGCAGGTCAGGACTTCAAAGGCGTTGCGCGCCGCAGGATCGCGGTGAAACACGCTTTGAATGTCTTCTCGCAGACGCTCGAACATTACTGATCCTTTCGCTTGTAGGGTTCACCACGTGCGGCTTTCTGGGTTTCGGTGAGCACACCGCGCAGGATACTCAGCTCGGATCGCTCGACTTCGCTACGCCCGTACAACCTGCGCAGCCGGGCCATCAGATGCCGTGGCTTTTCCGGATCAAGAAAGCCGATGGCCACAAGCGTGGTCTCAAGATGGGCGTAGAAACCTTCCATTTCGTCCATCGTCGCCAGCTCGGCATTGTGCGCCGACGCAGGCCTGGAAGCCTCGCCCTGCTCCGTGGCAGCCAGCCAGGCCACGCGCACCTCATAACTGAGCACCTGTACGGCAGCCGCCAGATTGAGCGAGCTGAACGCAGGGTCTGACGGGATGTGCACATGAAAGTGGCAGCGCTGCAGCTCTTCGTTGGTCAGCCCCGCATGTTCGCGACCGAACACCAGCGCCACTTCGGCACCCTCGCCGGCCTGCTCGATGACTTTTTCACCCGAGGCACGCGGGTCCAGCATAGGCCACGGCAGGCTTCGATCCCGCGCGCTGGTGCCCAGCACCAGACGGCAGCCGACCAGCGCTTCTTCAAGGGTCGCCACCACCTGCGCGCCCTCGAGAATGTCGGTAGCCCCGGACGCACGTGCATCGGCATCGGGCGAAGGGAAAATGCGCGGATCGACCAGCACCAGACGCGAAAGCCCCATGTTTTTCATGGCGCGAGCAGCCCCGCCGATATTTCCGGGATGGGTAGTGCCGACCAGGACAACACGAATGTTCTGCAACAAAGCGAACGCTCACTGATACGAATTAGGGGGGCAAATCTTACAGAAACGTCTCGGCTAACGCTATGAAGCTGTGAGGAGCGCAACCGCAGAAGCGACCGCGCCGGACGCAAAAAAACACACACGAACCCGACAACCGTAACAACGCAAGGCTGGAAATAATTCGATTCAGCCCATAGAATGCCCGGCTCTCTTTAACAACCTTAGGTGAATTATCCATGCAGCCCATGCTGAATATCGCGCTGCGCGCCGCCCGCAGCGCCAGCGAATTGATTTTCCGCTCCATCGAGCGCCTGGATACCATCAAGGTTGACGAAAAAGAAGCCAAAGACTACGTCACAGAGATCGACCGCGCTGCCGAGCAAAGCATCATCACCGCGCTGCGCAAGGCCTACCCGACTCACGGCATTCTCGGCGAAGAAAGCGGCCTGCACGAAGGCAGCGGCGAAGGCACCGACTACCTGTGGATCATCGACCCACTGGACGGCACCACCAACTTCGTTCGCGGCATCCCGCACTTTGCCGTCAGCATCGCCTGCAAATACCGCGGCCGCCTCGAGCACGCCGTGGTTCTTGACCCGGTCCGCCAGGAAGAATTCACCGCAAGCCGTGGTCGTGGCGCAGCCCTGAACGGTCGCCGTCTGCGCGTCAGCCAGCGCAAGAGCCTGGAAGGCGCCCTGCTCGGCACCGGCTTCCCGTTTCGTGACAACCAGATGGACAACATCGAGAACTACCTGGGCATGTTCCGCAGCCTGGTAGGCCAGACCGCCGGCATTCGCCGTGCAGGTGCTGCAAGCCTCGACCTGGCTTATGTCGCTGCCGGTCGCTTCGATGCATTCTGGGAGTCGGGCCTGTCCGAGTGGGACATGGCCGCAGGCGCCCTGCTGATTCAGGAAGCAGGCGGTCTGGTCAGCGATTTCACCGGTGGTCACGACTTCCTCGAGAAAGGCCACATCGTTGCCGGCAACACCAAGTGCTTCAAGGCGGTACTGACCGCGATCGCACCGCACCTGCCAGCTTCGCTCAAGCGTTAAGCTGCAGGCATAAAAAAACCGGCGCAAGCCGGTTTTTTTATGTCTTGTGAAGCCCAGCGGCTGGCGTTACTGCGCCTGACCCAATATCAGCTGACCGTTCTTGTCGACCGGAATCTGGCTACCCGGATCACGCTCCATACGAACCTGACCCACCTTCTCGTTCAACTTGTATTTGACGTTGTAGCCCACAACCTTGTCGCTCACATCGTTGACCGTCGTGCAGCGGTTCTGCGTAGTGGTGTAGGTATCACGCTCCTGCATGCCTTCCTGAACCTTGTTACCCGCATAACCACCACCTACCGCGCCCGCGACTGTAGCGATCTTCTTGCCGTTGCCGCCACCGATCTGGTTACCCAGCAAGCCACCGGCAACCGCGCCAATTACGCTACCGACGATCTGATGCTGGTCCTTGACCGGCGCCTGACGGGTAACGGTTACGTCCTTGCAAACTTCACGGGGGGTTTTGATCTGCTGATTGATCGGCTCTACCGCCAATACATCCGCATACTCAGGACCACCCTTGACCAAGCTATAGGTGGCAACGGCGCCGCCAGCAGTCACGACAGCAGCACCTAACACAGCACCAACAAGCATAGACTTGTTCACTTGAACCTCCTGACCAATCGAAACGCAGCATGGCTGCGCAATGCCTAGCCTTGGAGCATAAAAAAAGGCGCGAGTTCAGCACTCGCGCCTTTTTTATGATGGCCGGACCTACGGCAGGTCGTCAGCCTTCTCGACGACCACTGGAGGAATCAGATCCTCGGTGGTCAGGTTCAGCCAGATCAGCACCACGTTGGCGATGTAGATGGACGAGTAGGTACCCGCCAGTACACCGATGAACAACGCGATGGAGAAGCCTTCCAGGCTGTCGCCGCCAAACACCCACAATGCCACGATCGCCAACAGGGTTGAAACCGAGGTAGCAATGGTGCGCAGCAGTGTCTGCGTGGTGGAGATGTTGATGTTCTCGATCAGCGAAGCCTTGCGCAGCAGGCGGAAGTTTTCGCGTACCCGGTCGAAGACCACGATGGTGTCGTTCAGCGAGTAACCGATGATCGCCAGCACTGCCGCCAGCACCGTCAGGTCGAAGGTGATCTGGAAGAACGACAGGATACCCATCGTCACCACCACGTCGTGGATCAGCGAGATGATCGCCCCGACTGCGAATTTCCACTGGAAGCGGAATGCCAGGTAGATCAGAACACCGCCCAGCGCCATCAGCATGCCGAGGCCGCCCTGATCGCGCAGCTCTTCACCGACCTGCGGGCCGACGAACTCGACACGCTTGACCACTGCCGGGTTATCGGCACCAGCCTTGCGCAGCGCTTCGGCAACCTGAGTGCCCAGCTGCGGGTCTTCACCCGGCATGCGCACCAGCAAGTCAGTGGTGGCGCCAAAGCTTTGTACAACGGCTTCGTGATAGCCCGCCGAAACCAGCTCCTGACGGACCTTGCCGAGGTCGGCGGGACGTTCGTAGGTCAGCTCGATGAGCGTACCGCCGGTGAAGTCCAGACCAAAGTTGAGCCCTTTATGGAACCAGCTGAACAACGCCAGTGCGGTAAGGAGCATCGTGATGGCGAACGCAACATTGCGAACGCCCATGAAGTTGATGGTACGTAACATGGCAGCCCCTTAAATCCACAACTTCTTGAAGTCACGACCGCCGTAGATCAGGTTGACCATAGCGCGGGTCACCATGATGGCCGTGAACATCGAGGTAAAGATCCCGAGCGACATGGTCACCGCAAACCCTTTGACCGGGCCGGTGCCCATCGCAAAGAGAATGCCGCCGACCAGCAGCGTCGTCAGGTTGGCGTCGAGGATCGCCGTGTAGGCACGATCGAAACCTTCGTTGATAGCACGCTGAACCGTCATGCCGTTGGCGATCTCTTCACGAATCCGCGAGAAGATCAGCACGTTGGCGTCCACCGCCATACCCATGGTCAACACGATACCGGCGATACCCGGCAGGGTCAGTGTGGCCCCCAGCAAGGACATCAGTGCCAGCAGCATGACCATGTTCAGGGCCAGTGCCACGGTCGCGATAAGACCGAAGAAGCGGTAGATCGCCATGATGAACAGCGAGACGAACAGCATGCCCCACAGGGATGCGTCGATACCCTTGGTGATGTTGTCGGCACCCAGGCTAGGACCGATGGTGCGCTCTTCAGCGAAGTACATCGGTGCTGCCAGACCACCGGCACGCAACAGCAGCGCCAGCTCGGAAGATTCACCCTGACCGTTCAGACCGGTAATCCGGAACTGACTGCCCAGTGGCGACTGAATGGTCGCCAGGCTGATGATTTTCTTGTCTTCCTTGAAGGTCTGCACCGGCACGTCTTTCTCGACGCCGTTGACCATCTGTTTGGTGTAGGTGGTGGTCGGACGCTGTTCGATGAAGATCACCGCCATGCTGCGGCCCACATTGCTGCGGGTTGCACGGCTCATCAGTTCGCCACCGTGACCATCGAGGTTGATGTTCACCTGTGGACGGCCATGCTCGTCGAAGCTGGCCTTGGCGTCAGTCACCTGGTCACCGGTAATGATCAGACCACGCTCCACTGCCGCTGCCGGACGACCGCCTTCGCGGAATTCGAACATCTCGGTGGTGCCTTTCGAATCATCCGGGCCTGCACCCAGACGGAATTCGAGGTTGGCGGTCTTGCCCAGAATACGCTTGGCTTCGGCCGTGTCCTGCACACCCGGCAACTCGACCACGATGCGGTTGGCACCCTGGCGCTGAACCAGCGGCTCGGCAACACCCAGCTCGTTGACCCGGTTACGCACGGTAGTCAGGTTCTGCTTGATCGAGTATTCGCGAATCTCGGCCAGCTTGGCCGGCGTCAACGCCATGCGCAGCACCGGGATACCGTTCAGCTCGGCAGGCGTGATTTCGAAATCGGTAAAGGTCTTGCGTACCAAGGCACGCGCCTGCTCACGCTCTGCATCGTCGGTGAAGCCCAGCTGAATCACATTGCCCAGCTGCGGCAGGCTGCGATAACGCACCTTTTCTTTGCGCAACAGGGATTTGACTTCGCCTTCGTAGACTTTCAGACGTGCATCGATCGCCTTGTCCATGTCGACTTCCAGCAGGAAGTGCACACCGCCGGACAGGTCGAGACCAAGCTTCATCGGGCTTGCACCCAGGTTACGCAACCAGGTCGGCGTGGTACGCGCCAGGTTCAGTGCAACGACATAGTCGTCACCCAACGCCTTGCGCACGACATCCTTGGCTGGCAACTGGTCTTCCTGCTTGCTCAGACGCAACAAACCGCCCTTGCCATTCTCGGCCAGAGAAGAAGCCTTGACCGAGATGCCGGCATCGGCAAGCGCCTTGGCTGCACGATCCACGTCCGCCTGATTGACTTGCAGCGCAGTGCTTGCGCCGCTGATCTGGATGGCAGAATCATCAGGGTAGAGATTGGGTGCGGAATAAATAAAACCGACCACCAGCACCGCCAGGATCAGTACGTATTTCCACAGAGGGTATTTGTTCAGCATCACGCCGCCCGCTTAAAACGCGGGGCGCCTTGCGCGCCCCGTCGATGGGTAAAAAGTTGTTGCTCAGATCGCTTTCAGGGTGCCTTTAGGCAGAGTGGCCGCGATGGCGCCCTTCTGGATTTTCAGCTCAACGGTGTCAGACACTTCGATAACCACGAAGTCATCGGTCACTTTGTTGATCTTGCCCGCGATACCGCCACTGGTGACAACTTCGTCGCCTTTCTGCAGGTTGCCCAGCAGGTTTTTCTGCTCTTTGGCGCGCTTGGCCTGTGGACGCCAGATCATCAGGTAGAAGATGACCAGGAAGCCGACCAGGAAGATCCACTCGAAACCACTGCCCGCAGGACCGGCAGCCGGTGCAGCAGCATCCGCAAAAGCGGGAGAGATGAAAAAGCTCATTTGTCGCTCCAGTTACATAATTAGTATAAAAAGCAGGAAAAACTCGTTCTGTTTCAACCCAGAGGCGGCGTTGGGAGGCCGCGTTTGGCATAGAAGGCATCGACGAAGGCGGCCAATGTACCCTGTTGAATAGCCTCGCGCAAACCAGCCATAAGCAGCTGGTAGTGCCGCAAATTGTGGATTGTATTGAGCATGCTCCCCAGCATTTCCCCGCACTTGTCCAGGTGATGCAGATAAGCGCGCGAGAAGTTCTGGCAGGTGTAGCAATCGCAGGTCGGATCCAGCGGCGAATTGTCGTGGCGATGGAACGCGTTACGGATTTTCAATACACCGGTATCGGTGAACAGATGGCCGTTGCGGGCGTTGCGGGTCGGCATCACGCAGTCGAACATGTCGACGCCACGGCGCACACCTTCGACCAGATCTTCCGGCTTGCCTACACCCATCAGGTAACGAGGTTTGTCTGCCGGCATGAGGCCTGGCAGGTAGTCCAGCACCTTGATCATCTCATGCTTGGGTTCGCCCACCGACAGACCGCCGATCGCCAGACCGTCGAAACCGATTTCGTCCAGGCCTTCCAGCGAGCGCTTGCGCAGGTTCTCGTGCATGCCACCCTGAACGATGCCGAACAGCGCGGCGGTGTTTTCGCCGTGGGCGATCTTGGAACGCTTGGCCCAGCGCAGCGACAGCTCCATGGAGACACGCGCCACCTCTTCGTCGGCCGGGTACGGTGTGCATTCGTCGAAGATCATCACAACGTCCGAACCCAGATCACGCTGGACCTGCATGGACTCTTCCGGCCCCATGAACACCTTGGCACCATCAACCGGCGAGGCGAACGTCACGCCCTCCTCCTTGATCTTGCGCATGGCGCCCAGGCTGAACACCTGAAAGCCGCCGGAGTCGGTCAGAATCGGCCCCTTCCACTGCATGAAATCGTGCAGGTCGCCGTGGCCCTTGATGACTTCGGTACCCGGACGCAGCCACAGGTGAAACGTGTTGCCCAGAATCATCTGCGCGCCGGTCGCCTCGATATCACGGGGCAGCATGCCCTTGACCGTGCCATAGGTGCCCACCGGCATGAACGCCGGGGTTTCCACCACACCACGCGGGAAGGTCAGCCGACCACGACGGGCCTTGCCATCGGTGGCCAACAACTCGAAAGACATACGACAGGTGCGACTCATGCGTGATCCTCTGGTGCCGATTCCTGTGGGGCCGTCGGCGCGGGATTGCGGGTGATGAACATCGCATCACCGTAACTGAAGAAGCGGTAGCCGTGCTCGATGGCCGCCGCGTAGGCCGCCATCGTCTCGGGATAACCGGCGAACGCCGAAACCAGCATCAACAGCGTGGATTCAGGCAAATGGAAATTGGTCACCAGGGCATCGACGACGTGAAACGGCCGGCCTGGATAGATGAAGATGTCGGTATCGCCACTGAACGGCTTTAGTTCGCCATCACGCGCGGCACTCTCCAGCGAGCGCACGCTGGTGGTCCCGACGGCAATCACCCGCCCGCCCCGTGCACGGCACGCGGCGACGGCGTCGACCACGTCCTGGCCGACTTCCAGCCATTCGCTGTGCATGTGATGATCTTCGATCTGCTCGACGCGCACCGGCTGGAACGTCCCTGCGCCAACATGCAGGGTGACGAACGCGGTTTCCACGCCCTTGGCAGCAATCGCCTCGAGCAGCGGCTGATCGAAATGCAGGCCGGCAGTCGGCGCAGCCACCGCACCGGCACGCTGCGCGTAAACGGTCTGATAGCGCTCGCGATCCGCGCCTTCATCCGGACGGTCTATATAAGGAGGCAACGGCATATGGCCGACACGCTCCAGCAACGGCAGCACTTCTTCGGCAAAGCGCAGCTCGAACAGCGCATCGTGCCGCGCCACCATCTCGGCCTCGCCACCGCCATCGATCAGAATCGACGAGCCAGGCTTGGGCGACTTGCTCGAGCGCACATGCGCCAGCACACGATGGCTGTCCAGCACGCGCTCGACCAGAATCTCCAGCTTGCCGCCGGAGGCTTTCTGCCCGAACAGGCGTGCAGGAATGACCCGGGTATTGTTGAACACCATCAAGTCGCCCGGGCGCAAATGCTCGAGCAAATCGGTGAATTGACGATGTGCCAGCACGCCCGTCGGCCCTTCGAGGGTCAACAGACGACTGCTGCGACGCTCGGCCAGTGGATGGCGAGCAATCAGGGAATCGGGAAGTTCGAAGGTAAAGTCAGCGACGCGCATGATCGGGTTCGTTTAGCAGGGCCGGGAAGTTTATCCGGTTTGACGGCATTAGTAAAAAACCTGCGTAAATCCCTGTTGACCAACAGAAAACTCATCCTTATACTTCGCCGCCATTGAGCCCTGATGGCGGAATTGGTAGACGCGGCGGATTCAAAATCCGTTTTCGAAAGAAGTGGGAGTTCGATTCTCCCTCGGGGCACCACCAAATTGAAGAAAGACCTTGATTTTCAAGGTCTTTTTTTTCGTCTGGCGTAAAGTTGGCGTAATGGCATTGGAGAAAAGGATCATAACACCTTGCGGTCCACAGCTGATCCAGCCGGGTTGTGAAACTTTGGCTCGCCATGCACGACGCATTGCAGCGCCCACTCTTGATTGGTGGGAACGCTTCCCGCCATTAGGCTCCCTCTGCCAAGCGCGTGTTGACCCTTCATTGACGTACTTGACTTACTCGGGGTCGAACATACTTGCGCAAGTCCTGACACGTATCTTCTTGGGTACAGAATACTGGGAGGGAGCTTCTCGGCAGCCCGCTGCGATTAGGTGGCCACCGTTTTCTTGATACGCTCATTCGTATTAAGCTGCAGATATCCTGCTTGGGTGGGGCCGCCTCTGCCACCTCCAAATGTTGTCGTTACTTTGCGTCCCACAGAGTCCTGTATTGATCTTATCTTGAAGGCCTCGCAGTATTCCTGCACCATTTGTTTCCTGCTTATTTCACGGAAGGGACTCAAGGCATGCTGGACGCCAACGCAACTCATATTTCCCTCACGCTGGAGGACATATCTGTTGACCTTCAGGTACTTGCTTTCGTGGGGCGTGAAGCCCTCAATCAACCGTTCTGCTTCGACATCGAA